>NZ_CP014224.1:685000-1027500 GCF_001697185.1 Wenyingzhuangia fucanilytica | reverse complement strand
AATTTTTCTGGATCAGGATTGGTGGTTGGTCCTACATTAAAATTTAAAGCAGAAGTACTTATTAAATTATTCAACACAACGGTTTCCATCTCATTTAATTTTTCACTCACTTCCACGCTAATCTCCCCGGCTTTTAAAACCTCATCAGTAATTATTAAAGTAACAGGATTAATGTGAATGGCAGCAACCATAATTGAATCTCCCAACCTAACAGGCAATTCAAAAGTTCCAAAATCATTGGTTTTTGTACTTTGTTTTAAGTTTTTGTTGGTTACTGTAATATCTACAACACTAATAGAATCATTTAAAACAGCACCTTTTAAAAAACTTATTTCTTGAGAAAAAATTTGTGATGTAAAAACAACCACAAAAAACAATAGAGATATTTTTTTCAAAGCTTTTTTTAGAAAAAAACATTACAAAGATTAAACCAATTTTATTTTAACGAGGTTACTTTTCTTGTACGCTTTCTTAATTTAAACAACCTATCTTTATAATAAGCTTTAACTTCTTGTAAATAATCTTTAGGATTGGCATAGGTAGTAAGAACAATATAAGTATGCCTTTTTTGTAGTTGAACCAATTCTTTTTCTAACTCATTTTTCTTTTGCTGTAACAATTCTAAAGTATCTAATTGCTTTTCTTGAGAAATTTGAATGCTAGAAAGATTTTTTTGAGAAGTAATTTGTTGATGTATTTGCTGCAACTCTTGCAAAGTTCCTTGTTTGTAAACTCTAATCAATTCGGTAGTGATTTCTGTCGCCAAATTTTCATCCTGTTCGTTATTAGAAAACCTATCAGGATGTACAAACAACATTGCCTCTCTATAAAGTTTTTTCTTATCCTTTAAAACAACTTTTTCTTCATCAGTAATTTTAGAAACTACAGGAACAGAAATGGGTTCTTTATAATTTTTCCCTTTCTTTTTTTGAGCGAGTCTTTTTTCTTTTTTAGCTTTTTGGAGATTTTTATAAAGTATAGATAATTCTTGCTCCTCTATAATCTCACTCTCTAACTCATTTCTTAAAAAGTTTTCAAATTCAAAAGTTTCTGTCTTTACAGATTGAATTTTACTTAAAAGTTGTTTGATTTCGATTTGAAGAGCATAAAACAAAAAATCATCTTCGCTACTTAATTGATGACTCATTAAAATGATGGCTTATAAAATATCTAAACTTCCTTTTCCTTCTCTAAGGACTACAGGCTCACCTTCACTTAAATCAATTACGGTTGAAGCAACATTATCACCATAACCGCCATCAATAACAACATCAACCAAATCATCCCATTTTTCGTGAATTAATTCAGGATCTGTAGTATATTCAATCACCTCATCTTCATCGTAAATAGAAGAAGATACCAAAGGATTTCCTAGTAACTCAATAATTCTTCTTGTAATGCTATTATCTGGCACGCGAATTCCAACTGTTTTACGTTTTTTAAACGCTTTTGGCATATTGTTAATCGCTGGCAACACAAAAGTATAAGGCCCTGGAAAAGCTCTTTTTAATATTTTAAAAGTACTGGTATCAATTGGTTTTGTATAATCGGACAAATGACTTAAATCATTACATACAATAGAAAATGAATTTTTTTCTAGCTTAATGTTTTTGATTTTTGCCACTCTTTCCATGGCTTTATAATTGGTAATATCGCAACCTAAGGCATAAACAGTATCCGACGGATAGATGATAACACCTCCATTTTTTAAAACCTCAACAATTTTAAGAATTTCTTTTTCGTTGGGATTGTCTGTATATATTCTTACAAGCTTTGCCATTTGATTATTCGGTTTTCGTTATTCGATGATCGATGGACGAGAATCGGTAAAATTACTCAGAATACTTATTCATTTCTTCATCATAAAACTCTGATGCTTCTTCTATAAACTGTGCTACTTGCATAGAAAGCTCTTCTTCATCTGCTCCTTCTAAATCGTCCCACAATTCAATCTCATCATCCTTTAAGTTAATGATAAATCTTGGAAATTCTGTATGAATCACAAAAATATCTTCTGGACAATCTGTATTATCTGCTAATATAAACCTTGGTAATTCCATGTTTCTTTTTGATTTTTTTATTTTATAAATGCTCTGTCAAAAGTAATCTTTTTGTTAGATGTTGAAACCTTAGATACAATAAAGTGGCTGAAACTGTTAATCCTACTAATAAACCTATCCAAACTCCAAAAGTTCCTAAACTGGTATGTATACCTAAATAATAACATACAGGAAAACCTACAATCCAATAAGAAACAAACACCAACCACATAGGCACAAACATATCTTGCAAACCTCTTAAAGCACCTAAAACCACCACTTGTATTCCGTCTGATATTTGGAACAACCCAGCTACAATTAATAATTTTGCTGCTATATTTACTACATTTTCATCATCTATATACATCCAAGGCAAATAAGTTCTTAAACTCATAAAACCTATAGCTGCAATTACTGAAATGATAATCATTAAAAGAATATTTGATATTGCAATTCTTTTTAGATTGTAATAATCCTTTAATCCTTTTTGATTTCCTACACGAATGGTTGCGGTAACCGCTACACCAGTAGCCACCATAAATGTCATGGTAGATAAATTCAATGCAATTTGATTGGCTGCTTGTTCATCAGTTCCTAACATTCCAGACAGCAATACAGCACTAGCAAAAATTCCAATTTCAAAAAACATTTGCAATGCTGTAGGATAACCCAATTTAAAAATTTTCATCACTCTTTCTTTTTCTAAACTAAACCAAGAAATAGCAATTTTATAGGGTTTGAACTTTTTTCTTTTACTAATAAAATAAAGCAAAACAAAAATCATTAACACTCTTGATACTAAAGTTCCATATGCAGCACCCACAGCTCCTAAAGCAGGGGCTCCAAACTTTCCATAAATTAAAATATAATTTAACAATACGTTTATAACGTTAGATCCTAAAATAGCAATCATTGCGTATTTTGTTAAGCTCAATCCATCTGTAAATTGTTTAATGGCCTGAAAAATTAACAAAGGAATCATAGAAAAAGCCAAAACATTGTAATAAGGAATTGCCAAAACAACTACATCTTCTGGTTGATTCATCATTCCTAACAAAGGCTCCATTAACAATAATGCTACGGCTAAAACTACTCCTAAAACCGATAGAATAATCACTCCATGTTGATAGCTTTTTTTTCCTTCTAAATAATTTTTAGCAGCATCTGCTTCTGAAATTAAAGGGGTCATGGCAAAAGAAAAACCTACTCCCAAGCCCATTAAAATAAAGAAAATTGAATTGGCTAAAGAAACAGCTGCCAAAGCAGGAGCACCTAACTCCCCTACCATAATATTATCTGCAAAACCAACTAACACATGTCCTAATTGCCCCAACATTACAGGGACTGCTAAAGCAATATTGGTTTTAAACTCAGAAGTATATTGTTTAATGTTCATATGGGAGATTTAAATCTGCGCGAAGATACAAACTAATCAGTGATGACCTTTAGAATTTTAAAACCAAAATCAACCTATTTTAGTTCCGTTTGGCATTGTTCTTTCTGGTTGTAACAAAACAATATTGTTTTCTTCACCCACTCCTGCAATCACCAAACATTCACTCATCATATTGGCAATTTGTTTGGGAGGAAAATTAACCACTGCCACAACTTGCCTTCCTACCAATTCTTTTGGGTTTTGATATACTTTTGTAATTTGAGCAGAACTTTTTTTAATACCCAAATCTCCAAAATCTATCAATAATTTATAAGCAGGATTCTTTACTTCTTTAAAAATCTCCGCTTGTAAAACTGTTCCAATACGCATATCTACTTTGGCAAAATCAGACCAAGATAAAGGTGATGTATTTTCCATTATTCTTTTGTTTTGTATACTCTTTTTAAATTCAATAAATTGGTTGGATTGGTGGTTAACCCTTTTACATTACTATGTTTAAAACGAATAATTTCATCGTAAAATAAAGATACTACTGGTACTTCTTTCCTAATAATACTATCCATTTTTTTATACATCACAACTCTTTTTTGTGGATCTGTAATGGCCATAGATTGCTCGTACAAATCATCATAAGTAGTATTTTTATAATGCGAATAATTAGGACCTTGTGGAGCAAAATTTTTACTGTAAAAAAGTGATAAAAAGTTTTCTGCATCTGGGTAATCTGCAATCCAACCTACCCTAAAAGTAGGCAATTTTCCATTGGCTTTTAGTTGTCTTAAAATAGGTGATGGCAATACTTCTAACTGAATATTTAATCCTATTCCTTGTAACTCTCTCTGAATAAATTCAAATAAATCTGTGTAACTAGAATTGGTAGCAATTTTAATAGTCGGATTTAAATCTCCTGTTTCTTTTTTATACTGATCAATTAATGCTTTTGCTTTTTCTGGTTGATATAAATTCAACTCATCATCATAATGCCCAGGCAAACCTTTGGGCACAAAACCCGTAGCAGGATTTCCTATGTTATTTCTTAAATATCGTAACATTTTAGCCCTATCAAAACCAATATTAATGGCTTGTCTTATCAACAAATGATTATCTACCGTTTGTCCTTCCATAAAAAAAGCAATGTACTCGGTAATTAAATAAGGAGTTTTATCTAAGGCTAATTTATTTTTATACTTTGGCAACAACTCTCCTGTTGGCGATAATAATTCATCTTTATAAGATGTGTGCAAATCATACAAAACATCAGAATTCCCTTGAATAAATTGTAAAAATTCCGTTTGTTTATCGGCATAAAAAGTAACTGCCACAGCTTCTAAATAAGGAAGTTGATTTCCTTTTTCATCTTTTTCAAAATACAAAGGATTTTTTCTAAACACTAACTTTGTGTTTTCTACCCATAACTTAAAATAAAAAGGACCTGTTCCTACAGGGTTAGACCTAAATTCTGTTCCGTAATATTCCACCGCTTCTTTTGGCACAACAGAACAATACTGCATGGACAACAACCCTAAAAAAGGCGGAAAAGCTTTGTGCAAATCTATCTTAAAAACAGAATCATTTACAGCCTTAAAACTTTTAACATTTTGCATTACCCATCTTCCTGAAGAAGCTACTTTAGGATCTAAAATTCTATCAAAACTATATTCAAAATCATGAGCTGTAACCGTTCTTGTACTATCTTTTCCAAAAGCAATATTTTCATGAAAAAACACATCATCTCTTAACACAAACTCATATGTTTTATTATCGTTAGAAATAGACCAAGATTTAGCAATGCAAGGTTTTACATGTAAACTATCATCAAAAACCACCAAACCATTAAATAGTTGATTTGTAGCCCAAACATTAGGTTCATTTTTAGCAAAAGCAGGGTCTAAAGAAGTTATATTGTCTTTTTCATTATACCTAAACACCTCCGAAAGGCTGTGTTTATGCTCTTTATTTTTACAAGAAATTAAGCATAAAACTAAACACAAAAAACTTACTATTTTTTTAATCATTGGGTTAATTTACTACAAATGAATTTATTAACTATACCATTACACAAAAATCAACCTATAACAAATACCTCAATATCGTAGAAAAAACGTACCTTTGTGCCCCGTAAATTTACAAGAATGAGTCCGCAAAAAAAAGTAGCTTTTTACACATTGGGTTGTAAACTTAATTTTTCAGAAACTTCTACCATTGCTCGTAGCTTTCAAGACGAAGGTTTTAGCCGTGTAGATTTTGAAGAACAAGCTGATATTTATGTCATCAATACATGTTCTGTAACCGACAATGCAGACAAACGTTTTAAGACCATTGTAAAAAATGCTTTAAAGAAAAACGACAATGCTTTTTTAATTGCTGTAGGATGTTATGCTCAATTAAAACCAGAGGAATTAGCTGCTGTTGATGGCGTGGATTTGGTTTTAGGGGCTACCGAAAAATTTAAGGTAACAGACTATATAAACGATTTGTCTAAAAATGATTTAGGAGAAGTGCATTCTTGTGAAATTGAAGATGCCGATTTTTATGTAGGTTCTTATTCTATTGGAGATAGAACTCGTGCCTTTTTAAAAGTACAAGATGGTTGTGATTATAAATGCACCTATTGTACCATTCCTTTAGCTCGTGGAATTTCTAGAAGCGATACTTTGGAAAATGTATTAAAAAATGCCAAAGAAATTTCTGAACGCGGAATTAAAGAAATTGTACTTACTGGAGTTAACATAGGTGATTACGGAAAAGGTGAATTTGGAAACAAAAAACACGAACACACTTTTTATGAGTTAGTTCAAGCTTTAGACAAAGTTGATGGTATTCACAGACTTAGAATTTCGTCTATTGAACCTAATTTGTTAAAAGATGAAACTATTGAATTTGTAAGTACCTCAAACAGTTTTGTTCCTCATTTTCATATTCCTTTACAAAGCGGAAGCGATACCATTTTGAAAAAAATGAAACGTCGTTATATGAGTGATTTGTACGTAAACAGAGTGGCTCGTATTAAAGAAACCATGCCTAACGCTTGTATTGGGGTTGATGTGATTGTTGGTTTTCCTGGAGAAACAGATGAAATTTTCTTAGAAACTTATAAATTCTTAAGCGAATTAGATATTTCTTATTTACACGTATTTACTTATTCCGAAAGAGATAATACCGAAGCAGCTGACATGGACGGAGTAGTTCCAAAAAATGTTAGAGCCAAACGTAGTAAAATGTTGCGTGGTTTGTCTGTTAAAAAACGTAGAGCTTTTTACGAAAGTCAATTAGGAAGTACTCACATTGTTTTGTTTGAGAGCGAAAACAAAGATGGATACATTCACGGATTTACAGAAAATTACGTAAAAGTTAAAACTCCATGGAATCCTAGTTTGGTAAACGAATTACACGAAGTTACCTTAACAGAAATAGATGAAGATGGTTCAGTTCGTTTTGATTGGTTACATCAACCTACAGAAAAAACTGTAAATTTGAGTGAATTGATTTAATCAACACTTGAAAACCGAAAACCTAACACACGTTTATTTTTTACCAGGAATGTCTGCTAGTTCAGCTATTTTTGAACGTATTAAACTTCCAACAGAAAAATATAAGATGCATTTTTTAGAATGGCTGATGCCTTTATCTAAAGATGAATCTTTATCAGACTATGCAAAACGTTTTGCAAAACAAATTACAGCAGCTAACCCAATATTAATAGGTGTTTCTTTTGGGGGGATATTGGCTCAAGAAATTGCACAAATAATTCCTTGTAAAAAAATAATTATTATCTCTAGTATTAAAAGCCCTACAGAATATAGTTTCTTTTTTAAAACTGTAAAAACTACAAGATTATACAAACTATACCCTGTTACGTTTCTTAATTTTTTAGAACAATTTTTATATAAAAAAGGGTCATCAAAAATTAAAAACACTTTAACTGTTTATAGAAAGTTTTTACCCATAAGAAACAAACTTTACACCCAATGGGCCATTCGTTCTTTTTTACTTTGGAAAGGTTCTCATAACAATCTTCCTTTGCTTCATATACATGGTAACTCTGATCAAATTATTCCTATCAAATACATTAAAAATTGTGAAGTCATCAAAAACGGAACACATGCCATGATACTAACAAAAAGTAGCAGTATTGAGCAATACATCCTTCGTTATTTGGCTTAATTTTTGTATCTTATATATTCAAACTTTTTTTCATGAAAAAACATCTTATATGGATTGTTTCTGCGGGAGCCATCTTAGTATCTATACCATTTTTTACCAATGCTACTCCATCAACTAAAAAAACTGGAGACACCTATATTATTAAAGCATTAAAAATACCTAGTGGAATTCAGTTTGCTGGAGAGGGAGTTCCTATTCACAATACTGATGTAAAAGAAAGAGTTGATAAAGAATTCTTAGTAAACACTTATTGGCAATCTAACGGATTATTGTTAATTAAAAGAGCTCACAAATTTTTCCCTGTAATTGAACCTATTCTTAAAAAGAACAACATTCCAGACGATTTTAAATATTTAGCAGTGATTGAAAGTGGATTGCAAAACGTTACATCACCTGCCGGAGCCAAAGGTTTTTGGCAATTGATGCCCGCCACAGCAAGAGAATATGGACTTGAAGTAAACGATAACGTAGATGAACGTTATGATTTAGAAAAAGCCACAAATGCTGCTTGTCAGTACATCCTTAAAGCCAAAGAAGAATTTGGAACCTGGACAGCTGCTGCTGCATCTTACAACATTGGTATTAATGGTCTTGGAAGAAGAATGGAAGAACAAATGGTAACTTCTTATTACGATGTTTTGTTACCCGATGAGACCTCTCGCTACTTACCTAGAATTATAGCTGTAAAAGAAATTTTAAGCAAACCATATGACTATGGTTTTGTTTATGACAAATCTGATTTATACTTATTACCAGAATACAGATCGGTTAAAGTAGATACTGTTATTAGCAATATTGCCAGCTTTGCTAAAAATTTTAATACCAACTATAAGGAATTAAAAATTTTAAATCCCTGGTTAAGAGAAAACAAGCTGAATAACAGCACTAGGAAACCTTACGATATTAAGATTCCTGTAAATTAATATATATATTAGATTTTGAAAAAGAAAAGTTATGATTCAGATAGAAAACCTACATAAGTCTTATAAAGTAGGAAAAGATTCTTTGCACGTACTTAAAGGGATTAATCTTCATGTAAAAGAAGGAGAATTGGTTTCAATCATGGGGTCTTCTGGTTCTGGAAAATCAACTTTTTTAAATATTATTGGTTTGTTAGACACTCATGATGAAGGTCTTTACAAACTAAACAATGAGGTGATTAAAGACTTAAACGAAACCAAAGCTGCTTTGTTAAGAAATCACTTTATTGGATTTATTTTTCAATCCTTTAATTTAATCCCTTATAAAACTGCTATTGAAAATGTGGCTTTACCTCTATACTACAAAGGAGGATACAACAAAAAGCAACGTGAAAAAATAGCCTTAGAATACTTAGATAAAGTTGGATTAAAACCATGGGCTACTCACCTACCCAATGAATTGTCTGGAGGACAAAAGCAACGTGTGGCCATAGCAAGGGCATTGGTAACACAACCAAAAATTATTTTAGCTGATGAACCTACTGGAGCGCTTGATTCTGTAACCACTCAAACCACTATGGAATTGTTAAAAAATATCAACAAAGAAGGTATGACAGTTGTTATTATTACTCACGAAGAAGATGTTGCCTTACAAACCAATAGAATTATTAGGTTAAAAGATGGAGTAATTATGAGTGACGAACTTACAAATGCTAACACAACTGTATAAAAGATGTTTGATAGAGATTTATGGGCAGAAATATTCCAAAGCATTAGTAAAAATAAACTTCGAAGTATTCTATCTGGTTTTACCATCACATTTGCCATTTTAATCTTTACACTCCTTTTTGGAATTTCTAACGGATTACAAAATACTTTTTCTAGCTTTTTTATCAACAACACTCCTAACGCTATCTATATTTATTCTGGTAAAGCTACAGTACCTTTTAAAGGAAAAAAATCTGGAAGAAGAGTACAACTTACCAATAAAGAAGTACAATACATAAAAGAAACTAACAGCGACAAAGTTCAATATTTATCACCAAAAATTTATAAGAATTTTAATGTTAGTTACGAACACAATAAAAACAACTACCCTGTAAACGGAGTACTTCCCGACAATCAATTTATAGACACTTATAAGCTAAGCAACGGACGTTTTATCAATCTTTCTGATATTCAAAAAAACAACAAAACCGCTGTTATTGGTAGACTCGTTAAAAATGATTTGTTTAAAAACAAAAATGCAATTGGAAAATACATCAACTTACAAGGAATTAATTTTAAAGTGATTGGCGTTTTTGAAAAAGAAGGTGATGACAATGCAGAAAGAGTAATTTACATTCCTTTAAGCACATCACAATCTCTATATGCAAACAATGATTATGTGGATCAAATAGATTTAACATATAATAAAAATATGAGCTACACAGAAGTTGTAGCCTTTAGTAAATTACTAGAAAAACAATTAAAAGAATTACTTATTATTTCTCCAAACGATCAAGGGGGAATTTGGATAAGAAACGTTGCTGAAAATATTAAAGACACCAATATGATGATGTTGGTATTAACAGTACTTATCTTTTTTATTGGTTTTGGAACTTTAATAGCGGGAATTGTTGGAATTAGCAATATTATGATTTACGTGGTTAGTGAACGTACCAAAGAACTGGGGGTGAGAAAAGTTTTAGGAGCTTCTCCAAAATCCATTGTTGCACTAATCTTATTAGAATCTATCACCATTACTTCAATTGCAGGTTACTTAGGGATTTTAATAGGAATTGGTACCGTAAATTTAATTGGAGATAGTCTTGAAAAATATTTCATTACCAACCCAAGTGTTGACACTTCTATCATTATAGGAGCCATGATTACTTTGGTTATTTCGGGCTGTATTGCTGGGTATGTACCCGCAAAAAGAGCTTCAAAAATAAAACCCATTGTGGCACTAAGAGACGAATAATTATGAGATTTTTATTTGAAAAAGATACTTGGCAAGAAATATACGAAAGTGTTCGCAAAAACAAAATGCGAACCTTTATTACGGTTATTGGTGTAACTTGGGGTATCTTTTTATTGGTAACCTTATTAGGTTGTGCCAGAGGAATGGAAAACTCTTTTAACAGATTGTTTGGTGATTTTGCTACCAATAGTGTATTTATTTGGGGAGGATCTACCGAAAAAGCTTTTCATGGTTTTCAAGAAGGAAGACGAGTACGTTTAAATTTAGAAGATGTAGAAAGTATTAAAAGAGAAATTAACGGAATTGAATTTGTAGTCCCAAGAAACAGAAGAAGCGGAACAATTACCAGAAACTTTCAATCTGGTGATTTTACGGTGAATGGTGATTTTCCTGTGCTAGACAAAGTCCAAAAGAAAAATCTTATCATTGGTAGATTTATCAATCAACAAGACATTGATAAAAAGAGGAAAATGATTGTTATTTCCGAAGAGGTTTACAAACAATATTTTAATGAAAAAGAAAATCCTATAGGAGAAAATATCGAATTAAATCAAATAAATTTCATTGTTGTTGGAGTGTTTAAAAATGGAAATGTTGGAATGAGTTCTGAAATACATATTCCTTTCACAACCTTTCAACAAATTTACAATACCGGTCAAGAAATTGGAATGATGATGGTGACAGGTAAAAAAGACAGTGACATTAAACAGGTAGAATTAGATGCAAAATTATTAATAAAAAACCTACACAAAATTCATCCCGAAGACACTCGTGCCATTGGAGGTTTTAACCTTGGTAAAGAATTCGAAAAAATGAATGGTTTTTTAACCGGTATGCAATTTTTAACTTGGTTTGTAGGAATTGCCACCCTTATTGCAGGTGTTTTTGCCATTGGTAATATATTACTTATTACTGTAAAAGAACGCACCAAAGAAATAGGAATAAGACGTGCCATTGGTGCCACTCCTATAATGATTAAAAGACAAATTATTTTAGAAGCGGTAACTCTTGCATTGGTTGCTGGATTTTTAGGAATTGTTGGTGGTGGATTGGTTTTAATTTTAATTGATAAATTCTTTGGTCAGGGTACAGACGCTGTATTGGTAAACCCATCCGTATCTGTTCCAATAGTATTTGTTTCTGTTATCATTTTAGCCATTTTAGGAACTCTTATCGGCTTGATACCTGCAACCAAAGCCACACAAATAAAACCAATTGAAGCGTTAAATAGTTAACAAAAGATATTAATATATAGCCATGAAAAAAATTATAAAAATCGTCATCATTCTTCTACTCTTAGTAGCTTTCGGATTCGTTATAAAGTTTTTTATAGACAAGAACAGTAAGTCTGCTATTGAATATAAAACAGAAAAACCTTTTATCACTACTATCGAGAAAAAAACGGTAGCTACAGGAACTGTAATTCCAGAGGATGAAGTAGAAATAAAACCACAAATATCAGGAATTATAGAAAAGATTTTTGTGGAAGAAGGAAAGCATGTTAAAGAAGGAGATTTGATTGCTAAAATTAAAGTAGTTCCTAACGAACAATCATTAAACAGTGCTAATGGTAGGGTAATTAGTGCTCAACTTTCTTTAGAAAACACTACAAAGGAATTCAAAAGAAGTAAACAACTTTTTGATAAAGGCGTTATTGCTGTTCAAGAATTTAACACGGCTGAATTACAGTACAACCAGGCCAAGCAAGATTTAGAAAACGCAAAAAAAGACTATCAAATTATTAAGTTAGGTTCTGCAAACGGATCGGCATCTGCAAACACCAATATTAGAGCAACCATTTCTGGAACCATTTTAGAAATTCCAGTAAAACAAGGAGACCAAGTTATTGAAAGTAACAACTTTAACGCAGGAACCACCATTGCTCTTGTTGCCGATTTAAAAAAGATGATTTTTGAAGGAAAAGTTGATGAAGCCGAAGTTGGAAAACTAAAAGAAAATACTCCATTAGAAGTTACTATTGGTGCTATTGACACTCAAAAATTTAATGCCAATTTAACTTTTATAGCTCCAAAAGGTTTAGATGAACAAGGAGCCGTTTTATTTAAAATTAAAGCAAGTTTAGACCTAGCAGAAAATGTGAATATTAGAGCTGGTTATAGTGCCAATGCCGCTTTGATTTTAGAAAAAAAAGAAAATATTTTAGCTGTAAAAGAATCTTTAATTCAATACGATAGAAAAACTGAAAAACCTTATGTAGAAATTGAAAAAGAAAATCAAATTTTTGAACGTAAGGATGTAACCCTAGGGGTTTCTGATGGAATTAATGTTGAAGTAACAGAAGGTATATCTAAAGAAGATAACATAAAAGTTTGGAATCAAGTAACAGGAAGCGAAACCGATTTTAACAGAAAGAAAAGATAAAATTATGAATTCAAAATTATTACTTCTTATTGTTTTATGTACTTATACATTAGGGAACGCTCAAACCAAAAAATGGACTTTACAAGAATGCGTTGCTTATGCTTTAGAAAACAATATTTCTATTCAAAAATCTAAATTAGAAATAGAGAGCTCTAAAATTGACATTTCAAATGCCAAAGGGAATTTTTTACCCAATTTAAATGCCAACCTTAGCCATTCATGGAGAACAGGATTAAACACAGACCCTATTACCAACTCTAACGTTATTGCAACCACTCAAAGCACCGGTGTAGGTGTAAACTCCAACGTAACGCTTTATGATGGGATGAGGAACATCAAACAATTACATAGATCTAACTTAAGTTTATTGTCTAAACAATATCAATTAGATGATATGAAAGACAATATTTCTTTAAATGTTTGTAATGCTTTTTTACAGATATTATTTAACAAAGAATCTCTTAAAGCTTTAAACGAACAACACGAGCTAAGTCTTAAAGAAGTAGAAAGAACCAAAGAATTGGTTAATGCCGGAAGTAAACCTAAAGGAGATTTATTAGAAATTGAGGCTACTTTGGCAGATCAAGAAAAAGCCATTATTGATATGGAAAATAATATTCTAATCTCTAAACTAACACTTTTTAATTTATTGGTTTTAGAGGATTTTGATCAATTTGAAATTACCGATGATACTTATGAATTGATTCCTACTGATATTACAGAAAACAGTCCACAAGATATATTTAACAAATCTTTAACTGTTAGAAATGATATTAAACTATCCGAAGTTGCTATTGAAATTGCAGAAAATGATATTAAAATATCAAAGGGAGCTTATTTACCAACCTTAAGTGCTTCTTTTGGGTTTAATACAAGTTATTTTAACCCTCATAATTTTAACTGGACAAATCTTTTAACTCAGTTTAGAGACAACAGAGGATTTTCTTATGGTTTAGGTTTAAGTATTCCTATATTCAATAGATTTCAAACAAGAAATGCTGTTAAAAAATCTAGGTTACAACTAGAACAAGCAAAACTAGATTTAGAACAATCTAAATTTAATTTAAGAGATAAAGTTTACCAAGCATTTAACGATACCAAAGGAGCTTTAAAAACATACGAAGCTAGTCAAAAAGCTTTAGAAGCAAGAACACTGGCATATGAATATGCTACCGAAAAATTTAACTTAGGAGCCATGGATTCTTTTACTTTTAACCAAAGTAAAACCAGTTATGTAAATGCCGAAACAAATGTTATTAAAGCTAAGTATGATTATATTTTTAAATTAAAAGTATTGGAATTTTATTTTGGTATTCCTATTAATTTATAATCATCTAACTGAATGATGAAGCTTTTAAAAAAAGTATTTGAAAACGTCATTCTGAATTCATTTCAGAATCACAATATACTATTAAACAGTAATTATGAGAAACTGAAACAAGTTCAGTTTGACGAATCGGCACTCTTTAGAAAACCTCATGTGTAAATAAATAATGTTTTATTTATCGCAAGTTGCTAATTTCCCTAGTTCTAACTCTGCTTGTTTTTTCTTATTGGTTTTAAGAAGTAATAAAGTAAAACCAACTCCGATTAAAGCTAACAACACTCCTAATAAAGACGGATATTTATAACCATATCCTAAAGTTAGAATTAATCCTCCTAAAAATGCACCAACTGAGTTTCCTATATTAAAAGCTGCTTGAGTAACTCCCGCCCCAACCATTTCGGCCTTTCCTGCGGTTTTAATCATCAATATTTGTATAGGTGCTCCTAATGCTAAAAAACAAGCACCTCCTGTAAAACATAAAATCAAAGCAAATACGGAATATTGTGCAAACAAAAACACTAACAATAAATTAATGCTAATAGCTCCAAACAAAACCATACAAGCTTTTACTGGTGCAACTCTATCTGCCAATCTACCTCCTATAATATTTCCTACAACCATTCCCAAACCAACAAGCATCATAATTCCCATCAAATATTCCTCCGAAACTCCTGCTACCTTAGTCATTAATGGAGCAATATAACTTAACCAAGCAAATCCTCCTCCTGTACCTATCGCTGTCATTAAAGTAATAATCCAAGCTTCTTTTGTTTTAAAAAAAGACAATTCTCCTTTAATATCTGTTTGTTTTCTAATAGGTAAATTAGGCAACCAAAAAAACAAAGACAATAATGTTAAAAATCCAATTATTGCAACAATCCCTAAAGTAATTCTCCAAGAAAATGTTTGCCCCAAAATAGTTCCTAAAGGAACCATTACCAAATTGGCTATTGTTAAACCTGCAAACATCATAGAAATATTTTTGGCTTCTTCTCCTTTTTTTGCTAATCTACTTGCTACAATAGATCCTACACCAAAAAATGCTCCATGAGGCAACCCTGATAAAAATCTAAATACATACATAAATGTTGTACTTGGACTCAAAGCACTTAACAAGTTAAAGACCGTGAAAATAATCATCAATCCTAATAAAATTTTCTTAGAAGAAAAACGTCCTGATAAGAAAACAATTAATGGAGCACCAATCACAACTCCCAACGCATAAAAAGATATAAAACCTCCTGCTTGAGAAATGGTAATGTTAAAATACTCTGAAATGGTTGGCAATAAACCCATCATTACAAACTCTGTTGTTCCTATAGACAAACCACCTAACGCCAAGGGCAATAATTCCTTTTTCATATCACATTTACTATTCTTAGTCTGTAATTAAAACTATGCAAATGTACACTCATTATTTTACTTAATGTTTTGAAAAATTCTATTTCCGTATAAAATGAAAAATCATTTAAAATTTAGCAAAAACACTAAATTATCATAAGCCCAAGCTAGTTTAAAATATTAAATCCCTATTTTTATATAGCTTATTAAAGAGGTGATTTTCAATTCAAAAAAATTACTTTCTATAATTAACATTAAAAACAACCAAACATGATCCATAAATTTTTATCCTTAGTACTTATCATCAGTTTACTAACGGCTTGTCAAGCTAAAAAATCGAATAATGATGAAATTTTAAATAAAGTAAAAACTTATTTGGTTCATGACTTTTTAAAAGACGAAATTCAATTTATGACTTCTACAGACAAACAATTTCAGATGACTTTGGTAGATTTAAATGATGATGGAAAAGATGAAATTTTTATTCAATTTGTATCTCCATATTTTTGTGGTACCGGAGGCTGTACTTTTTTACTCTTAGACTCTCAACTAAAACACATCAATACTTTTTCTGTTACTAGAGCTCCTATTTACGTAGAAACAATAAAAAACAATTGGGCCAATTTATATACTGTTAACAGAGGAGAGTTAAAAATTCTTGAATTTAAAAACGGTAAATATCCAAATAATCCTTCGGTAGCAAAAAACGCAACATCAACAGAACCTAGCAAAAATTGGCTACAAATTTTTAATGATGATTTGGACAAACAAACCATTTACACATTTTAACCTCTATATAAATTGCTATGAAATTCCCCAACATCAACTATATTACAAACAAAGCCAAAACATCTTTTATTGCCTATCCTACCACTATTTTATCAGCTATTATAGCCGTAATCTTATCTGTTTACCTTATTGAAAATCAATCTAATATTCAAAACAAATTTCCTTACATCAATGCTATTTTAACTTTTGCTTTAGGAATCCCTTTGTTTTTTTGTAGCACAATGATTAATACAAGATCCACAAAAAGTAAATATATTTTTGAGGGTAGTATTGTTTTAATTTTAACCTTAATTTATTTTTCCTTACCAAATCAAAACAGCACATTTAACACTAAAATTCCTTATATAAGATATACCATTTTTAACATCATAGCTCACCTAATCATTTCTTTTACTTTGTTTTTAAAATCGGGAGGGGTAAATGGTTTTTGGAATTATAATAAAACTTTGTTTTTACGTTTATGTACCGCTGTTTTATACTCCGGGTTTATATATATAGGAATTATATTAGCTTTAACAGCCTTACATCTTCTTTTTGATATTGACATTGATGGAAAGTTATATACTCAAATATTCATTGTTGTTTTTGGTTTGTTTAACACTTGGTTTTTTGTTGCTGGAATTTCTAAAAACACAGATTTATACAACAACATTAAAGAATACCCAAAAGGGTTAAAAATATTTAGTCAATATATTTTACTCCCTTTACTAGCCACCTATTTAATAATACTTTATGCCTATAGCACTAAAATTATTATTACTCAACATTTGCCAAAAGGAATTGTATCTTATCTAATTACCATAGTATCTGTACTTGGAATTTTTGCTTTCTTATTAATTTACCCTTATGGAAAACAAAAAGGAAATGAGTGGATAAAAAAGGCAAACATCCTTTACTATTATTTATTACTTCCTTTAATATTCTTATTAGCCATAGCTATATATTTAAGAATAGTAGATTATGGGCTTACCATTAATAGATACATGATCTGTTTATTTGGGGGCTGGGTACTATTTTTATCTATTTATTTCTGCCTAAAAAAAACAAACATTAAAATCATTCCTACATCATTAGCATTTTTCCTTCTCCTTTCTTCTTTTGGGCCATGGGGAATGTTTAGTTTAAGTGAGAAAAGTCAATCTAAAAGATTGATTCATATTTTAGATGAACATCATTTTTTAGAAGATGGAAAAGTGATTAATGAGGTAGTTTGGGACACAGATAGTTTGCCTAAATTTTACAGTAAAAAGAAGAATATTAAAACACCAGTTGTTAGTGATTCTATTCATAACGAAATAAAATCTATTTTAGATTATTTAGACAATCATCATGGAATGAACACCTTGCAACCAATGTTTAAGCAAGATTTAAAAAGCTATCTAAAGACTGCTGCTGATAGTTTAGCCTCTATAAATGAAGCCAAAATTTATATGGAAACTTTAGGTTTAAAATACAAACATATTTATGATTTTAAAACCGCTTTTGGTGAACAAAAACTTAAGTTTGGCTCAAAAAATCAAAAAACAATTCAAATTACAAACTATGATTATTTAGTTGATTTTCATCAATACAACTATAATTCAAATCCTATAGATTTTACAATTCAAAATGAAAAATATCAACTAATATTCAATAAGAAAAAATCCATTCTAAAAATAAATAGCGCTACAGATACCTTAGATATTTCTTTGTCAAAATTAACGCAACAGTTATATCATAAATATCCTAAAGGAATGGATTCTATTGCCAATCATCAACTACAATTAACAGGAAAAATAAATCATTTCAATGTTTTATTTGAACTAAAAAACATGAGTACTTACCTAAAAAATGACTCGTTAAATATTAGTAATTTTAATGGTAAAATATTACTTAAAGATTTAAATAAATAACAAAAAAGCCAAAACAAAATAGTTTTGGCTTTTTAATTTTAAGAATTACTTTTTTTGATTTTCTTGATGTTTAAGAAACAATCCGTTTAAAAAATTTCTCAACACTTGGTCTTGACATTTTTTATAATGCTGATGTCCTGGTTTTCTAAAAAAAGCAGATAACTCTGATTTTCCAAAATTGAATCCTGCTAATTTTAGTAAATCTAAAATATCGGTATCTTTTAAATTTAAAGCTATCCTCAATTTTCTAAAAACAATATTATTGTCTAATTCTTTTTCTGCTACCGGAATTTGCCCATCTTTTTTTCCTCTGTTTTCAATAATCATCCCGTTTAAAAAGCTAGCAAATTGCTCATCAGATAAGGATAAGTTTTCCTTTTCCTCGGTGTCTTTTTCTAACCATGTAGAAACATCTTCTCTTTCTACTTTTACACCAACATGGTTAAAAAGTAATATAATTTTTTCTGGATTGTAATTAAAAGCATATTTCAACCTTCTAAACACATCATTATTTGTCATTCCTTTTAATTTAAATTTTGTTTTACAGTTTTGTATTCTGTAATCATTTCCTCCATAATAGTAGCAATGGGCTTAACTTGTTTAATCAGTCCCGCAATTTGCCCTATTTCTAATTTCCCATCAATTACATCTCCCTCAAAAATACCCGTTTTAAGCTTAGCATTGTCATAAAAGGTTTTTAAAGTCTCTTTTGATGGATGGGTTTGATATAAATCTAATAATTTTTGATAATAATTGTTTTTGATAATCCTAACAGGTGCCAACTCTTTAAAAGTTAATTGTGTAGTCCCATCTTGCAACTCTGTAATTAAATTTTTAAATTTTATATGTGCTGATGATTCTGTACTCACCGCAAACCTACTCCCTATTTGTACACCATCAGCTCCTAAAACCTCAGCGGCTAAAATTCCTCTTCCGCTAGCAATTCCTCCCGCTGCAATTAAAGGAATGGTTAAATGTTCTTTAACCATTGGAATTAAAGTAAAAGTTGTAGTTTCTTCTCGCCCGTTATGTCCACCTGCCTCAAAACCTTCTGCCACTACAGCATCAACTCCAGCTTCTTGAGCTTTTAAAGCAAACTTTATACTACTCACCACATGTACCACTTTAATGCCATGCGATTTTAATTTTGATGTCCAAGTATTAGGATTCCCTGCCGATGTAAAAACAATTTTTACTCCTTCTTCTATCACAATATCAACCATTTTGTCGATATCAGGATAAATCAAAGGCAAATTTACTCCAAAAGGTTTATCTGTAGCTTTTTTACATTTTTGGATATGCTCTCTAAAAACTTCTGGATACATAGAACCTGCCCCTATTAAACCTAATCCACCAGCGTTACTTACTGCCGATGCTAATTTGTAACCACTAACCCAAACCATTCCTCCTTGAATGATGGAATAATCTATATTAAATAATTTTGTAATTCTATTATTTTGCATTCATCTTATTTAAATAAAGTCATGACTTCACTTTTACCTTTATATTGATATTTTATATAATAAATACCTGGTGATAAACTTTTTATCAATAACCTATCATTCCTTTTTGTTAATTTTTTATCAGCTAAAAAATTACCTAATGCAGAAAATACCTGAATGGTAACTTCGTCATTCTTAAACATTAATCTTATTTCAATATCTCCCGAAATACCACTATGAACAATATAAAAAGGAGGTTCTTTAAAAAGATTTTTTAAGAATAATTGAGGAGCCAAACTACTTATATTTAAAACTCCATACCCTCTTTGATTTGTTGGGTTTAAATAATCTTTTGAGTTTTCTATAACCATTTGTCTAATCTCTAAACTTGTTTTATTTGGATATGCTTCCCATAAACAAGCTACCGCTCCGGAAATAATAGGTCCTGAAAAAGAAGTTCCGTGAGAAATCCCCACCTGATTATTTTCATTAACAACAAAAACGCTACCGCCTTGAGCCAAAGTTTCTGGTTTAATTCTATTATCTGCAGAAGGACCAAAAGAAGAAAACCCAACAATATCTTCATTGGCATCTACAGCACCAACTGCTATAATATTATTTGCATCCGCAGGAGCAGTTAAATAATGCCAAGTATCATTTCCAGAATTCCCCATAGAATTTACGACTACCATTCCTTTTTCTGCAGCAATATTGGCTCCACGAGTAATAAACGTGGTATTTCCATCCATATCGGCATAGGTATAATCATACTTACTATCATCAAATTCACTGTAGCCTAAAGAAGTGTTAATAATATCAACGCCCAAACTATCTGCCCTCTCTGCCGCTTGTACCCATAAACTCTCTTCTAAAGGTGTTTCGTTTGCTGCATCTTCTGTAACAAACAAATAAAATTTTGCTTTGGGCGCAGTTCCTACAAATTCGTTTTCTTTAATGGCTGCAATGGTAGACAATACTTGTGTTCCGTGGGTAGTTCCTGTATGGGTATAAAAATTACTAGTATTATTTACAAAATCATATCCTCCTAAAATTTCTCCATTACTTTCATCATTATCCAATAAATGACTAAAAGCACTAGCAGTATTTACACCGTAAAAACCTGCATCAATAATAGCTATTTGCATACTATTACCTTCAATTCCTGTGTTGTGAAACTTTTCTACTCCTAACATTTCTGTTTGATTGGTAGCTTGTCCGTAATTATAAACAGAGCTAACCTCTTTATCAAATTTATTTATTTTAGAAACTTTGCTAAGTTTAGAAGTTGATGTATTAATAACAGCTAAATTTTTATTAGCAAACTGAATGCTATCTACCGATGTTAAATTTTGAAGATTGGCAATATCCGTTTCTGAACCAAATACATGAACCGCATTTAACCATTTTGATGTTGCTTTTACCGTAATACCGTTACTGTTTTTCACTGATAAAACATAAGAATCCTCAACAGGAACATCTTGGGTAGTAATGCTAATATTTTGATGATCTCTACGGTCTATCGCTCGTTGCGATAAAAAACTTAAAGGATTATTTAGATATATTTGGGCATTAGGCTTGTCTTTAAAATAAACCCATGCGTGTTCTTGAGCCTGTAACATGCTTGAGCATAAAAACATCAAAAACACAAACTTTTTCATCCTGATTTTAGTTTGTAGTGAAGTTACGCAATTACTCCCGATCCTAAAAGTTCATCTTCTAAATGCCAAGCCACAAATTGTCCTTCTTGAATGGCAGATTGTGGATTTTCAAATTCCACATACATTCCGTTTGGCACTTGATACAAAGTTGCTTTTTCTAAAGGTTGACGATAACGAATTCTTGCCAACACTTCCATAGAATCGCCTATTTCTAATGCCAAATCTTCACGAATCCAATGTAATTCTTCGTTACTTACAAATAATACTTTTCTATACAATCCTGGGTGATTTTTTCCTTCACCAGCATAAATAACATTTTCGTTTACATCGGTTTCAATCACAAACAAAGGCTCTTGTGTTCCTCCAACAGCCAACCCTTTACGCTGACCTTTGGTAAAATAATGAGCTCCTTGGTGCTTTCCTACAATTTTTCCGTTAGCAACAGAGTAGGTGTATTTTTGACTGTGAAAAGCCAACTCTTCTAACTTATTTTCAAATACAGGAATTTTTCTTGTGTATCCATCAAAAGTATTAGGAACTTGAACAATCACTCCTTCTTTAGGCTGTAATTTTTGTTGTAAAAACTCTGGCAAACGAACTTTACCAATAAAACATAACCCTTGTGAATCTTTTTTATCTGCAGTTACCAAATCTAATTCTTTGGCAATTTCTCTTACTTCTGGCTTGGTTAATTCTCCAATAGGAAACAAAGCTTTAGACAATTGTTCTTGGGATAATTGACACAAAAAGTAAGATTGATCTTTATTATTATCAACTCCTGCTTTTAATTGATATACTTCATTTCCGTTAGTATCTTGTGTAATTCCTCTACGGCAATAATGTCCCGTAGCTACATAATCTGCCCCTAAGCTTAATGCTATTTTCATAAACACATCAAACTTAATTTCACGATTACAAAGTACATCAGGGTTTGGTGTTCTCCCTAATTCGTATTCCTTAAACATGTAATCTACAATACGGTCTTGGTACTCTTTACTTAAATCTACTACCTGAAAAGGAATTCCCAATTTTTCTGCCACTAGCATGGCATCGTTACTATCTTCTAACCAAGGGCATTCGTTTGAAATAGTTACAGAATCATCGTGCCAGTTTTTCATAAACAAACCAATCACTTCGTATCCCTGTTGCTGCAACAAATACGCCGCTACACTACTATCTACTCCTCCTGAAAGTCCAACTACTACACGTTTCATATTCAAAAAATTGAGGTTACAAAGATAGTATAAAAATAAGAGTTAGAAACCCAAACAATGAATCAAAAAAAAGCTTGTTTGTCTTGGGCTGGACAAACAAGCTTTTTTTATTTTTTATTTTCTTTTTGCTTTCTTTTGATGTTTTCTAAAATCTCTTCATCGGTTAATTTTCTAATCCTTTCTTTTTCTTCTTCGGCTTTTTTTCTTTCGATGTTTTTTAAAATTTCAGCATCTTCTATTCTTTTAATCTCCTTTATTTTAGCTTCCATTTTTGCAGCAATACTTTTAAGAATTTCATCATCTGTAATTTTAGAATATTCTTTTTTCTCTCCTTTTTTACGATGGATGTTTTCTAGTATCTCCTCATCAGTTGGCTTTTCATAAGTATATTCCTTTTCTTTTTTGCGTTCAATATTTTCTAATATTTCTTCGTCACTAAGTTTAGGATACTCTTTTGGTTTTTCTTTTTTATCATCAATACTAGCTAAAATAGCTTCATCCGATGGGCGATCTCTTTGTTTGTTAGGCTCTTTATACCCCATATACTCACCTTTGATATAAAAATCCCATTTTCCTACTTTGTAATCTTTGTAGTATAAACCAGATTCTTTTATATCTCCATTCACTTCAAAAAACTTAGATCGACCATGTAACAAACCTTCTTGATAAGTCATTTCGTGCAACTTAATACCGTCTTTAGAAAAACGAGCCGTAATTCCATCTAACTTTCCATTTTTATATTCGCTAACTTCAGCAATACTGTCATTACTATAAAACACTTTTCTTACACCATTTAGTAAATTGTTTTCATAATGCTCTATCAGGATTAATTTTCCTTGAGGATCATAATATTTCCATAAACCAATCCTATTTTTGCCCATCATCATCCCTTCGCTTTTCTTTTTACCATAGATATCGTAAAAAATAACTTCGGCCTTATCTGATTTATCATCAAAATACTTTCTAATGCTAGGATAATTGTTGATGATTTTATTTTCATAAAACAAAAACTCCCCTACTTCTTTTCCATGTTCAAAAGTTCCAGAATAGCGAACTCTACCAGAATCATATCTTTTTTCCCAAAACCCATGTCGCTTTCCTTGGGCATCAAATTTGTTAAATTCTTGAGCAAAAATGAATAAAGGCACACAAAACAATAAAAAGAATACACTTTTTTTATACATGAAAATATTTTTTAAGGTGATAACATTCTATATAACGCAAGACCTAGACAGGTGTTATGTCTATAATTTTTGATTATAAAAAAAATGAAATTACAAAGTTTAAGGATTACAAAAAAACATCTTTTAACTTTTCTTAATTTGACGTACTTTTGTCGCTTAAACATATTTACAAAAACATGAGTTTATCAAATTTAAATGCCATCTCTCCTATTGATGGAAGATATAGAGGAAAAGTAGAATCTTTAGCTGCTTACTATTCTGAAGAAGCATTAATTAAATACAGAGTAAAAGTTGAAATTGAGTATTTTATTGCTTTATGTGAAATTCCTTTACCACAATTAGAGGACTTCAACACAAATTTATATGCAGATTTAAGAAAGATTTATCTAAACTTTACTTCTGCTGATGCTCAAAAAATTAAAGACATTGAAAAAGTAACCAACCACGATGTAAAAGCGGTTGAGTATTTTATTAAAGAAAAATTTGATGCTTTAGAGTTACAAGCATTTAAAGAATTTATCCACTTTGGATTAACTTCTCAAGATATTAACAACACTGCCATTCCTTTATCTATTAAAGATATGTTTGATGAAGTTTACGATGCTGAATTAGAAGCTGTAGTAAACAAGTTAAAAGAATTGGCTGCTGAGTGGAACGATGTTTCTATGTTAGCACGTACTCACGGACAACCTGCTTCTCCTACTCGTTTAGGAAAAGAAATTATGGTGTTTGTAGAACGTATTGAGCAACAAATTACTTTATTAAAACAAGTTCCTCATGCTGCAAAATTTGGTGGAGCTACAGGAAACTACAATGCACACCACGTAGCTTACCCAAACATCGATTGGAAATCTTTTGGAACTGACTTTGTAGAAAATATTTTAGGGTTACACCACTCTTTCCCTACAACTCAAATTGAGCACTATGACCACATGGCTGCTATTTTTGATGCTGTAAAAAGAATAAACACTATTATTATAGATTTAGATAGAGATGTTTGGACATATGTTTCTAACGACTATTTTAAACAAAAAATTAAAAAGGGAGAAGTAGGTTCATCTGCAATGCCACACAAGGTAAACCCTATTGATTTTGAAAACTCTGAAGGAAACTTAGGAATTGCAAACGCTATTTTTGAGCACTTGGCTATTAAATTACCTGTATCTAGATTACAACGTGATTTAACGGACTCTACTGTTTTAAGAAATATAGGGGTTCCTTTTGGTCACACTTTAATTGGTTTTGCTTCAACTTTAAAAGGTTTAGGTAAATTGTTAATTAACCGTGATGCTTTTGCTAAAGATTTAGAAAACAACTGGGCTGTAGTTGCAGAAGCTATTCAAACTATTTTACGTAGAGAAGCTTATCCAAATCCTTACGAAGCTTTAAAAGGATTGACTCGTGTTAACGAAAAAATCACTGGAACAACTATTGCTAACTTTATTGATACTTTAGAAGTTTCTGATGAAATTAAAGCTGAATTAAAAGTAATTACTCCAGCAAACTATACAGGAATCTAATCAATGAGATTTCTACTATATATCATATCAGCATCCGTTTTTATTTCCTGTAATTCAGGAAACAAAACGGATGTTTTGTCTTTTAAAGAAGGGCATTTTAAAACCTATTTAGGAGAGAGAAAAGACAGTTCTAACTTATATAGAACCAAAGATTTACAAATAGAATACTATAGAAACCAAACCGATACTTTTCACATTCATTGGATTTCTAATTTTGAGTATGAGTTACTTAAAGTAAATCCCAAAAGTAAACTAGATAGTATTCCTTTTAAAGTAAGAATTACTGCCATTAAAAATAATTATTATAAATTTAGAGGTGCTTACCAAGGAAGTGATTTTATTCAAACAGGTACTACCCACATAATACAAGAATAAAACTTACTTATTACTAAAGCACAAATTAAAAGTATTGCTATGTACAAGTTTGTGTTTACCTGCATTTTTATGTGCACCATTTTACATGCACAAAATTACACCAAACAAGATAGTTTAAGAGGAAGTATTACTCCCGAAAGAGCTTGGTGGGATGTTATTGACTATACTTTAGATATACACGTTTTTCCAAAAAACAAAAGCATTAAAGGGAGCAACACTATTACATATAAAGTTTTAAACACAAATAAAACTTTACAAATAGAACTACAATCCCCTTTAGTGATTGATTCAATTCTACAAAATCAACAAAAACTAACATACTCCAAAGTTGGATACAGCTACTTTATTCATTTAATAAAAACACAAAAAGTAAACAATACCGAAAGCCTTACTATTTATTATCACGGAAAACCAAAAGAGGCAGAAAATGCTCCTTGGAACGGTGGTGTGGTATGGAGTAAAGATAATAATGGTAACGATTTTATTGCCACTGCTAATCAATCCATAGGTTCTAGTATTTGGTGGCCTTGTAAAGATCACCCTGCTGACGAGGCTAATAGCATGCAAATTACTGTTACTTGCCCCAACCCTTTGATGGATGTTTCTAACGGAAGAAACATCAAAACAACACAAAATAACAACAACACAACTTCTTATACTTGGAAAGTTACCAACCCTATTAACAATTATGGTGTTAGTTTAAATATTGCAAAATATGCTCATTTTAGCGAAAACTACAAAGGTCTTAAAGGGAATTTAGACTGTAATTACTATGTACTTCCAGAAAATTTAACCTTGGCTAAAACACATTTTAAAGATGTTCCTAAAATGTTAAAAGCTTTTGAATACTGGTTTGGCCCATATCCTTTTTATAAAGATGGCTACAAATTGGTTGAAACACCTTATTTAGGTATGGAACATCAAAGTTGTGTGGCCTATGGTAATAAATACTTAAAAGGTTATCTTGGTTATCCTATGGGAACTTCTGAATGGGGAAAAAAATTTGATTTCATAATTATACACGAATCAGGTCACGAGTGGTTTGCCAACAATATTACCTGTAAAGATGTTGCCGATTTATGGATTCATGAAGCTTTTACTTCTTATGCCGAAAGTATATTTCTTGATTATCATTATGGAACAAATGCCGCTAATGAATATGTACAGGGATTAAAATCTAGTGTTAAAAACGATAAACCTATTATAGGAACTTATCATGTACATCAAGAAGGAAGTTCTGATATGTATGTAAAAGGAAGTTTGATGTTACATACTTTACGTCAAATAATTAATAACGATCAACAGTGGAGAAAAATTTTAACAGGATTAAACAAAGAATTTTATCACCAAACGGTTAGTGGAAAACAAGTGATTGATTATATCAATAAAAACACAAAAATAGACCTCACTAGTTTTTTTAAACAATATTTAACCACTACCCAAATTCCTACACTGGTAACCACTCAAAAAAAAGATTGCATTTACTACACTTGGGAAAATGTAGTGGATGATTTTAAAATTCCTTTAAAAATTTATCTTAATGGAAAAGAAAAATGGATTGTTCCTAAAGAAAAACAATGGAAAAAAATAATTGGAAAATACCAACAACTAAAAATTGATGAAAATTTTTATGTGGCATTAAAACAACTTTAAAACAAAAACGGGATACTTTATTTAAAGTATCCCGTTTTTGTTTTATCATCTATATTTCTTAGTTACTATATTTGGCTGCCAATTTTTTAGCCTCAGGTAAATAACTAGTTAATGTTCCTATTCTTGTAGTATTAGATGGGTGAGTACTTAAAAATTCTGGAGGAGCAGATCCACCAATTTCGCTCATACGCTCCCAAACTTTTACAGCTTCAGCTCCATTATAACCAGCCATAATCATAAAAACCAATCCTAATTTATCAGCCTCCGTTTCGTGAGTTCTACTGTATTTTAACATTCCTAATTGAGAACCAACTCCATAAGCAATATTCCACATTTCTTTTGTTTTTGCTTCAGCATCTCCTGTTCCAATTTCTATAGCTGCTGCTCCATACTGTTGAATTTGACTAGAACTCATACGTTCTTGACCATGTTTAGCAAAGGCATGTGCAACTTCATGTCCCATAATAGCTGCAATTCCATCAGTGTTTTTTGCCACAGGTAAAATTCCAGTATAAAAAACAACCTTACCACCTGGCATACACCATGCGTTTAATTGATCATCTTGTACCAAATTAAACTCCCACTGATAACTATCAGCTTCTGCACTCATTCCATTTTTACGCATAAACTTATCTACTGCAGCAGAAATCCTTGCTCCAACCGCTTTAATTTCTTGAGTTTTAGCTTTATCTGTAGATAATTTATTCTCTTTTAAGAAAGCATCATATTGGGCAAAGCTTGAAGGCAATACATCTGCATCAGACACAAAATTTAAACGTTTTCTTCCTGTAATTGGCACTGTAGAACAAGCAACCAACATTAATGTTACTAAGGTTAATGATATTATTTTTTTCATACCGAAAATAAATTTGTTTTACACAAATATAACATTTGATTGAAAACTAAGTAATGATTCTACTAGAGATTCGACTTAATTTTTAAATCTTAATAAAATGAAATTAAAACTTAGCCTTTTTACCCTATTAGCCGTTTTTTGTATAAGTAGTATTTCTGCTCAGACAAAAATTATCAAAACAGATGCTGAATGGAAAAAAATACTTTCTCCTGCCGAATATCATATTCTAAGAGAAAAAGGAACTGAATATGCTTTCTCTGGTAAATACGATCATTTTTACGAAAAGGGTACCTATTATTGTGCAGGTTGTAACACTCCTTTGTTTACCTCAAAAAGTAAGTTTAACTCAGGTTCAGGATGGCCCTCTTTTGACAGTCACATTGGCAACAACGTTGGTTTTCACGAAGACAATAAATACGGAATGAAAAGAACAGAACTTACCTGTAATACTTGCGATGGGCATTTGGGGCATATCTTTATGGATGGACCTAAAAAAACAACAGGAAAAAGGTATTGTATAAACTCCTTAGCCTTAAAATTCAAAAAATCACAATAGACTAACATAAGTCAATGATAATTAAATACTTATTACATAATTTTAAACTGAGTAAATGATTAAACAACAAGTTTCATGGTCGTTTAAACATTTTAAGAAAAATTTATAGTATTTGTTTTTATGTTTTACAATCAAACCTTCCAAATTTGGAAGGTTTTTTGTTCTCTATAAACCCTTTAAAAGTTATGATATTCTTGTATATTTGCAACTCAACTTTAACAAAGCAAATTACAGCATATGTTTAATAATTTATCAGATAAATTAGATAAAGCCTTACACGTTCTAAAAGGACACGGAAAAATAACAGAAGTAAATGTAGCAGAAACCTTAAAAGAGGTACGTAGAGCATTATTAGATGCCGATGTAAACTTTAAAATTGCTAAAGAATTTACTGTAAGAGTTAAAGAAAAAGCCCTTGGACAAAATGTATTAACTACATTAAACCCAGGTCAATTAATGGTAAAACTTGTTAAAGATGAGTTAGCCGAATTGATGGGTGGAGAAACTGCAGGTGTAAATTTAACAGGAACACCTACTGTAATTTTAATGGCTGGTTTACAAGGTTCTGGTAAAACTACTTTTTCTGGAAAATTAGCCAACTATTTAAAAACCAAAAAGAACAAACAAGTACTTTTGGTTGGAGCAGATGTTTATCGTCCTGCTGCCATCAATCAGCTACAAGTTGTTGGAGAACAAATAGGCATCGAAGTTTATGCTGAAGTTGAAAATAAAAACCCTGTAGAAATTGCACAAAATGCCATTGCACATGCAAAAGCAAATGGTAAAAACACAGTAATTATAGATACTGCTGGACGTTTAGCTATTGACGAGGCTTTAATGACAGAAATTTCTAACATCCATAAAGCTGTAAATCCACAAGAAACTCTTTTCGTAGTGGATTCTATGACTGGTCAAGATGCTGTAAACACAGCCAAAGCTTTTAATGACTTATTAAACTTTGATGGAGTTGTTTTAACAAAATTAGATGGTGATACTCGTGGTGGTGCTGCTTTAACTATTAAATCTGTAGTTAACAAGCCTATTAAGTTTATTGGTACTGGGGAAAAAATGGAAGCTATTGATGTTTTCTATCCAGAACGTATGGCCGATCGTATTTTGGGAATGGGAGACGTTGTTTCTTTAGTAGAACGTGCTCAAGAACAATACGATGAAGAAGAAGCTAGAAAATTACAAAAGAAAATTGCTAAAGATCAATTTGGTTTTGATGATTTCTTAAATCAGATTCAACAAATCAAAAAAATGGGTAACATGAAAGACTTGGTTGGGATGATACCAGGTGCAGGAAAAGCCCTAAAAGATGTTGATATTGATGATGATGCCTTTAAAGGAATAGAAGCCATTATTAAATCTATGACTCCTTTAGAAAGAACAGAGCCTAAAGTAATTAATGCCTCTAGAAAAAAGAGAATTGCCAAAGGATCTGGAACTAGTATTACTGAAGTAAACCAACTATTAAAGCAATTCTTCCAAATGAGCAAAATGATGAAGATGATGCAAGGTGGTGGTTCTAGAAAAATGATGCAGATGATGCAAGGGATGAAAGGTGGAATGCCGAGAATGTAATATTTTCTGTAACGGGTATCAGGTAGTAAGTATCAGGTAGTTGTTACAATTCAACAAATAAACGATTTAAACAAATCAACACAGATACGAGATGACAATATTAGACGGTAAAAAAACCTCTGCAGACATCAAAGCTGAAATTGCAGAAAAAGTAAAAGAATTAAAAGCTCAAGGTAAAAAAACTCCTCATTTAGCAGCTGTAATTGTTGGGAATGATGGTGCTAGTAAAACCTACGTTGGAGCTAAAGTAAAAGCCTGTGAATTGGTTGGTTTTAACTCTACATTAGTAGAATTACCAGAAGAAACTACAGAAGCTGAATTATTAGCTAAAATAGAAGAGTTAAACAATAATGATGCTATTGACGGATATATCGTTCAATTACCATTGCCTAAACATATTGATGAACACAAAGTCTTATTAGCTGTTGATGCTACTAAAGACGTTGATGGTTTTCATCCAACAAATGTTGGTAGAATGGCTTTAGAATTACCTACTTTTTTACCTGCAACTCCTTATGGAGTAATGGAATTGTTAGAGCGTTATAAAGTTCCTACATCTGGTAAAAACGTTGTTGTTATTGGTCGTTCTCATATTGTAGGTAGACCTATGAGTATTTTAATGTCTCAAAAGAGAGCTGCTGGTGATGCTACTGTAACTGTTGCTCACTCTAGAACAGCAAACTTAAAAGAGTTAACCCTAAAGGCTGATATTATTGTAGTAGCATTAGGTGTAGCTGAATTTTTAACTGGAGATATGGTTAAAGATGGAGTTACTATTATTGATGTTGGAATTACTCGTTTAGATGATTCATCTAAAAAGAGTGGTTTCCGTTTGGCTGGAGACGTACATTTTGAATCTGTTGCTCCAAAAGCATCTTTCATTACTCCGGTTCCTGGAGGTGTTGGACCAATGACTATTGCTATGTTATTAAAGAATACTTTATTAGCTGGAGAAAATAGAGCTTAGATAATACACTTTATTTATATAAAACAAAAAGGCATCCTAAATAGGATGCCTTTTTGTTTGTGATGATATCTTTGCTTAATACACAAAGGTATCTTGTAATTTAATATCTGCTACAGAAGCACCAATCATTACTTTAAAAGTACCTTTCTCGGCTTTCCAATCATTAGTGTCAACATCCCAAAAAGACAAGTCTCTTTTAGTTAAATCTAATGTCACTACTTTTGATTCTCCCGGAGCTAAAGACACTCTTTTAAATCCTTTTAATTCTTTTGCTGGTCTAGGAACAGAAGCTTCAACATCACCTAAGTACAATTGAGCAATTTCATCTCCTGCCATACTTCCTGTGTTTTTAATTCTAAAACTTACTGCTTCTACTGCCCCATCTTTTCCTTTAGCTAATTTTAAATCACTATACTCATAAGTAGTATAAGACAATCCATATCCAAAAGGAACTAAAGGTTTTATTTTTTGTTGTTCAAACCAACGGTACCCCATAAAAACTCCCTCTTTATACTTAGACTCTTCTGCATTATAGTCATCTAAAACTACATGAGGATTGTCTTCTAATTTTTCAGAAATCGTAAATGGCATTTTTCCTGATGGATTAATTTTTCCAAAAAGAACATCTGCAAAAGCTTCTCCTGCAAACATACCTCCATACCATCCCCAAACAACAGCCTTAGCTTTATTGTACCATGGCATTTCTACAGGAGAACCTGCTACCATTAACACAATTGTATTGGGGTTAACTTTTAACAACTCTTTAATTGTATAATCTTGATTGTATGGTAAAACCATATCTGGTCTATCTCCAGCTTCTCTATCTAAAGAATGATCTAAACCACCAATGTAAAATATCATGTCCGCTTTTTTAGCTTCTGCTAAATATTCTTCTTTTGTAGAATAAGGACTTCCTGGAGCATCCATACCAACTGTAAATCCTTTTTTACCAGAATATTCAAAAAGAACATTGTACTTTTTACCAGCCTCTAAAACAACTTTTCCTTCTAAGATATTAGCATTGGTTGCACTTGGCTTTAAATCAACCTCTTTATAATTTATTTTTAAACTATACTTTCCGTCTGATGATACTTTAAATAAATGTTCTCCTGTTTTGATAGGCTCTAATTCACAAATTGCTTTTTCGTTGTGAATTTCTCCATCATCAAAAACAATCTTAGATTCGTTTAACCATCCAAAAGCTAATTTTTCCTTAAAAGCAGCATCTTTAAAAGACAATCTTTTCCATGCCGGAGTTCCTGCTCCTGCTTGTTTAGTAATAATATAATCAGGTAAAATAGCTACCAATCCTAACTCTGCTGGTGGTGCAGCTTTTAAACTCACTATTTCTACATCTTCTCCAAACTTAGCTTTTAACCCTTCTAAAGGAGAAATTTCAAATTCTGATTTTACTTGAGAAGAACCTCCTCCATGACCATGCTCTTTTTCAGCATTTGGCCCCATTACTAAAACTCTTTTTACACCTTTAGTGTTTAACGGTAATAACTTATCATCATTCTTTAATAAAACAATCCCTTGCTCTATAATTTCTTTAGCGTAGTTACGGTTTCTATTGGTATTACGTTCTCCTGGTAATCTATTTTCATCCATCATACCAATACTAATTTGAGTACGTAAAATTCTACGAACCTTATCATCTAATACCGATACTGGAATTTTACCAGATTTTAGTTGTTCTAAAAATGGGTTAGCTAAAAAGTATTCATCATAAGATGGAGCTCTTGTTCCCATTTCTATATCTAAACCATTCATGGCTGCATCATAAGTATTGATATCACAATCCCAATCTGTCATTAACAATCCTTTAAAGCCCCATTCTCCTTTTAAGATATCCATTACTAAATGATGACTTTGATTACAGTTGGTACCATAATACTCATTATAAGCCCCCATTACTGTCCATACCTTTCCTTTTTTAATAGCTGCCTCAAAAGCTGGTAAATACATTTCTCTTAAAGTTCTTTCATCAGGAATTGCATTTACCCCATGACGATTTAATTCTTGAGTATTTAAAGCATAATGTTTTACACAAGCTGCAACATCATTACTCTGTATAGCTTTGATTTCATTAACAACCAATTGAGCTGCCAAATAAGGATCTTCTCCCATATACTCAAAGTTTCTACCATATATTGGATTTCTGGCCATGTTTACCCCTGGCCCAAGAATTACATCTTTTTTACGCTCTCTTGCCTCAGAACCTAACACCATACCGTGTTTGGTTGCGTTTTCTGGATTCCAAGATGCTGCTACTCCTGTTAACGGTGGTAAATAGGTAGCAAAGTCATTTGTCCACCCAGCAGGTTTCCAGCTATCTCTAGAAATTTCTTCACGAACCCCATGAGGTCCATCAGACATCCACATTTCTTTAATTCCTAATCGTTCCACACCTGCGATAGCAAATTTACTATTGGCATGACACAAAGAAACTTTTTCTTCTAGTGTTAGTTGACTTAATAATGATTCTACTTGCTCCTCTACTTTTAAAGGATCTCTTAATGCTGTGCTTGTTTCTTTATTCGTTTTAGACGATGAACAGGCTGATAATACAGCCACAATACACAAACTGATATAGGGTACAATTTTCATAGAATTATGAGGTGTAAATTAATATACTCAAATATACTGCATTTAAACCTTGATTATAAAGTCCTTAACTGCATATAAACAGATTTTGAACAAAAAAAGAGAATAATTAAACCTCCTTAACCCCTCTTTAAAACAAGTAAAGGCTTCCCACGGGAAGCCTTTACTTGTTTTATATTTTGTTTGTACTTATTTACTCATCTAACCAAACTGTAAATGAGGTAAATTTTGAGTTTTCTGGAATTTGTTTTTTATCAATATCTCCTAAAGTAAAAGCTTTAATTCCTACTTCTTGTTTATCTATTGTAAAAGTTGCGTTAATGTCTTTAACAAAAACGGTTACTAATTTAAAAGTAGCTTCTAACTTTTCTATATTATGATTTATATTTAAATCATTAAAAGTTGATCCTAATCCTACATTTCCTTTTGTTTTATATTCATCACTAAAAATAGTAACACTCTTAATTTTAGAAACACTATCTAAAGGATTGATTGGAGAAATTGACAATAACAACTTTCCTCCTTTTTGATAAATTAAATAAGTATCGTTATCGGCAATATAATCATTCATATTTCCTAAATCCCCCTCACTTAATCTAGATACAATAGAATCGTTTTTAAATAAACCTGCTAATTCTTGAACACTAGTATTATTTGTAATAGGCCCAACTTTGTCTAATGCAATAGTAGTATCTTTTGATTGACATGAAATTGCCATCACAGCTACTACCATTAGTGCTAATATTCTTTTCATATAGTTAAAAAATTAAAAACACTAAGTTACATAAATACATTAGGATATAGATAACAAAACCTTTGAACAACTATTAATTTATTTTCTTTATTTTCTTGTATCTTTGCGCACCAAAACAAACCCAATGGACAACAAAACTAAAGAACTTGTAAACAAAGGTGTTATGCTTCCTTTGATGGAAGAATTTTACACAATACAGGGAGAAGGTGCACACACAGGTACTGCTGCTTATTTTATTAGAGTAGGTGGTTGCGATGTTGGTTGCCATTGGTGTGATGTAAAAGAAAGTTGGGATGCTAACTTGCATCCGCCTACACATGCAGATATAATTGTTAAAAATGCTAGTCCTTATAAAACTATAGTAATTACAGGTGGGGAACCTTTAATGTGGGATATGCAATACTTAACATCCTCTTTACAAAACCAAGGATTACAAACGCATATTGAAACATCTGGGGCTTATAAATTAAGTGGACAGTGGGATTGGATTTGCTTATCTCCTAAAAAAACAAAATTACCTTTAGAGGAAATTTATCCTGAGGCTCATGAATTAAAAATGATTATTCACAACAAAAGTGATTTTGAATTTGCTGAGCAACAAGCTGCTAAAGTATCTGATAAATGTGGACTTTATTTACAACCTGAATGGAGTAAAAAAGAAATAATGACTCCAATGATTGTGGATTATGTAATGAAAAATCCTCAATGGAAAATTTCTTTACAAACTCATAAGTATTTAAATATACCTTAAAGTTTAGCTTTTACTAAAGACAAAATTTTATCGAACTGTTCTTCTCTAGATAAGTTAGAGTTATCTATTTCAATAGCATCTTTAGCCATTTCTAAAGGAGAGTCTGCTCTTGTGGTATCTAAAGTATCACGTTCTACAACATTCTCATAAACCTCATCGTAAGAAACCTCGGTGTTTCCTTTGGCTTGTAATTCATCAAACCTACGCTGTGCTCTGGTTTTGGCAGACGCATTCATAAACAATTTTAACTCAGCATTTGGGAATACCACAGTACCAATATCTCTACCATCCATAACAATTCCTTTGGATTTTCCCATCTCTTGCTGAAGCGCAACCAATTTTTGTCTTACAGCAGATATAGAAGCTACTTTACTTACATAAGAAGAAACTTCCATTTCTCTAATTTTGGTTTCAACATTCACGCCGTTTAAGTAAACTTCGGAAAAACCTAATTGATTATTGTACTTAAAATCTATCTGAATTTTTGATAAGTCTTGTATCAATTTCTCCTCCTCTACCTCACCATCTTTGGCAAAACCATTTTGTAAAGCATATAAAGCAACTGTTCTGTACATGGCTCCAGTATCAACATAAATATAGCCTAGTTCTTTTGCCAACTGTTTAGCTACTGTACTTTTTCCTGTTGATGAAAATCCATCAATTGCAATGGTAATTTTTGATGCCATAAATTATAAATGTACCGTTAATCCAAAAGTGCTATATTTTGCTCCTTCTTGAAATTTAGCATAAGCATAGTCAAATCTTAAATATTTGGTATTGATTCCAAAACCATATGATAACCCTGCTCCTGTTCTCACTTCGTTTAATTGATATTCTTGTGACTTTCGGTGATTATATCCTACCCTTACATTAATCATTTTTTCTGGCCATAATTCAGCACCAATAGATAAATGTCTTAAAGCATTATTGATATCACTTACTTTTTCTGGAGTTACGTTACCTTCTAAATCCGTAGTAGATCTTGATGGATTAGACTCACTAATATTCCAATTATTTAATTCATCAATAGCTCCATATACTTTGATAGGAACGTGTTCTAATCTATACTCTACAGCAAAAATTGCATTACTTCTTATATTTTCTTTATTATCAATAAATGCTGTTAGTTGTTTTCCGGAATTTCTTAAAACTAAAGACATCACAAAAGGTTTTGTTGGATGTAAATAAGTAATTCCTATATCATATAACAAAGCAGATGAAGTGTAAGTATCTATTTTTGATGAAATATATTTTAGAGAAGCTCCAAAAGAAACTGATTCAAAAGTATATCCATATCCTAGATTAAAAGAAATATCTCTTGCAGAAAAAACACCTAATACTGTTGGTCCACTAGCATCTGTTCTTTCCATATCACCAAAATCAAAATATTGAATTCCTAAAAAGGCAGTTCCATACAAAGGATTGATAGATTTAGCGTAAGAAAGGGATCCTACATTTATTCCTGAAACGTACTTGATATAGTTTAAAGAAATATCGTTTTCCATTAAAGTATTTACAGAAGAAGGATTCCATAAAGTTTGAGAAACATCATCTCTAGAAGTTAAAGTAACCCCGCCTAAAGCAACTTGCTTTGCAGAAGTAGGAACATTTAAAAAAGAATATAAAGTTTCACCACCAGTTTGCGCAAACAAACTACTTGATAACAATATAGAAAACAGAAAAATTATATACTTCATTCTTTAATACTTCTCGTAAGCAAATATAAACGCTTGATTTTAATATTTAAGTAAAAAATGTTTTTAGATTCTATCTAAATGATACTATTTTTTAATAATTGATGATGTAGCGCTTCTACATCTTTTTCTAATGTATTTAAATTACTGTTATAAATTACATAATCAGCCTTTTTAATTTTGTCTTCTTGACTCCATTGATTATCCATTCTAGCTAGTACTGCTTGTTTATCAACTTGATCTCTTTGCATAACTCTAGAAATTCTATCATTTAAATCTGCAGCAACCACAATAACTTTATCGCAAAGATGCTCACTCTTGTTCTCGTATAAAATTGCATTTTCATAAACCAAATACGGAGCCGTTTGTTGTGCTACAAAATCTTTAAAATGTTTGTGAACTGCTGGGTGTACTATTGCATTTAACTGCTGTAATAGTTCCTTATTATTAAAAACTTTTTGAGCAATATAAGTTTTGTTTAACTGGTTATTTTTATAGGATTCCTCTCCTAACAACTTTAAAATATCTTCTTTTACTTCTTTTGAAGTACCCATAATATTTTTAGCCTCAACATCTGCTTGATATACCGGAACGCCTAAAGATTTAAACATTTTTAACGCAGTGCTTTTACCACTACCTATGCCCCCTGTTAAACCAACTACCATTTTATTTTAAAATTAAATATTCAACTTCATCAACATTTAATTTTACCGATGAAACTATACTTGGTTTTTGTCTTAGTTCGGTTTTCATGTGTTTGCTTGTTCTTTTATTAAAGTCGCAAACTACCAAAAACTCTGATGATTTTATTTCGTTAAATTGAGATAACCTTACCAAACAATCTACTTCAATTTTTTTAGGATACACCACCACTTCATCACCAATAGGAGCATTGATGATTTGAATAGGAATCATTAATGTTTTTTCGGTAATTTTTTCTATCTCTATTTTTAAGTTTACTTTTTCGGTTGAATAAGTAATTTTTGGAACATTTGACTTTACAATAGCTAAATCTTTATTTATAGATTCTTGTACATTTGCCTCTTTAAAAGGTTCTAAATTTATTTTATCAACTTTTGCCACTTGCATTTCTGGTCCAGAAATGAGTATTGAATCTGGAGAAATATTATAGCCTGTAAAAGATTTATATCCTAAATGATACCCAATATTTACATTCGGAATAACAGGAACTTTTTTAAAACTCCTTTTTCCTAGTTTTACAAACAAAGTGTCAGAGATTACATCAACCAAAGTGATGTTTTCTTTAATAGAATTTCTTACCTGCTTTTTTAAATCATTATTCACCAAGTAATAATCATACTTGCTTTTTCTTTTTAAATGCTTAACAGACACCTCTATTTCTGGTTTGTTAAATGCAACTCCCAAAAAATAGAAACCATTTCCTTTAATCCTAAAACCTAATTCTTTAGGAGGATTTTCTTGAAAAACATATTCTTTAGATAAGGATGAATAATGAATAGGATAATATACTACCTGACTGTATTCTTTTGACAATTTGTTAAGAAACCAAAAAACAAAAGTTCCCAAAACAAAAATTAAAAACACAGAGTCTCTTTTTTTATTGAATTTAAAAATAGTTTGCTTTTTTGTTTTATTCATAGTAGCTAAAATAGGAAATGAAAGCCAAACAACATGATATATTTACAAACAAAAACACCTTTAGATTTCTCTAAAGGTGTTTATTTTATTGTACTGTCCTAAAAATTTATTTTTTTTCAGGAGCATTGTATCTTTTAGTTAACTCCATAGATAAAGCTGTTTTTTCTAACAACAATTTACCTGCGTTGGTTTCTATCATTACAGTACCTTCATTCACTTCTACTAACTTTCCGTGAATTCCTCCTGTAGTCACAACTTTAGTTCCTTTTACTAAAGATTCTTTAAACTTTTTTTCGTTTCTAGTTCTTCTTACTTGTGGAATAATCATAAAAAATACTACGAAAATTACCATAATAATTAAAAACATAGGGCTCATTGCTCCTTCTTGTAATGCTATCATTTTAAACTATTTGTTGATTAAATTATTTATCTTAAAATTTACAGTAAACTTATGAGTTTGTTTTTTGATTACAAAGTTCCTCTACCAATTTTATTTAGTCTATTTGTTACCTCAAAGTCTTTCCAAATCTTATCTAAAACACCATTGATAAACGTACTACTTTTTTCTGTAGAGTAATCTTTAGCAATTTCTAAATATTCGTTTATTGTTGCTTTTACCGGAATTGATGGAAATTTTAAAAATTCGCAAATAGCCATTTTAATTAAAATCATATCTAAATCGGCAATACGATCTGTTTCCCAGTTTGGAGTTTTATCAACTATTTCTTCCTCAAATTTAGGTAAGTTTAAAACTGTTTTTCTGAATAAATCAGAAGCAAATGCTTCGTCATCACTGTTTTTGTAAAGTCTACCGATAATAAAATCATCTTTAGCTCTTAACTCTTGTAAAGTTTTTACTACCCAAGTATTTACAAAAGGAATATCATCTACCCAACTAATATTTTCTCCTTCAAAGTATTCTGCTAATTTTTCGTTTGGCGCTACAAACTCAGCAAAAAACTTTACCGCAAATTTTTGATCCTTTTTAAAAGTAGTCTCTTCATCGGCCATGTAATTTTTATACAAATCACTAGCTAATAAATTGTTATAAACAATAGAAACATACTTATCATCTAAGTACCAATTGTTTAAATTATTTTCTTCTATATAGTTTTGTAAAGACACACTCTCTTTTAAAGATTTAATGACTTTATTATCTATAAATTTTCTGTTAGGATTTAATTCTTCCTTAGTAGCAAAGTATTTTTTCTTAGATACTTCTAAGGTTGTTTCTGCAATTTGATTAACCCTTACCAACATGTCTAAAGAAAGAATGTACAAGTCGTACATTTTATCTATACTTTGTCTTAGGAATTTTTCTTCTTTAACAATATTATCACTTTTGGCATGAATCATCGCATAAACTGATTGCATCACCTTTACACGAATATGTCTCCTGTTAATCATTTAGAAAGAACTTAAAGTTTTTGAGAGTACAAAAGTAACACTTAATTAAATTATACTGAAAGATTAAATCAAAAATATTATTTCGGTACATTTTATGTGATGCTTCCAAACAAAATCGACCTAGTTTAATAATAAGAATATAGTATCTTCGTACCCATAAATTTTGCACTCCCTTTCCTATGAAAGAACTACAATATATCAATCAATTTTTTTACAAATATAGATTTCGTTTACTCTTAGGGATTTTAATCTCCATAGCTTCTAGATATTTAGCTGTTAAAGTTCCAGAAATTGTTAAAAATTCTGTTAACGCTGCAAGTGACTATAACCAAGGAAAACTAACCGATTTGGCTGTGGTTAAAACAGAGTTGCTACACAATATTTTGCTGATTATTGGATTGGCAATTTTATCTGGGTTCTTTACTTTTTTAATGAGACAAACCATAATTGTAACCTCTAGGTTGGTAGAATTTGATTTAAAAAATCAAGTTTATCAGCAATATCAACGTTTGAGTTTAAACTTTTACAAGAAAAACAGAACGGGAGATTTAATGAACCGTATTAGTGAAGATGTTGGAAAAGTAAGAATGTATGTAGGTCCTGCAATTATGTATACCATAAATATGTTGGTTATGTTCTCTGTGGCCATTTACAAAATGATTCAAATTGATGTAAAACTTACTTTATTTACCTTAATTCCTTTTCCTTTATTATCTATCTCTATTTTTATATTGAGTAGAAGTATTAATAAAAGGAGCACCATTGTTCAGCAACAATTATCAAAACTTACCACTTTTACACAAGAAGTATTTTCTGGAATGAATGTGATTAAATCATATGCCATTGAAGGAATTACCCGAAATGATTTTATTGATATTGCCGAAGAAAACAAACAAAAAAACATCAACCTTTTTAAGGTTCAAGCATTCTTTTTTCCTTTAATGATTTTACTTATTGGTACCGCTAACATTATTGTATTATACGTTGGAGGTATGGAATACATTAAAGGAAATATTAGCATGGGAGTAATTGCTGAGTTTATTATGTATACCAACATGTTAACATGGCCTGTTGCTATTGTTGGTTGGGTAACCTCAACCATACAAGAAGCTGAAGCCTCTCAAAAAAGAATTAACGAATTCTTAAAACAAACACCAGATGTTACCAATAATAACGAAGAGTTTAGTCCTATAAACGGAGCCATTAAATTTAAAAATGTTTCGCTTACTTATGATGACACACATATTACCGCTTTAAAAAATGTTTCTTTTGATGTTAACCCAGGAGAAACTATTGCTATTATAGGTAAAACGGGTTCTGGAAAATCTAGCATACTTAATTTGGTTAGTAGATTGTATGATGCCACTACTGGAAAAGTAGAGATTGATGAGCAACCAATTCAAAATCAAAATATTTACAACCTAAGAAATCATATTGGTTTTGTTCCTCAGGATCCTTTCTTATTTTCTGATACTATTATCAATAACATTCGTTTTGGAAAAGAAGATGCTACAGAAGAAGAAATTATAGAGGCTGCTAAAAAAGCCGTAGTTCACGATAACATTATTGCCTTTAACAAACAATACAATACTATTTTAGGAGAACGTGGTGTTACTTTATCTGGAGGACAAAAACAAAGAGTTTCCATTGCAAGAGCCATTATTAAAAATCCAAAAATTTACATTTTTGACGATTGTTTATCGGCTGTAGATACAGAAACAGAAGAGCAAATTTTAAAGAACTTAAAAGCTATTAGTAAGAACAATACAACACTTATTGTAAGTCACAGAATTAGTGCTGCTCAAAATGCAGACAAAGTAATTGTTTTAGATAATGGCGAAATTGTTCAGCAAGGAACTCATTCACAGTTATTAAGCCAAAAAGGAATATATCTAGAAATGTATCAACAGCAGCTAGAAGAAAAAGAAATAGAATAATGTGCTCTAAATAATTATTTTTATATATTTGAGTAGATAACAATAATTAGCTAAAAATGAAAGAAAGAGACGGGCAAGAAGAAATTTTTTCTCAAATTTTAAGGGCAGGAAGAAGAACCTATTTTTTTGATGTAAGAGCTACCAAAGCAGGAGACTATTACTTAACGGTTACTGAGAGTAAAAAATTTACACATGATGATGGAACTTTTCATTACCAAAAGCATAAAATCTACTTATATAAAGAAGATTTTGTTGAATTTCAGGAACAATTAAAACAAGCTACTGACTATATCATTAACGAAAAAGGTGAAGAAGTAATTAGCGAAAGACACCAAAGAGACTTTAAAAAGGAGAATGACGCAGAAGATGAAGAAAATATGGCTACTGCAGAATTTACAGAAGTTAATTTTGACGACATTTAATCAAAAAGCTCAGTTTGTTTTAAACTGAGCTTTTTTTTACTTATAAATCAACTTTTATAAACAAGTGTTTAGATAGGTATTAATGTTTTAACGACTTTATATAGAACAAAACCTATAAAATAAAAACATGAGTTTAACAGAACAGTTATTACAAAAAAAGCAAGAAGGTGCCGCAAAAATTCCTAAAGAAATTTATGCACAAATGACTAAAGCTACTCAAGATTTAGTCGATAATCACATATCTGCAAAAGCTCCCAAAAAAGGAGATACACTTCTTAATTTCAGTTTACCTAATAGCCAAAAAGAAACAATAAGTTTATCTAATATTCTGTCAAAAGGAAAAGCCGTTATTTCTTTTTACAGAGGAGGATGGTGCCCTTATTGTAACTTAGAGCTACAAGCATTGAATAATATTTTGCCTCAACTAAAAGAGCTTAATACTAGCTTGGTTGCAATTACTCCAGAAACACCAGATAATTCCCTAACTACCTCTGAAAAAAATAATATAGAATTTGATATTTTAACAGACTTTGACAATAGCTATGCAAAGGAATTAAATTTAGCTTTTGAGTTATCTGATGAAATTAAAACAATCTATAACAACTTTAATCTTAATATAGAAAAACACAACGGTAATACTGACTATGAGTTACCTATACCAGCAACTTTTGTTGTAGACACCAATGGAGTTATATTGTATGCTTACACTCCAGAAGATTACACAACTAGGTTAGATCCAGAAGTGATATTAGAAGTCTTAAACAAATAACCAATAAAAAAGGCTCTGTAATTACAGAGCCTTTTTTTTAGAATATAAATATGGTCTTTTAATTAAGACAATACTTCTTGTACTTTTTCTGCAGCTTCTTGGAACTCAACTGCTGAAATTACATTTAATCCTTCTTGAGCATCAATTAATGCTTTTGCTTCTACTGCGTTAGTTCCTTGTAACCTTACAATAATTGGCACATTAATCGCATTTTTCATGTTTTTGTAAGCATCTACCACTCCTTGTGCTACACGATCACAACGAACAATACCTCCAAAAATATTTACCAAAATTGCCTTAACATTAGGATCTTTTAAAATAATTCTAAAAGCAATTTCAACTCTTTTTGCATCTGCAGTACCTCCAACATCTAAGAAGTTAGCTGGTTCTCCACCTGCTTGTTTAATTAAATCCATAGTTCCCATTGCCAATCCAGCTCCGTTTACCATACATCCTACGTTTCCGTCTAAAGCAACATAGTTTAATCCAGCAGCTTTTGCTTCAACTTCAATTGGGTGCTCTTCACGAATATCTCTATACGCTAAATAATCTTGATGACGGTATAATGCATTTTCATCTAAAGAAACTTTTGCATCAACTGCTATAATTTTATTGTCAGAAGTTTTTAATACTGGGTTGATTTCAAACATTGCAGAATCTGACTTTTCGTAAGCTTTGTATAAAGACATTACAAATTTTGTCATTTCTTTAAAAGCATTTCCAGACAATCCTAAATTAAAAGCAATTTTACGAGCTTGGAAAGGTAACAATCCTGTACCTGGATCAATTTCTTCGGTAAATATTAACTCAGGAGTTTTTTCTGCAACCTCTTCAATATCCATACCTCCTTCAGGAGAATACATTACCATGTTTTTACCTGTAGCTCTGTTTAATAATACAGAAACATAAAACTCTTCAGTTTCACTTTCACCTGGGTAATAAACATCTTCTGCAATTAAAACTTGGCTCACCAATTTCCCTTCAGCAGAAGTTTGAGGTGTAACCAACATCATTCCAATAATATCATCAGAAATTGTTTTTACTTCTTCTAAGTTTTTAGCCAACTTAACTCCACCACCTTTACCACGACCACCTGCGTGAACTTGGGCTTTTACAACGTACCAGCTAGTTCCTGTTTGTTCGGTTAATTGTTTAGCCGCTTCAACAGCTTCTTCAGGAGTTTGAGCTACAATTCCTCTTTGAATTCCAACTCCAAAACTACTTAAAATCTCTTTTCCTTGATATTCGTGTAAGTTCATTATTGTTTTTTAATATTTGTTTTTATAATCGCCGTAAAAGTAATGATATCGATATATATTTTTCACTAAATATTTATAATTTTTATCTAAATTTTTCTAAAACGTTTTCTACTCATAAAAACACTGTATTTACTACAAAAAAAATCCTGCTTTCAAATACATGAAAGCAGGATTTTTTATTTTATAAAATATTGAGAACTAAGCCACCAATACTTCTTGTACTTTTTCTGCAGCTTCTTGGAACTCAACTGCTGAAATTACATTTAATCCTTCTTGAGCATCAATTAATGCTTTTGCTTCTACTGCGTTAGTTCCTTGTAATCTTACAATAATTGGCACATTAATCGCATTTTTCATATTGTTATAAGCATCTACAACACCTTGTGCTACACGGTCACAACGAACAATACCTCCAAAAATATTTACCAAAATTGCTTTTACATTAGGATCTTTTAAGATAATTCTAAAAGCAGTTTCAACTCTTTTTGCATCTGCAGTACCTCCAACATCTAAAAAGTTTGCTGGGTCACCACCTGCTTGCTTAATTAAATCCATAGTTCCCATTGCCAATCCAGCTCCGTTTACCATACATCCTACGTTTCCGTCTAAAGCAACATAGTTTAATCCAGCAGCTTTTGCTTCAACTTCAATTGGGTGTTCTTCACGAACATCTCTATATTCTAAATAATCTTTATGACGGTATAATGCATTTTCGTCTAAAGAAACTTTTGCATCAACCGCTAAAATTTGATCATCAGCAGTTTTAAATACCGGGTTAATTTCAAATAAAGAAGAATCAGAACCTTCGTAAGCTTTGTACAATGCAGTAGCAAACTTAGTCATGTCTTTAAATGCAGCTCCAGATAATCCTAAATTAAAAGCAATTTTACGTGCTTGGAATGGTAATAATCCTGTTGCAGGATCAATCTCTTCTGTAAAAATTAACTCAGGAGTTTTTTCTGCAACTTCTTCAATATCCATACCTCCTTCTGGAGAATACATAATCATATTTTTACCTGTAGCTCTGTTTAATAGTACAGACATATAGTATTCTTCTGGTTTAGAAGGTCCATCGTAATAAACATTCTCAGAAATTAATACTTGGTGTACTTCTTTTCCTTCAGCAGAAGTTTGAGGGGTAACTAACATCATACCGATGATTTGCTCAGCATACATTTTAACTTCTTCGATAGATTTAGCGATTTTTACACCACCTCCTTTACCACGTCCACCTGCGTGTATTTGTGCTTTTACAGCAAAAACTGTACATCCTTTTTCTGCATGAATCTTGTTTGCAGCTTCTAATGCTTCTTCTGGAGTTGTTGCAACAAGCTCCATAGGCACTTTTACTCCAAAACTCTTTAAAATTTCCTTTCCTTGAAATTCGTGTAAATTCATAAAACTCTCTCTTAAAATTATGTGTAATAAGTCAAAAATATAAATAACCTTTTACTAACTACTTCATTCACATAACATTTTTCGCTAAAAAATAAGTATTTAACAAAAAAGCCAGAATCGTAACTTTTTTAGTACTTTCGTTCGGTTACTTTCTACGTATTATGATAATTGCAAAAAACATTCAGAAAACATTTAACAACAATCTTGTTCTTAAAGGAATAGATTTACATATTAAAAAAGGCGAAGTAGTTGCTATAGTAGGACCATCGGGTGCTGGTAAAACAACTCTCTTGCAAATTTTAAGTACGCTAGATAAACCTGATGATATTAAAGATAGCTCTTTAAGTATTAATAATATTTCTCCAATTGAATTAAATGATAAAAAGATTTCTGAATTTAGAAATGAACATATAGGATTTGTTTTTCAATTTCATCAGTTACTACCTGAATTTACTGCAATAGAAAATGTTTGTATTCCCGCTTATATTGGAAATAAAAAAACAGAAGCTACCAAACAACGAGCTATAGAATTGCTAGATTTTTTGGGAATTAAAGACAAAGCAGAACGAAAACCAAGTCAACTTTCTGGAGGAGAACAACAACGTGTAGCAGTTGCTAGAGCCTTAATCAATCAGCCGGCTATTGTTTTTGCTGATGAACCAAGTGGTAATTTAGATACTGAAAGTGCTGCCAATTTACACGATTTGTTTTTTGAACTAAGAGATAAGTTTAACCAAACTTTTGTGATTGTTACTCACAACGAAAAATTAGCCAATATGGCTGATAGAAAATTAACCATGAGAGATGGATATCTCTTAAACGAATAAAAAATGATTGGAATTATCAGTGCCATGCACGATGAGCTTGCTGAGCTTTTAGAAATATTACAAGATAAAAAAACAATAAATTTAGGAAACAGAACATACTACACAGGAAATATCACCAACCAAAAAGTAGTGATTGTTTTTTCTAAATGGGGTAAAGTTGCTGCAGCCATAACCACTACAGAATTAATCAGTAGGTTCCATGTTTCACAAATTATTTTTTCTGGTGTAGCTGGAGCCATCAACCCACAACTAAATATAGGAGATATAGTATATGGTACATCTTTAATTCAGCACGATATGGATGCCTCTCCTCTATTTCCAAAATTTGAAATTCCATTATTAGGAAAATCGACGATTAAAACAACAGATGATGATAAACTTTTGGATTGTGTTCAAGAGTTTAACCAGCAATATTACGATTATATATCTCCTAAAGAAGCTCAACAATTTAATATAGACAAACCTAAAGTAATTAAAGGGTTAATTGCTAGTGGTGATGAGTTTATTAATAGTGACATCAAACTAAAACAATTGCAAAACGATATTCCTAACCTACAATGCGTAGAAATGGAAGGAGCTGCAGTAGCTCAAGTTTGTGAGGAATATAAAATCCCCTTTTCTATTATTAGAATTATATCAGACAAAGCAGACCACAGTGCACATATAGATTTTCCTGCTTTTACAAAATTAGTTGCTAGTAAGTATGCAAAAGGGATTCTAGAAAATTATTGCAGTTAAGCATAGTTTCTGTATCTTTGACCAATCCTTGATACAATGACGAATAACGCTAAACATCTTTACGCGAAACACCAGTCAGCTCCACAGAGCAATTTTGTTTATTTCCCTATTTCTAGGGCAATTCAATTCTTATTATCCAATTTTTTGATTAAGCAAACAGCATGAATATATTATTAAAATCGGCTACCGTTTTTGACCCTAAAAGTACGCATCATAAAAAAACAGTTGATGTTTTAATAGAAAATGGTCTTATTTCTAAAATAGACAACTCTATTAATTGTCCCCAAAATTGCGAGGAAATCAATCTAGAAAACTTAACCATATCTAACGGATGGTTTGATGCTAGTGTAAGTTTTGGTGAGCCAGGATACGAGGACAGAGAAACCATTGAAAACGGAATACAAGTTGCTGCAAAAAGCGGATTTACACAAATTGGTTTAAACTCCAACTGCTATCCTTTTACGGATTCTAAATCCATGGTAAATTATTTAAAAACCAAAGCATCAGGTAGTCCAGTAACAATATATCCTATAGGTAGTTTAACCAAAAAGAGCGAAGGAAAAGAAATTGCTGAATTGTACGATATGCAACAAGCAGGTGCTATTGCTTTTAATGACTATAAAAAAGGTATTAAAAATGCCAACTTGGTTAAAATTGCTTTACAATACACACAAAGTTTTGGCGGATTAGTGATGAGTTACCCTAATAACTGCAACATTTCTGGAGAAGGAATTGTTAACGAAGGAATTAGCAGCACTCATTTAGGATTAAAAGGAATTCCTGCTTTGGCAGAAGAATTACAAGTAAGCAGAGATTTATTTTTACTAGAATATACGGGTGGAAAACTTCATATTCCAACCATTAGTACTGCAAAATCTGTGGCACTGATTAAAGAAGCTAAATCAAAAGGTTTACAGATAACTTGTAGTGTAAGTGCAGATCACCTAACCATTACAGATGAAGAACTAAAAAGTTTTGATGCCAATTATAAAATTGCTCCACCATTAAGAACACAAAGTGATGTAGAGGCTTTAATAGAAGGATTAAAAGAAGGAACAATAGATTTTATTACTTCGGATCACGATCCTATAGATATTGAAAACAAAAAACTTGAATTTAGCAATGCTATTGACGGAAGTATTGGTTTAGAAAGTTTATTTGTGAGTTTACAAGAAACATTAGGTTTAGAACTTATTATTGAAAAGTTAACAACTATTCCTCAAACCATTTTTGGATTAAAAACATCTACTATTAAAGAAGGGGAAAAAGCCAACATCAGCTTATTTACCACAAAAGGAACAGGAACTTTTACCTTAAACAATATTTTATCTACCTCAACAAACAGTGCGTATTTAGGTAAAAAAACTACAGGAAAAGTTTATGGTACTTACAATAACGGAATCTTAACTTTAGCTTAAATGACAGATTTATCTTTAGAATACTTGGTTCAAGAACCTAAAATTAAAACAGACAAAACACCTTTAATTTTACTTATTCACGGATACGGAAGCAATAAAGAAGATTTATTTTCTTTTGCTAGCGAATTACCACAACAAGCTTTAGTAGTAAGTGTGCAAGCCCCAATAGCTTTGCCTTTTGGTGGTTATGCATGGTACAGTATTAGTTTTGATGCTGATGAAAACAAATTTTCTGACCCTGATGAAGGAAAAGATTCTGTTCAAAAATTGAATGTTTTTTTAGATGAAATTATAGAAAAATATAAGGTTGACACCAACAATATCTTTTTAACAGGGTTTAGTCAAGGAGCTATTTTAAGCTATGCTTTTTCTTTTACTTTTCCAGAAAAAGTACAACATGTAGTAGCTTTAAGCGGATATTTTAATCACGATTTTTTAATAGAAAAACCAATTAAAAACAAGGTAGATTATTTTATCTCTCACGGAACTGTAGATCAGGTAATCCCAATTGACTGGGCTAGAAAAGCTCCAGAATTTTTAACTTCTATTGGGGTTGATAATACTTATAAAGAATATCCTGTAGGACATGGAATTCATCCCAATAATTTTTACGAATTTAAAGATTGGATTTTAAAACGTATATAACCTAAATAAAAACGCTCAACATAAGTTGAGCGTTTTTGTTTTTATAAAATATTTAGTCTTGTGTAACCACCCATAAACTATGTATAATCCCTGGGAAATAAAAAACAAAACATAAAACTATATTAATCAGTAAATGTTTGTCTACGCCTCTTTTTAAATAAACTGCTAATGGAGGTAACAAAATAGCTAGTACAATAAGTAAAATTTTATTTGTCATCATTATTAAATTAAAATTACCTCTCTAAAATACAAATAATTAGATTTACATTTCTATTTGTAAACCATCATAAGCTAAAAAAACATTTTTAGGTAATGATTTACTAACTTCTTTATGAAAACCTAAACGATGACTAATATGTGTAAAATAAGCTTTTTCTGGATTGATTAATTTAACCATTTCTAAAGCTTCTTCTAAATTCATATGCGTTGGGTGTGCTTCAATCCTTAATGCACTTAACACAATTGTTTTAACTCCTTTTAATTTTTCTAAGGAATAATTACTAATTGATTTTACATCCGTTAAGTACGCAAAATCATCAATTCTATACCCTAAAATTGGTAAACCCCCATGATCAACCTCAATAGGAATAATCGTTTTATTTTTAAATTGAAAAGATTTCTCGTCAACAATATTAGGAATTACTGATGCCGCTCCAGGATATCTGTTTTCTGTACTAAAAATATAATCATACCTTTTTGCTAAGCTATCTATAACCCTAGGCATACCATAAACAGGCATTGATCCAGCTTTATAACAAAAAGGTCTAATATCATCTAAACCTGCTATATGATCAGAATGCTCGTGAGTAAACAAAATACCATCAATATCTTTAATATTATTGTTTAAAATTTGTACTCTAAAATCCGCGCCACAATCTATTAAGCAAGTTCCATTTTCCCATTGAATATGGATTGAAGAACGCATTCTTTTATCTTTTATATCTGTTGAAAAGTTTACGGGTTCATCAGATAATAACATTGGAATACCTTGAGAAGTACCTGTGCCTAAAAAAGTTACTTTCATGAATAAAAATCTTCTCTCAAAAATACGAAAACGCAGTTACTTACGGCACAAATTTTGGTATATTTGAAGGTGAACATTGAACCTATCAATATGGCTGTAATACACAAAGGAGATATTCCTGTAGAAAATATTCTAACCAGTAAAACAAAAGCTCTTAAAATAAACCTTAACAAAAACATTTACGGAACATTTTCCGAAATTGGAGCTGGGCAAGAAACCGTAAGACATTTTTTTAGAGCAGGAGGTTCTTCTGGAACTATTGCCAAAGCGATGAGTGCCTATGACAAAGACTTTTCTGATGCTATTTATGGAGTTGAAGAACATCACCGATATGTAACTGAGAGTCGCTTAAAAAAAATGTTACGTCACGAAATTCAATTGATAGAAGATCGTCTTGATAGAGCAAAACATCCAGAAAAAATTTATTTTTCCTATGCCAACACTGTTGCCACTATAGATTTTGCTAAAAAATTTAAAGGGCATGGATGGGTCGGAATTCAATTTCAATTAGATCCTAACGAACCTTATAACGAAATTGTATTACACACTCGTTTTAAGCAAACAGATGCCACTTTACAACAAGAAACCCTTGGACGTTTAGGAGTAAATTTAATTTATGGGGCTTTTTATTATAACGATAATCCTAAAGATTTAATAAAATCTTTATACGACAATATTGATCTTGATGAGATTGAAATTGACATGATTAACTTTTCTGGGCCTCGTTTTACTTATGTAGATAACAGATTAATGAGTTTGCAATTGGTTAGAAATGGAATGACCAATGCGGTGATGTTTGACTCTTTAGGGAAAAACCTTTTACCTGCTCAAGAATTATACAAAAAGAATATTTTGGCTTTAAGAGGTCGTTTTAGACCTGTTACTAAAGTTAACATGGATGTTTACGAAGGTTCTCAAAAACTATTTTTTGAAAACAAAAGAGTAGATCCTAAAAGTACCAGAACCATTTTTGAAATCACTCTTTCTAACTTAAAAAATGAAGGAGAAATAAATGAGCGAGACTTTTTAGACCGTGCCGATTTATTATGTTCTCTAGGGCAAATTGTAATGATTACCAACTTCCAAGAATACTATAAATTGGTGGAGTATTTTGGAGAATTTACCAACGAGCAAATAGGTTTTGCCATGGGAACCGATAGTATTATGAATATTTTTGATATTAAATACTACAACAATCTTAAAGGAAGTATTTTAGAAGGAATAGGTAAATTATTCTCTAATAACTTAAAAATATACCTATACCCTATTTTAGGAGAAGATGAAACTTCAATCATTGATAGTAATAATTTAAGACTTAACCACAAGGTTAAAGAATTATATAAATACTTTAAACAAGCTAATAAAATTATAGACATTAAAGAATACGATGTTGCTCACATGAAGATTCAAGGTCAAGATGTGTTTAGAAAAATTAGCGCTAATGAAGATGGTTGGGAATCTATGCTTCCTGAAGGAATTGCAGAAACTATTAAATTTAAAGGATTATTTGGCTACAGAAAAAAAATAAATCCATAATTAGTTTTGATAGACGAAGAACAAAGACTAATTAACGATTTAAAAAATGCCAAAACACAATCTAAGGCATTTGATGAATTAGTGAAACTATATAAGGTTCGCTTGTATTGGCATATCCGTAAAATAGTAATTAGTCACGACGATACTGATGATGTACTACAAAACACTTTTATCAAAGTATTTAAGAACATTCATGGTTTTAAAGAAGAGAGCAAACTTTTTTCTTGGATGTACCGTATTGCCACTAATGAAGCCATTTCATTTTTAAACAAAAGAGCTAAAAAAAGTAATTTAGATATAGATGAATATCAAAAAGAACTAAGAAGTTCCTTACAAGATGATGAACTTTTTGATGGTGATAGTATTCAATTAATTTTACAAAAAGCCATAGCAGAACTACCACAAAAACAACAATTGGTATTCAATATGAAATATTATGATGAAATGAAGTACGAAGAAATGTCTGAAATTTTAGAAACTTCTGTAGGGGCTTTAAAAGCTTCATACCATCATGCTGTAAAAAAAATAGAAGCTTTTATAAAAAAACATTAAACCTTTTACTAATTAGAGCATCTAATTAATAACATGAATAAAGACCATCAACATAACGACCAATTTTTAAAGGATTTAACCCAAGAAAAAAATCCATTTAAAACGCCTGAAAATTACTTTGATAATTTATCAGAAAAATTATCTGTTGATATTTTTGAGCAAAGCTTGCCTAAGAAAACTGGTTTTAAAACCCCTGATAATTATTTTGAAAACTTTAAGGTTAACAAGCCTAAGAGTAAAATAATTACGTTATTACCTTTTATATCAGTTGCCGCTGTTCTTGCTTTTGGATTGTTTATATTTAGCAATTATAACACACCAAATATAGATGCGTTGAGTAACGAAGAAATCATTAACTACCTTAGTTCTGATGATGGATTAGAAACCAACGACATTTTAGAAAACACTATTATTAATACAGATAATATTATGTTTGCTAGTTTAGACAATATTGAAATAGATATCGATCAACTAGATATGGAATTAAATGAATATGATATTATAGAATATTAATCTTATGAAAAAACATATAACTCTAATCGCTTTATTTTTATTAACAAGTTCTATTGTTTTCGGACAAGGAAATGATAAAAACTCTCGTGAAAAAATAGCAACTGCCAAAATTAGTTTCATTTCAAACGAATTGTCTCTTACACCTGAACAAGCAGAAAAATTCTGGCCTGTTTACAATAGTTTAAAAGATGAGATATACTCTTTATATCAACAAAAAAGAGAACTAGAAAGAAACGTAAATCACGATAAAATTACCGAGAAACAAGCTAAAATTGTCCTTGAAAAAATCATAGCAAAAAATCAAGAAATAGACCGTAAAAAGGCCGATTTCATGAAGGATTTAGGTAAAATTCTTAACAACAAACAATTGCTTAAACTTAATTATGCTGAACATAAGTTTAAAAAGACTTTGTTAGAAAGAATAAAAAAAGAACACTAAAGTACCGATTTAATTATCTGACTTTTTGCAACTGTTTCTTCCCATTCTTTTTGGGCGTTACTCTCTGTAGTTATTCCGCCTCCTACATATAAAATAGCTGTATTATTTAATAACTGAAAACATCTTAAATTCACAAAAAAAGAAGTTTCTTCAGCAATATTTAACACACCTAAATAACCACTATAATAAGACCTATTGTAGTTTTCATTTTGCAAAATAAATGTTTTACTCAATTCTTTAGGCAAACCACATACCGCTGGTGTAGGATGCAATAACTTAACTAAAGATTGAACATCTTTTGATTTACGTAACCTACCTGTAATATTGGTTTTTAAATGCAACAAACTTCCCGCTTTTACAGTTTCTACCTTAGACAACTCTAAATCATCAACTACATTTTCTAAATGCTGTTGAATAAAATCAGAAACCATTTGTTGTTCTTCCAACTCTTTTTCTCCCCAAATAGGATTTATATCACCTTTAAATGGTTGGGTTCCTGCCAAAGCCATCGTTTTAAACTTGTTCCCTACAACTTTTAACAAAGTTTCTGGAGTTGCTCCCATCCACAAACCAACTTTAGGATGAAACCAAACATAAACATAAGCATTGGCGTATTTATTAATTAACTTATTATACACTGCCAACAAATCAAAATCAGGAACCAAGACCTCTTCTTTTCTAGATATTACAATTTTAGAAAGTTCTGTTTCCTTTATTGTGTTTATCGCATTATTAACAATATTGATGTGATTTAACTTTTCATCCTCGTTATTGTTATAAACATTCTTTTTCAACTCAAAATCAACACTTTGTACTTGGTCTACAAAACAAATATCTGGTTTTATTAAAATTGCTTTATCAGCATCATTAAAAGGTGCAAAAACAAACCCTGAAGCTGTAAAATCTTCAAATTCAATCAACTCATCAGTATCCTGAATAATGACATGAATTTTATTTTCATTTGGATTTTTATAAGCAACAAAAGGCTTTTGTGCCTTATATGCACTATTTATTTGTTCGGAATATTTCAATCTTAAAGCTTACTTAGGTAATACAATATTGGTGATTTTACACAAAGAAATTAAAGCACCTTCTTCATCAGTAATAGTTATTTGCCACAAGTGTGTAGTTCTTCCCTTGTGAATAATTGTAGCTTTTGCCGTAACCACTCCTTCTTTTTTACTTTTTAAATGATTTGCAGAAATCTCAATTCCTTTAACAGTATATTCTTTAGGATTTATAAACAAAAAAGATGCTGCACTACCTACACTTTCGGCCAAAGCAACTGTTGCTCCTCCGTGTAACAATCCCATAGGTTGATGAACCTTTGAATTTACAGGCATTGTAGCAACCAAATAATCCTCTCCTATTTCAGTATATTTAATCCCTAATGTTTCCATTAAAGTGTTTTTACTAAACTGATTTACTTGTAGCAAAGCTTTTTCAAAATCCATTTCTCCTATTTTAATTCATGTAAAATTACATATTTATTGAGTTTTATAGCTACTTTTGCAACCATAAATTAGAAGAAATGATATACAAAATAAGAGTAATTCTAGACACTAAAAAAGATGTAATCAGAACCCTTTTGGTAGACTCATCAAGCACATTAGAGGATTTACACAAGTTAATAGCCAAAGTATTTGGTTTTAACGGTCAAGAAATGGCTTCTTTTTACAGATCTGACGATGAATGGAATCAAGGAGAAGAAATCCCTTTGTTTTCTATGGACGATGCTCCAGATGCTTTATGTATGGCTACGACTACTATTGAGCAAAACATTGAAGATCCTGAAGAAAAGTTAATTTATGTATATGATTATATGAATATGTGGACTTTCTATTGTGAATTGATAGAAGTTACCAAAACTACTACTTCTGAGTTACCTAAGTTAATTTTAACGATAGGTGAAGTTCCTGATGAAGCTCCAGAAAAAGAATTTAAAGCAGATAAACCTGAAAAAGATGCGTTTGATTTAGATGATGATGACTTTGATACTCATTTTGATGAGTTTGATAGCCTAGACGATATTGATTTTGATAAATATTAATTCAAAATCATATCGTTGTAAGCGATAATTGTGTGGTAATTTTTATTTAAAAAGTAATCTTTCACCTCTTTTTCGGTACCTGTAACCAATACAAAATCGCCTCCCCAAGCACCCAAACTTTTTACAGCTCCTTTAAAATCTGAAAATAAATTTTCTTTCACTGTCTTTACTTTTAAAACATCTGACAAGAAATTTTCATGTTCAGTTAACAATTTTGTAAACTCTTCAATTGTTTTAGCAGCAATCATGCGGTTTGTTAAATCATTAACTTTATCTATATATTGCTGTTTATCAACAGACAAAGAACGATACATTTTAATTCCCTCTTTACTATCTTGTTTTTGATTTAAATGCACAAAAAACAATTGATTTTTGTAATCAGGACAAAACAAAACCTCTTTCACACTAGGTGCTACACCATTTCTTTGATATGTTATTGGATGATTGTTTTGTGCACAAGCAATATCATACCCACTTCCTCCAAAAGATTTATCTAACAATTCAAAAGCATTTACTTTTGCCCAAGTAGCGATATTATTAATTAAGGTAGACGAAGTTCCCAATCCCCAATTATTAGGAAAACTTAAATGAGTCGTTACCTCTAACCCCCTACAGTTTTCAAGAAAATCAGTATTCAGTGATTTAGCTGTTTTTAAAATTTCTTGTAAAGTTTTAGCTATTTTCCCTTCTTCATTCTGAACAGAAAAACTATTGATAACTGTAAAATTCTCATCAATATTAAACTCCGTACTAAACCAACACTGCCCCTCTACATTGTAACTTTTCCAAAGAATGGTATTTGTATTAGTATTTATTATTTCTAAAGACTGTCCGTATTTGGTTGGCAATGCCAAAGAAACCGCACCATCTAAAACAAGGTACTCTCCAGAAATCAACAACTTACCATGACTATAAAAACGCTGCATTAAGCTCTAATTTTTTTCAAAACATCGGCAACACCACTATAACTAACAGTTTGTCCTGACAATTCTTTGGTTACTTTTTCTTTTTCATCAGGAGTAGCTTCTAATTGATTTAGAATATTCCCTAAATGCATTTTCATATGTCCTTCTTGAATCCCAGTAGTTGTTAAAGCCCTTAAAGCCGCAAAATTTTGAGCCAATCCTGCCACAGCAATAATTTGCATCAATTCTTTTGCTGATGGATTACTTAACATTTCTAAAGACAATTTAGATAATGGATGAGTACTTGTTAATCCCCCAACAGTTCCAAGTGCCAATGGTATTTCTATTGAAAAAGTAAAAACATCATTTTCTACTTTACAAGAAGTTAAACTTTTGTATTTACCCGATTTTGCTGCATAAGCATGTACTCCTGCTTCTACAGCTCTAAAATCATTACCGGTTGCAATAACCACAGCGTCTATTCCATTCATTACCCCTTTATTATGGGTAACTGCTCTATGCGGATCTACATTAGCAATATCAACAGCTTGTTTCATTTTTTTGGCAAACAAAGCCCCATCTATAGGATGTAGCTGATCAACCTTACAACTAACTTCTGCTCTAACCAAACACTCAGGAACATAATTAGACAAAATACTCATAACGATCTTAACATCATCATTTTTAAACTCTTGAGCCATCGCTTCTAAACAAGAGTTGATAAAATTAGCTCCCATTGAATCTTTTGTCTCAAAAGTTACATGTAACTGATAGTAATGCTCTAAATCTTTTGTTTTATCCCTTAGTTCAATATCTAAAATTCCTCCACCACGTTTACGCATGTTTTCAGTAATCTTATCTGTAATAGATATCAAATCAGATTTTTTCTCAGAAAAATACTTTTCTATCACAGCTTTATCACCCTCATACATAAAATGAACCTGACCAACTTTAACAGTATTGATAACTTCTGCTTTAAACCCTCCTTTGTCCGACCAAAATTTAGCAACCAACGATGCGGCTGCTACTACTGAACTTTCTTCAATAGCCATTGGAATGGTGTAATGCTTATTATTAATAATAAAATTAGGAGCAATACCAAAAGGCATATAATAATTAGACACTGTGTTTTCTATAAAATCATCGTGTAATTGTTGTAGTTTTTTATCAGAATTCCAATATAAACGAAGTATATCACTTGCATTTACATTGTCTTTTAAAAAATAATTTGACAACCATTCTATTTTCTGTTCTTTATTTAGTTTAGAAAAACCAGAGACTAATTTTGGCATTGAGTACTATATAAAAATTTTCGACAAATATACACCGCTTATTTTAAACTTAGCCAAAACTAAAACAGTAGCATTTTTTTCATGTTTTTTATTTAATAAAAATTTAACAAACGTTAATTGAGATAACATTTGTTAAACAAAGTTGGTTTTAGTATTTTTGGTATTACAACTATACACAACATTATGAAAAACTACATGAAAAAGACAAGAATGCATATTCTTGCTTCAACTATACTGTGCTTAAGCATAGTAAGTTGTTCCGACTCCTTCGACACTTCATTTTTTGACAAAGAAATTGAAGATCCTGAATTTGATATATCTATAAGTGGATTACCCATTGGATATATAAACTACTCTGCTAAAGAATTATTTGAAGAGCTAAATGAAGACCTTACTGTTAGCACGGGTACTAATGACATTATTAGTTTTTCTTATTCACAAACATTAGATGGTTCTGGAAACGCTGATTTTGTAAGCGTAGACGATCAAAATTTCAATGGAGACTTTGATCTTTTAGCATCTTCTGGTTTAGTAGGTAGTGCACCTTATGTTCCTGGAGCAGTCCCTGGAGATGAAGTGAGTAAATCTTTTAAAGATATTAAAGAATTAACCAAGGCAGGTGGAGCTTCATTAGACGTTGAATTAACAAGTGCAGACTTTTCTAACGGTACATTCACTATTACTTTGGCTACTACTACACAAGCTAAAACTGTAGTTGAATTTACAATTCCTTCTTTACAAAGAAAAGACCCTAATAACCCAGGTAGTTATAACAGAACTTTCACTCTTAATGACAAATCAGGTCCAGATCAAAACTCAATTACAGTAGATTTAAATAACTATACTTTTGATTTTACTTTTGACGATTTAAACCCTGATAGTAATAACGGAGTTAACAACATAGCTGTTAAACTTGACGCTACTGTTACTTTTGAAGCAGGTGATGTCGTAAGTTCAGATGATACCTTAACTTATACAGTTTCTCTTAACTCTCCAGAAGTTGAATCTGCTGAAGGAGATTTTAAACAAAGTGCATTTAATGTAAATGGACAAACATTTGACTTAGATTTCTTTAACGATATTGGTGATGGTTCCTTAACTTTTGAAAACCCTATTTTAACCCTTTCTGCAACCAATGAATACGGTTTTCCTGTAGGAATAAACTTAGATGGTATTTCTACTAATGCTTCTAATAACAATATATTAATCATTACAGATGATAGCCCAACAGATGATAATATTGAACCAATTGCTGGTGGAACTGGAACTTATGCAATTATTGACGCTGGATTAATCTCAGGAGCTACAACTTCAGACATTACCTTAAACAGTAGTAACTCTAACTTGTCTGATTTATTATCTGAAAAACCTACAGAATTTAATTTACAAGTAAGCGGTACTTCTAACCCTAACTCACCAACGGGAAACACAAACTTTTTTAACGTTAACAATACCTTAAATGTTAGTGTTGATGTAGAGTTACCATTACATGTTTCTTTTGATGATGTAACTTTTAACCCAGAACCTATTGATTTAGATCTTGATGATGACATTCAAGATAATGCTAAACAATTATCTTTAAGAGTTGCTACTAAAAATACCATTCCATTTAACGGAACTATTCTTTTAGATTTTGTTGATGATAAAGGGGATGACAATGAAAGCAATGATGATGTTTTATTTTCTAAATCTGTTCAAGCTATTGTTGCCGCTCCAGTAGGAAATGATGGTTTCTCTACCTATACATTAGATGCTAACAACGTATTAAAAGATGCTAACGATAATGTTATTGAAGCACATGTCCCTATGAATGGTGATGATTTTGCCGTTACTTTTAGTGAATCTGAAATTGCTTTAATCGGTGATGCTACTATTGTTAAACTATCAATTGTATTTGATACTGATAGCAATGGCGATGGAACTGCAACAGCTGTAAAAGTAAAAAGTACAGATCAAGTAAGAATTGACTTGGCTTTAAAAGGAGATTTAAAAATAAACACTAATAACTAAATCTACAGACATGAAAAATTATACAAAATTAATAGCAACAATTGCTTTCACTGTCTTAGGTTATAACAGTGTTAAAGCTCAAAGCGAAGTTTCTTTCTTTCATTTAGGAGATTATGTTCAACAATCTACAGACGTTTCTCCTGTATATATTCCTAAAAACTCATTCTCATTTGGTTTACCAAGTATTGGTTTGGCTGTAGGAAATGGATTTGCTTCTTCAGATTTATTAACTCCTGTTACAGGGACAGAAAAGTTAGAATACAACTACAAAAATGTTTATAATACTCTTGACAGTGATTATAACCAATTAAATCAAAAAGTTACTTTAAACATTTTAAACTTAGCCTTTAAACGTAAACACGGTTCTATTAGTTTCTTTGTAAATGCAAAGCAAAACATGGGATGGCACATGAGTAAAAATGGTATTGTTAATTTACTTGCTAATGGTATTAACGATGAAGTACTTTTTAATGATAAAATTAACACAACTGTATATGCAGAAGGAGGAGTTGGATTTACTCAACAATTCTTAAACGATAAATTAGCAGTAGGAGTTCGTGTTAAATACATTATTGGATTGGCAAATGGTTCTACAGAAGAAGATGGTTTTGCTAAAATTAATGTAAACGATGATTTAACATGGACCATTAACACACAAAATGCAATTGCTAGAGTTTCTGGATACAGAGATGGTGAAGACTACGAATTCTCTACAGCAAATACTGGTTTTGGTTTTGATATTGGAGCTAGTTATGAAATCATACCTAATTTAGTTGTTGAAGCTGCTGTAAATGACATCGGTTCTATTACTTGGAAAGAAAAAGTAACTGAATACTACTTAGAAGATGTTACCAACTTAGTTGTTGACGGAGTTGATTTAGACACTGACGGTGATATTATAGAGGAATTAGGAGATAAATTAGCTGATGATGTAGGTCACGGAGAAAGAGAAGGTGAAAGCTACAAAACATCTTTAGCTACCAACACTTATATTTCTGCTAGCTATAAATTAGGTGGAATTCACCAATTTAGAGCCACTATGTTTAACGATCTAAAAAACAAAGACAATTCTGCTACCATTGCTTTAGGTTATAATGTTGCTTTAGACAGAACAACTTATGGGGTTGTTGGTATTAAAAACGCTCAAGGAGACATTGATTTTGGTTTAAACTTAGCTACTAAATTAGGGCCATTACAAATTTTCTTAGCTACTGATAATATCAACAAAGTACTTGGAGCTGTTCAAGACATTAAACAAGTAAACTTAAGATTTGGTCTTAACTTTGTTTTTGGTTATAACAAGTGGTTATAAAAAACATTATTACTTTATAAAAAAGCTGCCTATGGGCAGCTTTTTTTATTTTAGCTATCAAAAGAAAATACAATAATGTATTTTTAGTTTTTTTTAAAATCAAGAAGTATATGGAATATGTATTTGGTGGTAGTGAAACCAATCAAAAGAAAGTTCTTGGACACCCCTCTGGACTATTTGTTTTGTTCTTTACAGAAATGTGGGAAAGATTTTCTTTCTATGGAATGAGAGTTTTATTGGTTAATTTTTTAACCATGGCCATTACAGGCGTAGATAACCCTGGTTGGGGTTGGAGAGCAGAACAAGCCGGAGCATTATTTGGTACTTATGCTGGTTTATTGTATTTGACACCTTTAATAGGAGGTGTTATTGCCGATAAGTTTACCGGATACAAATGGGCGGTTGTGATTGGTGCTGCTATTATGACATTAGGACATGCTTCAATGGCCTTAGAAACTGAAGCTACTATGTACATTGGTTTAACTCTCTTGGTTTTAGGAACAGGTTTTTTTAAACCCAACATGACCTCTATTATATCTGAAATGTATAAAAAAGCCCCTCAGAAAAAAGATGGAGCTTTTACCATATACTATATGGGAGTAAACGCCGGAGCATTTTTTGGAATGATGTTATGTGGTTACTTAGCAGAGACTAAAGGTTGGGCTTACGGTTTTGGATTGGCTGGAATTTTTATGTTGTTTGGTACCATTCAATTTTGGTTATCATCTCCCCTTTTTGGTGAAATAGGAGAAACTCCTAAAAAAGAAAAATTAACCACTCAAAAAAATACTGCAAACCACTCAACAGAAAAAATTAATCCGTTTACAAGCATCGATAAAATATTAATTGTTATTTGTGCTCTTGTAGGTCTTTTATATTTGTTAGATGACCCTGCATCCAAAATTGCCAATATTCATTTATTACCTTCTACTTTAATTGGTGATTATGAAAATATCTCTGGCGCTACACAATGTATTATTTTAGCCTTAGCAGCTTTTTTATTTTTAGTTATTAGTAGAATTATTCGCTACGAAAAAGTAGTTAGAGATAGAATGATTGCTTTAATTGTATTTGCTATTTTCACCATTTTCTTTTGGATGTCTTTTGAGCAAGGAGCAACTTCTTTAATTATTTTTGCGAGAGATTATACTCAAAGAGAATTGATTGGAAACTATGCTGTTGTTTATAACATTATAAATACCTTATTAACAGTAATCCCTTTAGCCATCATATCATGGGTGTTAATATTACTTTACAAGCAAACCCATAAGCTTATAAAAACATCAAACGTTATATTAATTATTAGTTTTTTAGTGATTTGGTTAATTGTTGGCGGTATGATTTACGACCAGTTTAAATCTGAAACAACCGTTGTAACTGTTTCTTGGTTTAGCACACTAAACTCATTTTTTATTATTGCGTTGGCTTCTATTTTCTCTAAATGGTGGGAAAGTAAATACAACCCAACATCTGCACAAAAATATAGTTTAGGACTTATTTTATTAGGAATTGGTTTTGCCTTTTTGGCTTTTGGAGCCAACACGATTCCCTCTGATGCTGTAGCAGGAACTTTTAGAGTAAGTATGATTTGGTTAATTTTTGCTTATTTATTTCACACACTTGGAGAACTTTGTTTATCACCGGTAGGTCTTTCGCAAGTTAGTAAACTAGTACCTGCAAGAATGATTGGTTTTATGTATGGAATGTGGTATTTAGCCATTGCTATAGGAAACAAAGTTGCTGGTTCTTTAGGAGGACAAATTGAAGCCATTACTGCCAAATACGATATCTCTACTTTTTTCTTAATTTTTACCTTAGTACCTATCATCGCTGGAATTGTTATTGCTTTATTAAACAAAACTTTGGTACGAAAAATGCATGGAATAGATTAATCTTTTTGTAAGACTTTTAAAACTCATCGACCTAAAGCTTAAATACATTTATATGAAAACATTTTTATTGTCATTATTAATTATCCCTAGTTTATTATTTGCCAATCCAGAACCTAAAACCATCAATTGGATTAGTTTTGAAAAAGCAATTGAACTAAACAAAACCAATCCTAGACCAATTTTAGTAGATGTTTATACTGATTGGTGTACATGGTGTCATAAAATGGATGCTAGTACTTATAAAGAAAATACTATCGTTGATTATATCAATAATAATTTTTATGCCGTAAAATTAAATGCCGAGCAAAAAGAACCTATCACCTATAACGATCATACTTTTAAATTTGTAGCCAATGGGAGAAGAGGATATCATGAATTTGCCAATGCTCTTTTAAATGGTAAACTTAGTTTTCCATCTACCGTATTCTTAAATAAAAAGCAAGAATTAGTACAAGTAGTCCCAGGTTATTTACAAGCTCCAATGATGGAAAAACTCATCAACTATATGGGAGAAGAGGTTTACCTTAACAAAGAATGGGCGGAGTTTGAAAAAAGTTTTAAGAGTAAAATTTAATACTTTTTATAAGCCCCTAATTCAGAAACACAATAAAAAGGCACTTGTAATTTTTTACAGGTGCTTTTCCATTTAAATTGGTTGTTTTTATAATTAGAACTTGCTATAATCACTTGTTTGGGCTTTAGTGCTGTTACCAATCTTTCAAAATTTATTTTGGGATTATTAGCCATAATTAAAATCAATTTTTTCTGTTTTAACAAATGATATGATTGTTTTTTATTGATGATTAAAAAGTTTTCATTCTTGAATTGGAACGATTCATCAGCCACACAATCAAAATATTTTAGCTTATTTTTTATTTGATTTTCTTTTAATAAATCCATCTCTTTTGGGCTTAAAGAATCTTTGCCAAAAACCATTAACTTTTTTTGATTTCTCACCGTAATTAAATCTTGGTTGTACTGATTATAAATCAATAATTCAGGAGTTTCTTTGTTTTTAAATCCATCAAACAAGAAAAACAACTGACAAATAATAATTAAAAACAAGATCCTTTTTATTCTCTTATAACTATAATCACTAACCAAATACCAAGCACAAAAAAGGAATACATAATAAAATAAAACTTGGGCTTTGGAAATGGAAATATCTTTAATAATCCATTTAGAAAATGAGGAGAAATAATAAATTACCTCTAAATAATAAGTGATAAAAACATCATAAACATTTTCTAAAAAACTTTTATTGGTACTAAAGAAAAGCTTTATTAACACAAATATTCCACCATATAAGACAATAAACAACAAGGACACCGCAAAAAAATTAGCAAATAAAAATTGTAATGGAATTTGATGAAAATAATATAAGGAAAGTGGTAAAACACCTAATTGAGCAATGATAGAAACCACCAATACATCAATAAAATATTGCAAAAATTTATACTTCACTTTTATCCACTTAGAAAATAATGGGTAAAATACCACTATGGAAATCACTGCAGCATAACTCAGCTGAAACCCCACATCAAACAAATAATTGGCATCTACTACTAACAACAATAACATGGAACTAATCACTGATTCTAACACCAATCTATTTCCTGTTTTTAATTTTGTTAAAGCCAAAAAACTAAACATGGTTACAGACCTTATAACAGAACTAGACAAGCCCGAAAAAATTGCAAAAGACCACAAACACATCACTACAATTACTACATAGATGTAATCCCCATGTTTAAAACGTTTTAAAAAACCAAAAGTATAAAGCAACATTAAATATAAAACTCCTACATGCATTCCTGAAATAGCAATAATATGAACCACGCCTGAGTTTGTAAAAGAAGTTTTAACTTCTTCTGTTACATCATTTTTATCTCCCAACAACATCGCTTTTATGAGACCTATGGTATTAAAAGACAAACTCGATTTCTCTAAAATGCTATTTACTGAATTTCTTAATTTCTGAAGTTGAATAAACCAAGAATTACTTTCTCCAATTTTATCAACTTTATGATTAATTTTTATTTTGGCATAAACATGTTTTCTAGCTAAATAAGTTTTATAATCAAAATCATAAGGAGATAAAGGCAGATTTATACTTTTAAAATTAGTATTACAAAGCAAAACATCTCCTATTTCTAGTTTTGATTTTACAGCCGATTTTAAAGGGATTTCCACCAATACTTTTCCTGAAGTTACTGTATTATTTACAAGACTTACATCAGCATAAAAACGCTCATAAACTTTGGTATTGGTCAGTCTTTTAACTAGTGTAACTTTGGTTAAAACCTGTTTGTTTAAAAACTTTGTGTAATGATTTTTATTTCTCAAATCATTTTGAAACTCCTGAGAAAACCAACTTATTGAAGCCCCAAACAACAGTAGTAAAAAAAAGAAAATTTGATGAGCAACCACCTTATGCATCAGACAACGATGCAATAAAAACATTATTATCAAAATGACAATTGGCAAAAAACAAATAATGTATTTGTTTGATATAGGAAATAATATCCCCAACAAAACGCCCAATAATACCTGAAACGGTATATAGGAAATTAGTAACTTCATAGCTTAATGAAGTTACTAATTATTCGTTTATTTTAAAATAGCCGCAGCTAATTTTTCTGAAGCACCAACACCTCCAAGTTTTTCGTGAAGTTCTTGATAATCTGCTAACATTTTAGCTCTCCCCTCTCCTGATAAAATTTTATCTAATTCAATAATTAAATTTTCTTTATTTAGTTCATCTTGAAGAAGTTCCTTAACAACCTCTCTATCCATAACCAAATTTACCAAAGAAAAGAATTCCATTTTTACCAACAACATTCCCACCTGATAGGTTAACCAACTAGTTTTATAACAAACAACTTCTGGCACTTTAAACAATGCTGTTTCTAAAGTTGCAGTTCCCGATGTCACTAAAGCAGCTGTAGCCACAGATAACAAATCGTAAGTTTTATTGTTGATTAATTTTACATTAGAATCCCCTATAAAAGGTTTATAAAAATTAGCCGATTTACTTGGCGCCCCGGCAATCACAAATTGATAATCTTTATAAACATCAACAACCGAAAGCATGATGGTTAAAATTTTTGTGATTTCTTGAGTTCTACTCCCTGGTAGTAAAGCAATAATAGGTTTATCATTTAATTGATGTTCTTTTCTAAAATCCTCTTCGCTAATAGGCTCTCTAGCATCAATAGCATCTAACAAAGGGTTTCCTACATAGTTTACAGGAAAGTTGTGTTTCTTTTCATAAAAATCAATTTCAAAAGGAAATATAACATGCATTTGATCTACATCTCTTTTGATTTTATGAATTCTATTTTCTTTCCATGCCCATATTTTTGGAGAAATATAATAATGAACTTTAATTCCATTCTTTTTGGCAAACTCTGCAATTCTTAAATTAAACCCAGGGTAATCTATTAAAATCAACACATCAGGATGATAATCCAATAGATCTTTTTTACAAGTATCTATATTTTTAAAAATGCTTCTGATGTTTTTTAAAACCTCTAAAAACCCCATAAAAGCAAGATCTTTATAGTGTTTTACCAAAGTACCTCCTACACTTTGCATTAAATCACCTCCCCAGAATCTAAAATCTGCCTGAGGATCTTTTTTTAACAAAGCCTTCATTAAATTAGAAGCATGTAAATCTCCCGAAGCTTCTCCAGCTATTAAGTAATATTTCATCTACAACATTTTTAAAGCAGCAAAAAGAACAGCTAATAATACCACAGCCATTAATACTCCCCTTGCAATATAATCTCTTTTATTTTTTATCAACAAATGAAAAACCAAGGCATTAGGCAAAGTACCCAAAGTGATTATTTTTGTTAACAACCCACTAGCTAATAATTTGTTAAATGTGTTTTGTAAATCGTTTGTTGGCAATAAAATCAACATAAAAATAAAAGAACCCAATGCACTTACCAAAAAGCCCAAGATAGTTCCTGCCAACACCTGTTTTACAATATTATTCATTTAATTTCCAAGTATTTAATTTCTGAATCATATGATGAGCAGTTAAATCAAACTGAATTGGAACTAATGATATGTAATTTTTTGCCAACCAATACTCATCCGTATCCTCTCCAGCATCTAAATTCTCAAACTCACCTGTTAACCAATAATATTCTTTACCAATAGGATTTGTTCTTTTGTCAAATTTTTCTCTCCAATTGGCTCTCGCCTGTCTACAAACCTTAATTCCTTTATAAGGCTCTTCAGACATTTTAGGAATATTTACATTTAGCACAACACCATCTGGCAAACCGTTTTCCAACACTTGTTTGGCAATTTTATATACAAAAGGTCTTGCTTCTTTAAAATCTGCATCTTTAGAATAATCACATAAAGAAAAACCAATTGATGGAATTCCTTCAATTCCAGCTTCAATAGCAGCACTCATTGTTCCAGAATAAATAACACTAATAGAAGAATTACTTCCGTGATTGATTCCAGATACACATAAATCTGGTTTATCTTCTAAAACTTCGTTAATAGCCAATTTAACACAATCAGCTGGTGTACCAGAACAGGCTACTTCTGCCAATGCTCCATCGGCAACTTTAACAGGTTTTAGTTCTAAAATAGCATCAATAGTAATGGCGTGCCCTTTTCCACTCTGAGGTTTATCTGGGGCTACCACATAAACATCTCCTAGCTTACACATTTCTTTAATTAAGTTTCTAATTCCTTTGGCAGTAATACCGTCATCATTAGTTACTAAAATCTTTGGCTTGTTTTTTGACATACATCGTATATTATAATTCAAATTTACTATTAATATTTAGGAAAAAACTGAACTAACCATGAGTTTATTGATAATTTGCAGATGTCCTTAAATTTATTTTAATTCCCTTTGAAAAAAACCTAAATTAGTAGCTCTCAATATAGATTTCAACAATTTACATGAAAAAATATATCAAACACATATACGTCCTAACCCTAATCATAGGACTATCAGTATTTTACAGCTTTAACACAAACCAACCAAACAAGAATCCAGAGAGGGATCAAATCCTAATGGAAGCGCTACGTTTTATTCTTGAAAAGGGACATTATGAGCCTAAAGTGATTAATGATGATTTTTCCGAAGCTGTTTTTAAAAAATATATAGAGGATTTAGACCCTTATAAACGTTACTTTTTAGCAAGTGATGTTGCAGAATTTAAAAAGTACTATCACGATATTGACAATCAAATTATTCGTAGAAAGTTTGATTTCTTTAACGAGGTTACAGATACTTTTGTGATGAGGTTAAAAGAATCTCAACCAATTTTTCAAGAAGTTTTAAAAAACAAATTTGATTACAATAAAAAGGAAACCATCAATTTAGATCCTAAATCAAGTGAGTACCCAAAAGATCTTGAAGCTAAAAAAGATGTTTGGCGTAAACATTTAAAGTTTTCAACTGTTAGTAAATTAACAGACGACTTAAAAGATGAAGAAGACAAGCATAAAGAAGATAAAAATTACAAAAAATTAAGTTTTGATGAACTTGAGAAAAAGGCAAGAGAAAAAACGTTAAATAATATTGAAGACTTGTATTATTACGAAGATAATACTCCAGAGAACGACAGATTTGCTATTTTCTTAAACTGTATCACAGCTCAGTTTGACCCTCATACCAATTACTTTGCTCCAGACATGAAGAAAAAGTTTGATTCTAGTATGGCTGGATCAATTGAAGGAATTGGAGCTAGACTTTCTGATGAAAGAGGTTACACTAAAATTGTTGAATTAATTGCTGGTGGACCTGCTTACAAGCAAGGAGAATTAGAAGTTGGAGATATTATTACCAAAGTTGCACAAGGTACAGATGCAGAACCTACAAATATTGTTGGAATGCGTTTAACAGATGCTATTGAGTTAATTAAAGGTAAAAAAGGAACCACGGTAGTTTTAACAGTAAAAAAAGTTGATAATACTTATAAAAAAATAGCGATTGTTAGAGATATCGTTGAGTTTGAAGACACTTTTGTAAAATCTACAACAACAATAAAAGACGGTAAAAAATACGGAATTATAGATTTACCTAAATTTTATATTGATTTTACTAAAAAAGGACAACGCAACTCTGCCGTAGATATGCGCAAAGAAATTGAAGAACTTAAAAAAGAAGGAATTGATGGATTAGCTATTGATTTACGTAACAACGGTGGTGGTTCTTTAAGCACAGCTATTGATATTGCTGGTTTGTTTATTGATAAAGGACCTGTGGTACAAGTAAAATACAAAGACAACAAACCAGACATTAAAAACGACACCGATAGAGGTTTACTTTGGGATGGTCCTTTAGTTATTATGGTAAACGAACTTTCTGCCTCTGCTTCAGAAATTTTAGCAGCCGCTATGCAAGACTACAAAAGAGCTGTAATTATAGGAAGCAAACAAACTTATGGTAAAGGAACGGTTCAAAACGTAATTCCTATCAATCAATATTTAAAAAACTTTAATGAAGATTTAGGAGCTTTAAAATTAACCATTCAAAAATTCTATAGAATTAACGGAGGATCTACACAATTAAAAGGTGTAAGTTCTGATATTGTTATGCCAGATAGATATAGCTATTTAGATATTGCAGAAAGAAAACTAGATGCTCCGTTAAATTGGGATCAAATAGAAAAAGCCAAATACGAACATGAAGATTACTACAGTAATTTTAATGAAGTAGTTGCGGATATGCAAAATAGCATCAATAAAAATACTCAGTTTAATAAAATTGATTCTTATGCTAAATGGCTTAAGAAAAATCAAGATAACTTAACATACCCTTTAAACATAAAAGGATATCAAGAAGAACAAGACAAGTTAAACTCAGAAGCTAAAGAATATAAAGACATTTTAAAATACGATTCTCCATATACTTTTCACTCTCCTGTTTACGAAAAAAACATGATTAAACTTGATACTATATTAAGAGATAAAAGAAAGTTTTGGCACAAAAGTTTACACGATGACATTTATGTAAATGAAGCGATTGAAACTTTAAGTAAACTAAAAGTAGCCAATAAATAATTGCATGCAACTTTTAAAAAACATGTTTTCTAAAAACCTATTAGCCAACCTTTGTGTTGGCTTTATTAGTTTTGGTGCTTTTATAGCTTTATTTGCCTATGCAATTGCTCCAGATAGTACAGCCAATGCTAACACCATGCATGTAACAATACAAACCAAACCTCCTGGTTTTTCAACTTATATGTTACAAGAAAGCAGCCAAGAAACTCAAGAAAGTTTATGGAGTACATTAATTTCGGGAAGCCAAATATATCATAAAGAAACTCCTATCAACAATAACTATAAAATTGGAGAGAAAACAATTGAATATCAGCTATTAAATCAAGAAGCAACATTAAGTATCCTTAAAAATGACCATACAAAAATCATTAAAAAAACATTTTGGTTAGGAACAGATAAATACGGAAGAGACTTGCTTAGCAGATTAATTGTAGGTGCTAGAATCTCATTCTCTATTGGAATTATAGCTGTTAGCATCTCTTTAATTATTGGTTTGGCTCTAGGAGCTTTGGCAGGATACTTTGGAGGTGTTATAGACAGTATAATTATGTGGTTGATTAATGTTACTTGGTCCATTCCAACCATCTTATTAGTTATTGCCATAACTGTAAGTTTAGGAAAAGGTTTATGGCAAATATACATTGCCGTAGGACTAACCATGTGGGTAGAAGTTGCTAGAGTTGTTAGAGGACAAACAAAAAGTGTTAAAAACCTTCAGTATATTGAAGCCGCTAAAGTCTTAGGCCTTTCTAATTTTAAAATTATTACCAAACATATTTTACCAAATATTATTGGTCCTGTTATTGTTATTTCGGCCTCAAATTTTGCTGCTTCTATTTTGGTAGAAAGCGGATTAAGTTTTCTAGGTCTAGGAGCACAACCTCCTACCCCATCATGGGGGATTATTATTAAAAATCATTATAACTATATTGTAACTGGTAAAGCTTATTTAGCCATTATACCAGGAACTTTAATTGTATTATTAGTTTTATCTTTTATGATTATAGGAAATCAATTAAGAGACTATTGGGATGTAAAAACCAATCATTAGATACTACTAATGAGACACTACTATTTTAATGACTTTGAGAACTTAAAAAATATACTATGAATAAAAAAGTATTTGTATCTGGTTGTTTTGATATGCTCCACAGCGGACATATTGCCTTTTTTAAAGAAGCATCATCATATGGTGATCTATATGTAGGTATAGGGTCAGACGCTACAGTAAAAGAATTAAAAGGAAGAGAAACCATTAATTCTGAACAAGAAAGACTTTACATGATTAACGCTATAAAATACGTTACTAATGCTTTTGTTAACACAGGTTCGGGAATTCTAGATTTTGAGGATGACTTAAAAGAATTAAAACCAGATTATTTTGTAGTAAACGAAGATGGTTTTTCACCATCTAAACAAGAACTATGTAATAAACTAAGTATAGAATTAATAAACTTAAAAAGAATTCCTGATGAAGGACTTCCAGAAAGATCAACTACCGCTATTAGAACCTCTAATAATTGCTCATTACCCTATAGAATTGATTTAGCTGGTACGTGGATAGATCAACCTTATGTTTCTAAATATCACCCAGGTTGAGCTATTACGGTATCTTTAGAACCTATTATAGAATATAATGAGCGATGTGGAATGTCTACTTCTACAAGAAATGCCGCAAAAAAAATATGGCCTTATTATCTACCTTTAGAAAAACCAGAAAAATTAGCCGAAATTTTATTTAAGTTTGAAAACACTCCAAGATCAACATTAATCTCTGGTGCCCAAGATGCTATTGGTATTTGTATGCCTGGTTTAGTTAGACATTATTACGACAATCAATATTGGCCTCTTAAATTTGAATCTATTCATGATGAAGAAACCTTAACCTGGCTAGAAGATCATATTTACATGACCTTACTTTGGCCTAGAGAAAACGACTTAGATCTTTTAAAAGAAACATACATTAATCAAGAAAATGTTGCCGCATTAGCATCAGCTGCTGATCAAGCTTGGGATGCTATTAAAAATAAGGATTTACAAAAATTTGCTGAAGGGTTTAAAAACTCTTTTAAAGCGCAAACTACCATGTTTCCTGCAATGGTAAATGATAAAATAAATGCCGAAATTGAAAAATACAAAGACAAAGCACTTGCATGGAAATTAGCTGGCGCTGGTGGAGGTGGATATTTAATATTAGTTTCAGAAACACCAATACAAGGAGCTATGAAAATCAACATTAGAAGAAAAGAAGCGCTATAAAAACAATCATTAACATTTGTTTACATAAATATTTTTACTAACTTTAGAACAGTAATGCTTAGGGGTAAGTATTTAAATCAAAATGGCTTAGGTAATGTAACATACATTATCTAAGCTTTTTTCTTTTATTTTATGGTGTTTTATCATTGTTTTACAAAAAAAAGATTGCTACTTTTAAAAAACACTAAACATTACAACATGGCAAAAACACAGGCAAAAAAAATATTTGTATTAGATACTTCGGTACTACTTTTTGATCATAATTCCATTAAAAACTTTGAAGATAATAATGTTGTAATCCCCATCACCGTATTAGAAGAACTAGATAATTTTAAAATTGGTAATGATACCAAAAACTTTGAAGCAAGATCTGTGATTCGTTTTTTAGATAAAATATCTGAACACACTAATTTAAACGAATGGATTAGCTTGGGTGAAAACAAAGGTGATTTGTTTATTTCAATGCATGACAATGTATTAGGTACCAACGCTAAGGATGCTTATGGTTCTAAAAAAAATGATCATAGAATTATTGACACTGCTTTATTGATAAAACAAGAGTACCCTGATGCTAAAGTTACCTTGGTTACCAAAGACATCAACCTAAGAATTAAGGCAAAAGCACTAGAGCTAAAAGCGGAAGACTACAAAACGGGTAAAGTAGAAGACATTAAAAAAGTTTCTAAAGGATCTATCAATCTAAACGATTTAGAGTCAGATGTTATTAGAGAGTTATACCAAAATAATCATATTGATGAAAACGGAATTTTAGGAGACCAAAAAATGGCTAATGGTTATTATATCATCAATAATAATCAAGACTCTGTATTGGCAAGATACAATCCAGAAACAGATCAAATTGAACGTGTTGAAAAAAGTTATGCTTATGGTATTAAACCAAAAAATGCAGAACAAACATTTGCTATTGACGCATTATTAAACCCAGAAATCAAATTAGTAGCCCTACAGGGTGTTGCAGGTACAGGAAAAACACTTTTAGCCTTGGCTACCGCATTGGAACAAAAATCGCTTTACAATCAAATTATATTGGCCAGACCAATTATTCCATTAAGTAATAGAGATATTGGCTTTTTACCAGGTGGTGCAGAAGAAAAAATATCTCCATACATGCAACCTTTATTTGATAATTTAAAATTCATTAAATCACAATACAAAGCAGATTCTAGAAAAAGAAAGGCTTTAGATGAAATGGAAGAAAATGAAGACTTGGTACTAACCGCTTTAGCCTTTATTAGAGGAAGAAGTTTAGCAGAGGTGATTATGATTATTGACGAATCTCAAAACCTAACTCCGCACGAGGTTAAAACAATTATTACTAGAGCTGGTGAAGGAACTAAAATTATTTTTACAGGAGATATCAATCAAATAGATACTCCGTATATGGATGAGCACAGTAATGGTTTAACTTATTTAATTGATAAACTAAAAGGTCATAAACTATTTGCACATATTAAACTAGAAAAAGGAGAACGTTCTGAGCTGGCAAACCTAGCAAACGAGCTATTGTAAATTTTCTATTTACAAGAAACACAAAAAAGCTGTTGAAGATTTTCAACAGCTTTTTTATATTTCAGAAAAGTTAAAAAATTACTTTTTAAACTTAGCGTATTTAGTTTTAAACTTGTCAATACGTCCTGCAGTATCAACTAATTTAGATTTACCTGTGTAGAAAGGGTGAGATGTTCTAGAGATTTCCATTTTTACTACTGGATATTCTACACCATCAACCTCTAAAGTTTCTTTAGTGTTAGCTGTTGAACGAGTTAAAAATACATCACCATTAGACATATCTTTAAAAGCTACCATTCTATAATTTTCTGGATGTATTCCTTTTCTCATAATTATATCTATGTTTTAACTGTGTTTTATTTTTGAGACTGCAAATTTAACTATATTTTTGATTAATAAAAAAATAAAAAGAAATATTTTTACCTAATCAACCTTATTTTTACAAATCAGATGTTTTTTAACCGAATTATTCTACTACTTTCAATTACTTTATGTGTTTCTTCTTGTAAAACAGAAGCAGATTTTACTTTAGAAACGCCTACAAAAATACAAATTAATCAACCATTAAACGTTTCTATTTCTACTCCAATTGATGAAGATACCAAAATCACCTATTTTTTAGATGGAAAAGAAATTGGATCTGGACTAAAAACAAGTATTGATATTAAAAACTATCGTTTAGGAAAACATGTTCTTAAAGCAAATATTGGAGAACATGATGATATCATCACTAAAGAAAAAACAGTTATTTTTTTAGCAGACACCAAACCTAAAGTATATGGTTACAAAATCATCAATACTTACCCTCACGACAGAGATGCTTTTACGCAAGGATTGGAGTTTTACAACAACGAACTTTACGAAGGTACAGGACAAAGAGAAAAATCTGTATTGAGAAAAGTTGACTTAGAAACAGGTAAAGTTTTAAAAGAACAGGCTTTAGCTAACAAATATTTTGGAGAAGGTATTACTATTTTTAACAACAAAGTATACCAACTTACATGGGAATCTAATATTGGATTTATTTACGATGTAAATACTTTTAAAACGCTTAAAACGTTTAATTATAACAATAGTAAACAAGGTTGGGGATTAACTCACAACGAAACTCATTTAATAAAATCTGATGGAACCGAAAAAATTTGGTTCTTAAATCCTGAAAATGGACAAGAAGAAAGTTATATTGAAGTTTATACCAATAAGAGATATGTGGACAAATTAAATGAACTTGAATATGTAAATGGTGAAATTTATGCTAACATTTGGATGAAAAATGCTATTACCATCATAAACCCTAAAAACGGGACTGTAAAGGCAATTATTAACCTAAACGGGCTAACAGATCATTTAGACAACAAAACCATTTCACAGTCTCAAGACAAAGTATTAAACGGAATTGCCTACAACCCTAACACAAACAAATTATATGTTACTGGAAAAAACTGGGACAAATTATTTGAAATTGAAATTATAAAATAAATGAAGTTAAGTTCATTCATCAAAATAGTACTAATATTTCTTGCGATATGTCAATTTTCATGTCGTAAAGATTTTAGTACTGTTAACAGCAATGGAAACCTAAGTTTTTCTACAGACACGCTATTTTTAGACACTGTTTTTAATGATTTAAGTACCACTACCAAAATCTTAAAAGTTTATAATAGGAGTAAAAACGATCTTATCATTCCTAAAATAAAACTAGAAAACAACAATTCTAAATACAGAATGAATATAGATGGAATTCCAGGAACTGAATTTGAGAATGTATTACTACTTAAAAAAGATAGTTTATTTGTTTTTGTAGAAGGAACTATATCTGCTACCGACACCAATGCTGAAATGATTTACGAGGACAAAATTCTATTTGATCCTAACGGAAATCTACAAAAGGTAAATCTTGTGACTTTGGTTAAAGATGCCATTTTTTTGTTTGATAGTAACAATAATGATTTTGAGATTACCGAAACAAATTTTACCAATACCAAACCCTATGTAATTTACGGTAATGCTATTGTTCCCGAAAACGGAAGTTTAACAATTGAGGAAGGTTCTACCATTCATTTTAGTAAAAACTCAAGCTTAACAATTTCCCAAGGAGCAACATTAAACATCAACGGAACCTTAAACGATTCTATTGTTTTTAAAAGCAATAATTTAAATTATGAATACGATCAAATTCCTGGGCAATGGCAAGGAATCAACATCAACAATGCAAATGTTGTAAATATTAATTATTTAAAAATTTTAAATCCAACTACTGGATTAAATATTAATAACAACACCAATCTCATCAACATTAAAAACACAGAAATATACAATGCCGCAGAAAACGGCATACTAACTGCTAATGCAAATATTACTGGAGAAAATATTGTGATTGGCCAAGCAGGTAGATCTAGCCTTTATTTACAGGGGGGAGATTATACTTTTAAACACAGTACTTTTGCCAATTATTGGAATAAAAGTATCAAATCAGAAAGTACTGTTTCTTTAGCCAATTATTTTATTGATAATACTGAGTCAGAAATTAAAATTCCTTTAAACTCTGCAAATTTTATCAATTGTATTATTGCAGGAACAAAAAACTCGGAATTGTTTTTAGATAAAAATGAGGAAGAACCTATTTTTAATTTTAACATCAAAAACAGTCTTTTAGACCTAGAAAAAGGTGATGATTTATACAACACAGACAATAGTACTTATTACACCAATGCGTTGTTAAACAAAAAGTTAGACTTTAGAAACACAACCATTAATGATTTAAGAATTGGTTTAGATAACGAAGGAATTAACCAAGCAGATATAACTACGGCAACCGAAGTTCCTTTTGATATTATTGGAACAGGCAGAACTACAGCTCCCGATATTGGAGCATATCAACACATAGATTTTAAAACATTAGATACAGAAGATGAGTAAAACTGTAATTATAACAGGAACAAGTAGAGGAATTGGATTTGAATTGGCTCAATTATTTGCCAATCATAATTTTAAAGTATTGGCTTTATCAAGAAACACCAAAACTTTAGCAGCCATAAACCATCCAAACATTACCACTTTTGGAATAGATTTAAGTAAAGAAAAAGAGATTGATACTTTGGTTGACTATTTAACTAAAAACAATATCAAACTAACAGCTTTAATACACAATGCAGGAAAATTGGTAAACAAACCTTTTGCAGAAATATCTCAACAAGATTTTCAAGAAGTTTATCAAGTAAATGTTTTTTCAGTTGCCTTGTTAACACAAAAAACCATTCCTTTTTTACAAGAAAATAGCCATGTAGTTACCATTAGTAGTATGGGAGGAATTCAAGGAAGTTTAAAATTCCCTGGTTTGGCTGCTTACAGCTCATCAAAAGGGGCTGTTATTACTTTATCTGAATTATTGGCAGAAGAATATAAAGAACAAAAAATAGCATTTAACGTATTGGCCTTGGGAGCTGTACAAACAGAAATGTTGCAAGAAGCTTTTCCAGGATATCAAGCTCCTATAAATCCTAGTGAAATGGCAAACTATATTTTTGATTTTGCTACAACCGGACATAAATTTTACAATGGAAAAGTTTTAGAGGTATCTAGTACAACACCATAATTTATGATTGATAAACTACTACCCTACATTCCTATTTCATCAAAAAAAGCTTTAGAACAGCTCCTTAACAATTATACTTTTCATTTAAAAATTGTAAACGGGAGAAAAACCAAAAGAGGTGATTTTAGAGCCACTAAACCTATAGCTAGTATCACCATTAACAACAATTTATCTAAAGAGCAGTTTTTAATTACCTTGGTACATGAAATTGCTCATTTAGATACTTTTATCAAACATCCTAAAGCCAAAGCTCATGGTGTAGAATGGAAACAAAATTTTCAACGTTTGATGTTGCCATTTTTAAACAACCATATTTTTAGAGATGAAATACTAAATCCCTTAGCTAAACACCTCATCAATCCTAAAGCTACTACAGACAGTGACCCTGTTTTATCTACAAAACTAGATCAAATAAATTCTAAGATTGATAATGATAAATATTTTATATTTGATTTAAAACCAGGAGTTTTATTTACACTAAACAATAGAAAGTTTAAAATACTTAACAAAAGAAGAACAAGGTATGAATGTTTAGAAATTAGTACCAATAAAAAATTCTTAGTTAGAGGTAGTGCTCCGGTTAAACTTATATCAAACTAATTGCATATGGCTACTCAAGATGATGCGAACAAAGAATTAGACAATAACAAAAAAGAAGTTCAACAAGAATTTAAAGGTTTTTTTACTGCCTTTAAAAACTTTATGACTCACCTATTAGATATTAGAGGTGAAACAGATAAAGAACTGACTATAGAAAAAATAAAGGCTGGAATTTCTGTAAAAAGTCATAATGCTTGGGTCTTAATATTTTCAATTGTTATTGCTTCTATTGGATTAAACGTAAGTTCTACCGCTGTAGTTATTGGAGCCATGCTTGTTTCTCCTTTAATGGGGCCTATTTTAGGATTGGGACTTTCCATTGGTATTAATGATATTGATACACTTAAAAGATCTTTAATCAACTTAGGAGTTATGGTTGGTTTAAGTGTTACCACCTCCTTTTTATTTTTTAGCATTCCATTGTTTCAAGAAGCAACACCAGAAATCATAGCTAGAACCGCACCCGATGTAAGAGATGTAATGATTGCCTTAGCCGGTGGATTAGCTTTAATTATTGCCTTAAGTAGACGTACAGAAATGACCAATACTATTGCAGGTATTGCCATTGCTACGGCTTTAATGCCTCCTTTATGTACTGCAGGTTATGGTTTAGGAACTTGGAATTTAGAATTCTTTTTTGGAGCCATGTTTTTATTCATCATCAACGCAATTTTTATAGCCTTAGCTACTTTTATGATTGTAAAATTTTTGCGCTTTCCAATGGTTAAATACATCAACCAAGTAAAACGTAAAAGAGTAGCTCAATTAGCTGGGTTTATCGCTACCATTATTTTAGCTTTTAGTATCTATCAATTTTATTTGTTGTTTAAAGAAAATCAATACAAATTAAACGCAGAAAACTTTATACATGCTTTGGCAGATAAAACTGGTGCCGGAATTATAAGTACCAAAATAGACTATACCACAAGAAACATAAAGCTTGTTGTTTTAGGAAGTAATATCAATCAAGATCAAAATAAAGATTGGACAAAAAAATTAGAATCTTTTGGATTAGCAAATACAACCCTAACCATTCAACAAGATGACAAAGCATCTTTATTAGAAAATGAAATCAACTTGATTAAAGATTCTTATGTGAAGAATCAAAATTTGATTGCTACTAAAGACGAAATCATTCAGCAAAAAGAAAACCAACTGGCAGAAAAAGAACGTGAATTACAAAAGCTTTACAACAAAATGATTCCGTTTATACAAATTAGTCAAGAAGCAAAAATCATCTATAATGATTTAGAAAAATTAAGCTACGCTAACAAGCTAGAAACTAATTTTAAAACCATAGACACCATTCTTGTTTTTGAAGCCAGCTGGAAGCAAAAAAACAATAAAAAACAAGAACAATTAAAACAATGGTTACAAGCAAGATTGAGTAATTCTAAAATAGAATTGGTTAATCATTAGCAAAACTATTATGATTGACACCCTTTTAGAATCTACAACTATATATTTCCATATTCACGAATTAATTATATTCTAATATGAGTTTCTATATAGTCATAAAACAATAAAGTCGTCTTAAAACTAAGACGACTTTATTGTTTTTGTTATTTAATGTTTACCATTCTTCAAACCTTAAATCATTTTCAACTGGCTGGCGTAAAACTAATGTATCTTCAACTTCATATTCTGTTCCTCCACTAGTGTAAGAATAATTTAATGTAATAGATCTATCTTCATTTACAGTTCCAGATCCTGTTAAATTAGTAATACCTCCACTTGGCGAATCTACTGTTACAGTATTATTACTTTCATCAATATTGATTACAAAATTTTGATTATTTAAAGCACCTATTCCTGGGGTACGAACAGAGTTTCTATCTACAGTACTTAATTCCCAAGTTTGATTATTTATTAATTCTGACTCATTGTATTCAATCTCATTTACAACTGCTCCAGAATTATCTAATTCTTTTTGTATTCCTTTGTGATAATACACTCCTGAATATTCACTAATATATTTTACTACTAAAACAGTGTAATTTTTGGTAGCTAAAATAGAATCTAAAGAAGAATCTAACAACCTAATTGGTAATGCATAGGTGTTTTGAGTTGACAAAGGATCACTTGTAAACAAATCTCTATTTAAAGTTACAGTAACATCCCCTATAATTTCTCCCTTAGGAATAATCATTTGAGAATTATCACTTAATTCATAATAAGATTCTGGCAATAAAGTAAAACCACTAGCCCCATCAACAGTAGTTAATAAGTTTTCATCAATTTCAAAATTAACATATTCGTCTATTTTATTTTCTCTTTTTCCTCCTAAAGCCACTCCAACTTTAAATTTCATGTCGTCATATGAAACAATTGTTCTTAACGGTTTTTGAGTTCCAAAATAAGTAGTTGTATAATCAAAATCAGTTGTAAAATCTTCATAAGGCTCACAAGAAACAGTCATTAGCCCTAATAAAAGCAATGCTATGCTTATCTTTTTTAATTTTATCTGTATCATCTTCTATTATGTTTATTTATTAATATTACCAACCTAAGTTGTTGATTAGGTTAGGACTTTTAGATAATTCATCATAAGGTAATGGAGCGTAATAATATTTTAAACCATCAAACTTTCTTTCCTCAACCTCTTCTTCTTCATAGATAAAAGTACCATTTGTGTTTTTTGTGATCTTAATACCTTTTACAGTTTCATTTAAAGGTAATAAACACCTTCTTAAATCAAAATATCTATGATTTTCAAATGCTAACTCTAATCTTCTTTCTCGTTGTATCAATTTTCTAAATTCATCTTTTCCAAGAGCAGCAACCTCATCTACATATGTATTATCTGTTATTCCCGCTTTTGTTCTAATAGATTTAATAACATCAACAGCTGTTTGAGTTATATTACCTCCTAAACCTGTTGGCCCATATGCCTCATTTGCTGCTTCAGCAAGATTTAAAAATAATTCCGTTCTTCTAAAATATGGATTATAATGACGTTGATTACTCGAATTATCCACACTAATAATTCCCGGAGCTAAAGACAACCACTTTCTTACATAATACCCTGTTCGAGTGTTCCCTGCATATTTTTCTTTAGAATCTATTCCTCCTACAAAAGTTTCTAAATTTCTATTGTTAAAATCACTCCCATTATGTAAAACATTTACATATAACCTAGGGTCTCTGTTGCTATATGGATCATTAGGGTCATAACCAGAACGAGCATCTTCTATTGGATATCCGTTTTTAGAATAAAATGCATTTACCAAATTCTGAGATGGCCCTGTTTTAGCTCCACCACGCTCTTCTATTGGATAATTATTGGTTTCTAAAGCAGAACTAGTGAAAAAACTTCTCCAAATAAACTCTGCTGGAGTATTATTTGCAGCAAAGTCAGCAATCTTTAAAGAGGTAAATGTTCCTATTTCATTAATAGCTTCTTGTGCATCATCGGCAGCAACTTCCCATTTAGCAATATAAGCTGGTTCATCTAATACAGTAAATTGCCCCATCCCTGTTAACTTCACAATATTATCAGGTTGATAAGCTGGACTAGCTGCATATAAAGACACTCTTGATTTTAATGCCAAAGACACTTGTTGATCTGCACGACCTAAATTATTAATTCCTGTTACAGGATCATTTCCAATATATTTACTAGGTAAATACAACATTGCAGAGTCAATATCTTTTTTAATTTGCGCTACACATTCTTCATAAGTATCTCTTTTTACAGCTTCTAAATCTGTAGATTCTTCTCTTGTTGCAGATTTTAAAACAATTGGATAACCTAATGCTTCACCTGCATCTGTTTTTCCTCCATAAGCTTGGAGTAAATGAAAACTCCACCATGCTCTTAAATAAAAAGCTTCTCCTTTTAAATTATCTCTTTTGGCTTTATCTGCTGACTCCGAAGAAATATCATAATTGATATTCTCTCCTAAACCATTTTCCATAAACAAATGAACATTTCTTATCTGATTATAAGCATTGTTCCATTGTCCTACAACATTACTACTTGGTGTTAATCCTCCAGTTCCTAAACGATAAACTCCAGCCCCACTATTTGTTACTGCATTATCTGTTGCTGCATCTAAAAAATCTCCACCATAACCATCAACAATGGTATTTGGTAAATTTCCATAGGCATTTAAAAGCAATCCCTCAACATAATCAGGCTGACTAAAAACCCAATCCTCACTATATGTATTATCTATTTCTGGATCAAATGAACATGCAACTTGTAATGATGCTAATGCAATTAAGGTATATTTTATAAAATTATTTTTCATCTTTTTATTTTTTAGAATGATAAACTAACTCCTCCTGTAACAGTTCTAAATAAAGGATAGTTAGAAACTCCTGAATTTGGTACTTCTGGGTCCAAATCTTTTACATCAGACAACACAAATAAATTGGTACCTCTAACATAAAATTTCATTTTTTTAACCAACCTAGTATCCTTTGAGACTATATAACTTAACTCTACATTTTTTAATCGGAAGAATGAAGCATTTTCCATCCAGAAAGTAGACGTTACATTATCGTTTGTTGGTGTTAGCGTTGTTAATTTGGGCTGTGTTCCATTTGGATTGTTTACAGGATGAAACCTATCCGATGCCAAGGTTGAATATTTTCCTTCTCCACTATTTCGGTAATAAGCATTATTCTTAATCATATCAACTCCTGTTTGAACAACACCTAAAGCTGATAATCCAAAACCTTTATATTTTACATCTAGATTAATTCCAAAATTAGATCGTGGAAAATTATTCCCTATTACTTTTCTATCTCTTTCATCAATAACACCATCATCATTTAAATCTTTATAAGAAATATTTCCAACACCATATTGTCCTAAAGCCTGAACAGGTGCATTATCTACCTCTTCTTGTGTTTTAAAAATACCATTAGATACGTAACCAAAAATAGCATCAGAAGAAGTTCCAATTACATCTAGATTACTATCTATATTATTAATAGCATCTGACTGTTTGATCTTGTTTTTAGAAACAATAAAGTTTCCTCCAATGTTTAATTTCCAATTTCCAAAATTCTTAAACCAATTTACACTTCCATCTATTCCTTGGTTTACAACTCTTCCCATGTTTAATGGTTTATTTGCAATTCCTATAATAGCTGTTGTATTAGAGCTAGGATTGTCATAAATGATATCATCTCTTAATTGATTAAAATAATTTAATTCAAATTGTAAAGATTTATTGAATGCCAAACCTTCTACTCCAACATTAAAATCATATGATTTTTCCCAAGCTAAATCTGGATTTCCAAAATTATTAAAACTAATTCTACCACTAGATGTAGAATTTCTTTCTCCAAAATTCACATTACCTGCAGAACTATATCTTGTTTCGAATAAATAAAAATTAGTACTTGCATCGTACCCTATAAGTCCATAGCTAGACTTTAACTTTAAATAATCAAAAGTAGTTCCTCCTATAAAGTCTTCTTCGCTAATTACCCATGCAGCACTTACCGCTTGAGATAAAAATGATCTATTCCCTTTAACAAACTTATTACTAGTCATTAAAGCATGAGTTAAATCTACAAACACTTTATTTTCATAAGCATAATTAACCTTAAAAACAGTGTTTCCATTCTTAATATGCTGACGTCTAGAGTTATTTTGATTTAAATAATAAAAGTGAGATAAGTCAAAAGTTAACTTATCATTATGATTAATGTTTGTTTGGTATCTTATATTTGTAGTTGAACCTAAAGATCTTGTAGATGCACTTCCCATTTCTTGTACCTGTGCAGTGATACTTCTGTTATTTAACTTAATATATGTTGCATCTCCAGTATTCTCATCTTTTTGAACTACGTAACGAATTGGATTGTTTTTTTGCTGTGTAGCATAATAATCATAACTATCAAAATTCAATTTTGTACTTGCTGACAATCCCTGAATTGTTTTGTTTAAATCCCAATCTAAACCAAAATCTGTTTGACCATGAAAAAAGATATATTCCTGATTTCCTCCATAAAGCATATCTCCATATAAACTTGTTCTATTCTGAAAAGAACCTCCTAATGGTGGAATTACTTCTTCTCCTAAAGAAGCTGCTTCACCCGAAAAGTTTGGATCTTGAATTAATAACGGAAACTCATTAGGTCTTTCTGAGTTAATTTTTCCAAAAACTTGATCTTGACCTAATTTCCCCCATTGTCTGGTTTCAATAATTCCATTCCCTTGAATAAAAGCTTTTAAATTACTTGTTAAGTCAAAAACTAAATTTCCTCTTATATTAATTCTATCTTGTGAAACATTTTCTCCAATTTTCTCTAATCCTCCGTTTCCAATATATCCTAAATACACTCCATACTGAGAGTCATCTGTCCCTCCAGAATATTCAAAATTCATTTTTCTAAAGGCAGCACTTTCTTTTAAAAAATAAGAATTATGATCAACATCCGGATAAAACAAATCGTTTTCTCCTTTACTGTTTTTATAACCATCAATATCAGTTGCAGAATACAAAGGAGAAAAACCATCATTTACTCTAGCTTCATTATACAAAGTTGCATAATCTTCACTATTCAAATAAGTTGCTATTCGAGTATTCATGTTTGCTCCATACTCAACTGAACCTTTTATTACTTGTGTATTTTTTCGTCCTTTTTTTGTCGTAACCAGTATCACTCCATTAGCAGCTCTAGAACCATATAATATTTTTGCAGAAGCATCTTTTAAAACTTCTACACTTTCTATTTCCTCTGCATTTAAAAAGTCTATTGGTCTCTCCAATCCATCTACAATATAAAGTGCCGTATTAGCATTTTCACTTCCTAAACCACGAACATAAATAGCTGGATGATTATTACCTAAACCATTTGTTGTCATTCTAGCTGTAACCCCTGCCAATCTTCCTTGTAAAGCATTATGAAACACTATGTCTGGTTGAGATTCTAACTCTTCACCTGAAACTTTACTAACTGCCCCTGTTAAGGCTCTTTGAGTTGTTTTTAAGTTTGCTGGAAGAACTATTTCATGCGCACCACCATCAAACAAAGAAGTAGACGCTAAAACAATTTTCTCTTCTATTACCTCTTTATTTAAATGAATAAATTTAGTCTTATATCCATTTGCGCTAATTATCATTATATTATTTAAACCTGCATCTAACGTAAAATTTCCACTTAAATTAGAATTGGTTTCCACCAAACCATCTCCCAATACAATTAAAGCATTAGGAATTGGATTATCTTTTTCATCTACCAATGTAGCCTGAACTTTTATATTCTCTTTTTCTTGACCGTAAAGGTAATTTTGAAAACTAACCGCAATCAAAATAAAAAGAGTTGATAAGAAATTAATTTTATAGTTTTTCATAATTTTAGTTTCATTTAAGCTTTTTATAATTACCATCCTGGGTTTTGTTGATAGTTAGACAAATCAAACACATCGTTTGAAGAGACAGGATACCAGTAATTTCTCTTGTTAAAAACTCTTTGTTCTGTAGTTAAATCAATGTAATTGTAGCTAAAATTCAAAGTACTTTTATCTGCTACACTAGCATGTCCCGCAGGAGGAATAGCCTCTACTCCTCTAATTGGTTTTTGAAACACTTCTTCTGCAATCATCCATCTTCTTAAGTCATGCCATCTGTGGTTTTCCCACATTAACTCCACAGCTCTTTCGTTTCTTATTCTATCTCTAAAAGTTAAAGCATCTCCCGTAAACTCAGGTAAAACATCAGGCATATCTACTCTATTTCTAACTTTATTAATTGCCTGTACTGCTGTTAAACCATATCCATTAGGATCTGCATTAGGACCATACGCCTCATTCATTGCTTCTGCATAATCTAAATACACCTGAGCAACTCTAATATATATTGTGTTTATATTGTAAATATCAAATTGAAACGGATAGTTTTGAGCTTCTGGCCATAAGTATTTTTTTATCATGTACCCAGACAACATTCTGTTTTTTGTATACCTACTATCACTTTGCAATTTATAGTCAGTTCCATCTACATATAGTTCTTGGTAAATTTTAGTTCCATTCTGAGCAACTCCCCATTCTTCTCCAGGAACAATTACATTATTTGCCAATCTTGGATCTCTGTTTTCAAAAGGGTTTTGAGGATCGTATCCAGATCTTGAATCATCAATAGGATAAGCACTAGTCCCATCAAATGTTTCAAACATATCTATAATATTCTGAGTTGGATTTGAGTAAGCAGCTGCATCATTTCCTGTTCCTCTAGACATTCTTTGAGGAATGTAATTACATCTTAACCCTCTTTGTTGACTAGACCTTTTCCCTGCATTCAATCGGTACCAAATAGATTCTGGAGATGCTTGAATTCCATCAGTATAAAATATATTCTTGTATTCTGCTTTTGTCATTAATCTAAAACCAGCTCCTCCAGATCCAGCATCAATATATTTGATTAAATCGTTTGCATATTCTGCTGCTCTTTCAGACCATGATTTACTATAATCAAGATCTTGAACAGAATTTAAATCATTTTGCATCAAAGGGCTAGCTGCATATAAAGTTGCCATAGATTTTACAGCCATTGCTGCTCCTTTTGTTACTCTACCAAACTGACTAGTTTCCCATACATCTGGTAGCATTGAAATCGCTTTATCTAAATCTGTTAACAACCACTCAGTACTTTCTTTATAAGTAAGTCTTGTTAAATTTGTATCATCATCCGAAGCAAAAGCATTATTTAAAATAGGCATTCCTCCTGCTCTTTGAATAATTTGAAAATAATACCATGCTCTAAAGAAATAAGCCTGACCTAACAATTCTTTTGTTTGTGTATCTGTTAAACCTGGTACCAAACCAGTTTCTATATTTTCAATTACTTTATTTGTAACCCTAATAGAAAAGGTAGCATTGGTAAAAACACTTCCTTGGTCAAAACCAGCATTTCCTCCCCAACCAAGTTCTGGAACACCAGCCCATCTATTTGTCCAAGCTCCAGAATTTAAAACAGTGGCTATGTTACCGTTATAAGGACTCCCTGCTTCATCCGAAAGAGCATTTACTGAAGTTCTATCTAATCCTTGAGAACGCCAATGGTGAATATCTAATAACATTTCGTAGCAGTTATCTAAATATCCCCTAACAGATTGGTAACTTGAAAAAACATCTTCTTCTGCTAAACCAAAATCTGGATTTACATCTAAAAATTCTTCACATGATGATATACTTATGAAAGTCAACATCATTACTATTATTTTATAAAATTTTGTTTTCATATCTTAATTAATATTAAAATGAGACTCTTAATCCTAAACTATATCTTCTTACAACCGGATAACTACCAGTTCCACTACTTTCAGGATCTAATTGATCTGGTAAGTTAGACCATGTGTATAAATTATTACCGTTTACATAAATTTGTGCTGATTGTAATCCCACTTTTTTAATCATTCCTTTAGTAAACCTATAACTTAACTCTGCACTTTTTAATCTAATATATGAACCATCTGCATAGGTTAAAGTGCTATTTTGTTTACTATGCGCATAATCATTTAAGTGTAATACTGGTTTTGTTGCTGTTGCAGCAGTTTCAGGAGTCCATCTGTCTAATACATCAGGATTTGACTGAATATAATTACTCATATCATCATAATAATAAAGATTTGGAATAATGTATGCTGTATTTGATACTCCATAAAATCTTGCTGATAATGATAAGTTCTTATACCCTATATTTAATCCTAAATTATATGTGTTTAATGGGAATTTAATTGACTTATCCATGGCAACAAGATCTTCGTTTGTAATTTGACCATCTCCATTATAATCAACATAAGAAACATCCCCAGGAAGCAAACTACCCTGAGCTACCCCTAAACTTGGAGTTGCTCCATTATAAAGATCATCTAAACTGTTATAAAAACCTGCATCTAAATATCTTTGACCTCCTGAACTATTCCATCCAATTGGTTTTCCTGCTTGTTTTAAATAATCTAATTGTCCTGCTGGATCATTTCTAAAAACAATTCTGTTTTCTGAAAAAGCAGTGTTAAAATCAACCCCATAGGATAGGTCTTTTGTAATTTTATCTTTCCAACTTACTTGAAATTCATAACCGTGTTTTTTGGTTTCCCCTAAATTTCCTGTTGGTGGATTTACTACCCCAGTAAACGACTGTTGTCTAACATCCATTAAAATATTGGTTCTATTTTCTTTATATAGATCTAAACCTAATGTTAATTTTTTAAGAACCTCAAATTTAAACGCTAAGTTGTGTACATGACTTGTTTCCCATCCTGCACTTTCATTGGCAAGAGACCCTTCTACATATCTAGGTCCATAACCTGTTAAAGCATCATACCCAAAGTTTACATTACCTCCTGTATTAAATATTTGAACATACTGAAAACGATCTTGATCATTGTTTGGAAACTCATTACCATCAGCCCCAGTTACTCCATATGAATAATTTACTTTTAATAAGTCTAGCCAATCTCCTGTAATTGCTTTCACAAATGACTCTTCGGAAGCTACCCATCCTAAACCAACTGATGGAAAAAAACCAAATCTATTTTTAGGAGAAAATTTTTCAGAACCAGAATAAGAACCGTTTAACTCTAATAAATAACGTTTTTTATAATAGTAGTTTACACGTCCAATCCACTCTTCTCTTTTTGCTGGATATTTATTTCGAGTATTGGTGATTTGTCTAGTCATAATTGCATTTGCTTTTACAATATGATCTCCAAAAGCACGATTATAATCTAACTGAAACTTATAATTTAATCTTCTTTGGTATGAAAACAAATTAGGATTTGTTGCAACTACAGGTGTTCCTTGAGATTGATCGTTTGGAAACCTTACTTCGGACAACAAAGGATAACTTACACTACCATCGGCACCTACTATTGGATTAGCATAATCGTAGTTTCTAAAATATCTTATGATCCCAACATTTGCAGAACCTAGACCTCCTCTTAAAATTCTTTCTTCATAACTAGATTGAGAAGAATAATTAATACTTCCTTTAAAACTTAACCCTTTAGTTATAAAATCTAAACCTTGTGTTAATTGAGCATCATAAAAACCTTGAAAATATTTATAAGTTCTAACTCCTCCTTCATTTAAAGCCATAATCAAATTGGCTTCACCATTAGAACTATCTCCATATCCATCATCATATCTGATAGGGAATAAGTTTCTAGGTGAACTATAAAGAAGTCCAAAAAATTGAGATTGTCCAAAACCATCTTCACCATTTCCATCAATACGATATCCTGGTTGTGTTCTTATTCTATAGTTTCCAGAAAAGTTTACACTAAATTTGGTAGTAGGTGTAACATCAAAATCTAAATTTGTTCTCCAATTGTACTTTTTTAAATTAAAAGCAGGATCATATTCCTCTTGGGGAGTTGTTTGAAAAATATCCCCATCATTTCTATGACCTAAGGAAACAAAGTAACGTACTAGCTTTGAACCTCCACTCATGTTTAAATTATAAGTTTGCTCATAACCTAAACCTACTACTTCATCTGTCCAGTCTACTTCTGGGAAATAAATATTATTTGGTCCTCTTTGATCGTAATTTTGAATCCATGCATTAATAGTTGTTTGCGGTATTAGTTGCCCCCAAAGCCCTTCATTTGCCGCTGCTTCATTATACATTCTTTGAGAGGTAATATAATCTGCATATTCTGGCTCAGCTGTAGGATCTTTAATACCAAAATTAGATGTAAAATTAAATTTAGGTTTTCCAACTCTACCTCTCTTTGTAGTAATTAAAATAACCCCATTTGCACCTCTTACTCCATAAACGGCTGTTGCAGATGCATCTTTTAAAATAGAAATAGTTTCTATTTCATTAGGATCAAGGTTATTAATATCACGCTGAATTCCATCTACCAATGTAAGAGGACCTGTTTCATTCCAAGAAGATCTACCTCTTAAATAAATATCTGCGGCATCTGATCCTGGTTTTCCATTGGTATTAATTACTGTTAACCCTGGTAACATTCCTTGTAAACCTTCTGATATAGTACTAACAGAACCTACTTGTTGTAATTCTTCTCCTTTTACAGATTCTACAGCTCCTACTAAAGTTTGTTTGGTCTGAGTTCCAAAACCAACAATTACAACTTCTTCTAAATTAGTAGAGTCTGGTTGTAATTTAACTTTTATAATAGATGAATTTGTTACGTTTTGAATAACCTGTGTTTTATACCCTACATAACTAATTTCTATATTTGAATTATAGTCTATCTCTAAACTAAAGTTACCATCAAAATCAGCAACTCCTCCTCTAGAAGTATTTTGCTGTAATATCGTTGCCCCCAACAACGGAAGATTGTTTTCGTCTACAATTTGTCCTTTTGCTATAACTTTTTTAGGTCCCTGAGCATATACTTCATTTTTACCAAATAGTGATATACACATCAAAATAGCACATAATATCAACTTAAAAGTCTTTTCATGAACTTTCATTGTTTTCATCAAAAAACAAATCAATTTTCTTTTGTTATTCGTTTTCATGTTCATTTAGTATAATTTAGTTTTAATAGTTTTAATTTATGATAAGTCATATTTTAGATTTTAATTCTTAAGGTAAACTTAACAAGAATAGAGATTGTTAAATTCTCAATTAGAGGGTTTATATGTTGCAAAAAAAGCACACCAACAACCAAAACCCCTTTGTTTTAAACTAATTAACGTGTATTTATTTAATAATTGAGATTCCTACCAATTACTTTTTACATTAAAATCATTTATAAAAATTCAGTCTATAATCTGATTAGAATTCGTTATGTTTTGATTATAATTTTAAGAACATCCTATATTTTCTTATACAGGACTACACTTACAGGTTTAAGGAACTATACTCATTAGCAATATTCTATGAGTAATCCATTTCATGAAAAAAAACACAATTGCTTCGTACTATTTCAAGAGTACTATTAATTATAAAAAAGGGAGCTATGCTAGCTCCCTTTTTACCTACTTATAATTAATCTGTAACAATAGTTTTATTTGGCAACTTACTGTATATACTTTTTCCGTTTGTTTTAATGAATGCTTTAACTGCATATTTTGATTTCTTTGTCAATTCTGAATTAGAAATAAAAACCTTAAAAGTTTTATCGGTTGTGTGTAAGTCTACTCCATTTAGCAATTGCTCTTCGACAGTTAAATATGATATATTTTCTATTTTAAGTCCATATGAATATTCTCCATCAAGTAGTACATTGTTATAAGAAACATAAAACAAATAACCATCTTTTTGCTTTTCTACCTTATCTATTCTCACAGAAGATGTTTCTTTAACATCAATTAATGTTGCTGAATTAGGATAAAAATTACTTTCTCCAGCAGATGTTTCTGCTTTTACAGTATAATAATAAACTTTATCCTTTATTGCTGTAGTATCTATGTAACTAGATGCATTTATACCCTCTGCTATTTTACTATAATGATGAAGTTTTTCACCCCTATAAACATTATAAGTAGTTTCTGAATCAACATCATTTTGTGTAATCCATTTCACCAAAACATTTCCTTCTTGATTTCTGATTGCTGATACATTTCTAGGACTTAAAGGCACCTTTTCTGACAAAATCAATCTAACTGGTTTTGAATATTCACCAACCCCAAAACCATTATATGCTGCAACTGAAAATTGATAAACAACATCATAAGCCAATCCCTCTACTCTGTACCCATAAACATTGTTAACATCAATAATATTTTCTTGACTTGTTTTAGTGTTAATATACTTTAACTTGTATGCTGTTGTATTGGCTACACTTTTCCAAAAAACAGTAGCTGTATTATTTCTCCTTGAAGTCTTAAAAATATCTGGTGTATTTGGTTTATCAAACTTTAATTTTATGTGATTGGAATATTCACTTTCTCCTAGTTTATTTTTAGCAAGCATCCTAAAGTAATACTCTTCTCCGTTTTCTAAATTATTAATCTCTACAGAAGTCCCTTTCCTAACCTTTAATTTATGATTTAGGTCATTGATTGATTTACCATAACTAACCATATAACTATTTGCATTTTCAACCGCTCCCCATGTTAGTTTTATTCCTGATTTTTTAACTTCACCTTTATAAACAACTGGAGATAATGGTTTTACTACAGATTTAGACTTCCACTTTGCAACTGTTACACTGTATGCAGGAATATTTAAACTTCCATTTTTACATACTTTATTTATAATATCTGTATTCTGTACTTGTAAAGAATCCGCATGAATAAATTGGGTTTCTATTTTCCTGTTTAATAGTTTTCCATCTACGTTTATAGTAAAATCTTTAGACTGACTTGTTCTATTAGTAAACACTAAATAATTATAACCATTAATCCCCCTATAAGCTTGAGAATAAAAACCAACTTTATTAGTGTTTTTCATTCCTGGAGCATTAAATCCATTAACTACAGTAGACTCAAAAACAAAATCAGTATGATTGGTTACGTTATGAAAAATTTCATAAGCTTTTCCTTCTAGTGTTTTTTTAATTCCAGTTGAAATACTATCAGTTTTTAGAATAGTCCCATTCTGATAAGCTTCTTCTATTTGTTTATTAATATTTTTTTTCGGTTGGAATTTACTACTTATTTCATGCGCTCCTATATACCATGTATTAGTGTGTTGTAATTGCCTCATAACATACTCAATATTGTAAATACTTGAGTAAATTCCATTCAAAGGAGTATTCCAAACCCCAAACTCAGTTATCACCATTGGAACATTTTCCCAGGTATAATCTTCAATTTCTTGCATTGCCTTAGGAGAAGTAGCTTCTAAAATCTTAGAATTTCCTCTTCTATATGCCTCGTCTAAAGATTCTTTTTTACCTGTATGAGGAGCATAAGAGTGTTTAGAAAACACATTCCAATAAGCTCCATGTTCTTTTTGATATTGATTAATCTCTTTCATAAAACCCCAGATACCATCCCAAGTACAATTTAAAGCCAAATAAGCATCGGGAAAAACCTCTCTAATAGCATCTGCATGAGGTTTCATTTTAGCAGCATAATCATATCCATTATTCCACCAATACAAACCTCTGTGTGGCACATAAAAATAAGGCTCATTACAAAACTGCCATGTTGCAACTTCAATATTATTGTTTTTACAAAATCTCGCTAATTCTTTTGTCATTTCTGGAGTTTCAGAAAATCCATTAACAGTAACAATTAATTTTCCATTTATCTCACTTAATAAATCATACAAATCAATAATACGATGTGGACCTTTAACTTCTGTAAATCTATATCCTTTTAAGTATTGTTTGGAATGATTAAACATCATAGCATAATCAATATCATATTGACCAGTTGCACTACTAAAAGCATCTCCCATAGTACCAGAAAAATAACGAAGCCATCCTGGTTTTAGTTGATGTACTGTTTCTCTAAAATCAGGATGTGTATAATTCCAACTTTTATCTGCAATACGTACGTTGAATCCGCTTGCCCCCACTTTAACAGGGTGTCCATTTTGAGTATTAATATTAATTATTCCTTGCTCTTGCTGTGCAAAACTTAAAATAAAACTAAACAAGGCTATTAATAAAATAGCCTTGTTTACATATCTTTTTATATTTTTTTTAATCATGTCCTAAAAATGTTTTCTGAGCAAACTTAAATACGTTAGAATCTGTTCTTGCTTCTTTTAAAATAGTTTCCATTTTAGAAACAATTTCAGGGTGTTGGCTAGCTACATTATTCTTTTCTCCAACATCATTAGACAAATCATACAACTCTATTTTTGCATTCGGTTTTTTTAGTACGTTGTACTTTACCGCTTTCCAATTACCCATTCTAACTGCTTGACGACCTCCTCTTTCGTGAAATTCCCAATATAAATATTCATGATTTTTTTGATTTTTTTCATTACCAGTCAGCTCTGGTAAAAATGATATACCATCAATATTATTAGGTGTTTTCACTCCTACTATTTCTGAAAATGTTGGAAAAACATCCCAAAATGCAGAAATATGATCTGAAACACTACCTTCTTTTACTTTACCTGGCCATTTTACAATTAAAGGCACTCTAATTCCTCCTTCATACAAATCTCTTTTATATCCTTTAAGATCACCATTACTATTAAAATAATTAGGATCTGCTCCACCCTCCTTGTGAGGACCGTTATCTGAAGTAAAGACAACAATAGTATTGTTGGCAATACCCAACTCCTCTATCTTACTCATAATTTCTCCAACCTGCTGATCTAATAAATCTACCATTGCAGCAAATGCAGCATGAGATTCCTTTTGGCTAGCATAAGCTCCATCCAATAGCTTTTCTGAAGATGCATCAGAGATATATTCTTTTTCTGGCAAAAACTTACCTCTATACTTATCCATTATTTCTTTAGGTGCTGCTAATTCTGCATGAGGAATAATAGATGCTACATAAGCAAAGAAAGGTTTCTCTTTATTTTCTTCTATAAACTGAAGTGTTTTTTCATGAATAACAGCTGGAGCATATACTCCATTAGCAAATTTTTTATTTTCCTTAATAACAATTGAATCTCTATTAGACCATAAATGATTAGGGTAATATTTATGTCCTAAACGTTGACAGTTATAACCAAAAAAAGTATCAAAACCTTGATTTACAGGATCTCCTTCTGAACCAGGAAACCCAAGTCCCCATTTACCAAAAGCACCAGTGGTATAACCTGCCTTTTTCATAGCTTCTGCTAAAGTGTAAGTGTCATCAGGAATTGGGTATTGACCTTCTGGCTGAATTTCTTTATTCCCACGGATTACGGTATGTCCGGTATGCATACCTGTCATTAAAGCTGATCTTGAAGGAGCACAAACAGTACTTCCTGAATAATGCTGAGTAAACAACATTCCTTGAGAAGCTAGTTTATCAATATTAGGTGTTTTAAAGTTTTTTTGACCATAAATACTTAAATCTCCATAACCTAAATCATCAGCTAAAATATATATGATATTTGGTTTGTTTAAACTAGATGGTGTTTCGTTTTTCTTTTTACTTGTCGAACTGCATGAAACTAAAACTAAAGAAATCAGTAAGACAAAAAATTGGATGTTATATCTAATCATCATTATAAATTATATAAATAAATCTTTACTACTAAGAATTGTGTATTTAGATATCAATCTAAAAAAACACAATAATCAAAACTACAAACTATATAAAACCTACAATTCTCATTTAACACCCTTATATGTTGCAATATTACCTGTTTCGTCTATTTTTAACGCTTTGCAACATTAAGACACCTACCAGGCAACATTTAAGTCTATATTTTTTTATTATTCTATAAAAAAAATGATGAAATTGCTAAAATATAACAACAGTTTTGTTTATTCTTTTATAAACAAGCAAAAATAGGTTGTTTGTAAAATTTTTAACTATCTATTACCGTGCGATACAAAATTACTCCCTTAATCAAGTTTTTCTTAATACTATTTCTGTTCATAAATGTCTCAAGTGTTTTTTCGCAAAACAATCCTCCTCTTTTTCACAAGCTAAATATACAGGGGAGTTCATTTAATAAAAAAATAAACATCTTGTTTGAAGATAGTTTTGGTTTTATTTGGATTGGTACAAAAACTGGACTTTATAGATATGATGGTAATGAGCTAATCTCTTTTAAAAATAATGTTTTTAATGAGTATTCTATACCTAACAATAATATCAACTCTATTGTAGAAGATGAGAATCAAAACTTATGGATTGGTAGTGAGAGTTTTTTAATTTTTTATAATAGAAAACAAAATAAATTTAAAGGGTTTAATAAAAATGCTACCTCTATTGTTTATCAAAAAAGCTCTAAAGGAACTATTTGGACATATAATGCTAAAAACAATAATTTAAAAAGTATTATCCCTGTAAACCAGAATAATTCATTAGGACTTCCTAAAAAAATAAACTACCACACAACCTATAAATTAAATAATCCTATCAACTGTTTTACAGAAGACAGCTATAATAGACAATGGATGGGCTCCGCTAATGGAATACATACTATAGATTCTCAAAACAATTATGTTAAAACAAATTTTAACATAGAAGTAATCAAGTTAAAAAACATTGCACAAAATAAATTGTTGGCTATAACGGACAAAGGGTTTTATGTATTGGGTTATAATAAAAGTAATTATACATTAGAGGTTTTAGAACCTTACCCTAATATCCTAGAACATCTAAAAAAAACAGATAGACTTACAGAACTTTCTATAAACAACAACTCTAACAATCAACTATGGATAGGTTCTACTAATGGCTTGTTAAAAGCTACTAGAAAAGACAATAAGTATTTTTTTGATTACTACCCTCAAGAAGACTTCCAAACAAAACACATAAACTCAACCATTTTTGATTCTTATGGTAATTTATGGATTGGATCTAATAAGGGAGTTCGTAAATTAATTAGTAGAAACTCTTTATTTAATTCACATAATATTAGTGAACACATAAAGCATAAAACCCAAAATGCGCTTAACATTCAATTTTTTGATGAAAAAAATATATTAGTAGGAACAAATGACGGAATCTATAAATACAATAACAACGCTTTTAGTGAAGTTAAAATTAATTTATCTCCTCAAATAAATAACATAAACACTATTGTAGCAGACTACAACAAAAAAGAACTATTTATAGGTAGTTATAACCAACTATTCCAAACAATTAACTACAACGATCAGCAAAATGAAATTAAGTTAGAAAAAATTAAAACTTTTAAAAAATCAATAACAGCGATTATTCCTATCAGTAAAAATGAAACTTGGATTGGTTTATGGGATGGAGGAATAGATATTATTAATGACAAAACTCCTCTTTCTGACTTTAAAAAAAGTGTTATTAAACAACTAAAAAATAATCATACCTCTGTATTTACGCTTACAAGTGATAATCAGTTATGGATAGGTACTCGTGGTGAAGGACTCTATAAAATTGATTTAAACAACGAATCTTTTCAAAAATTTCTTCCAAGTAAAAACGGTTTATCTTCTAATGCTATTTTATGTATATATGAAGATAGTAATCATAATACATGGGTTGGAACTAGAGGTGGTGGTTTAAACCTTTATTTAAAAGAGGAAAACAACTTTAAAAGTTATAACAAAGAAAATTCAAGAGGAATTTCACCTAATACCATTATATCTATAGAAGAAGATTTAAAGGGTCATATATGGATGAGTACCTTGGATGGTATCACTCTTTTTGATGTATTAAACAACAAATTTGTTCCTTTTGGTACTGAAGATGGTATTAAAGAAAACCATTTTATTTACGGAGCTAGCTCATCTAACCCTAAAAAAGATAAGTTGTATTTTGTAAATAGAGATGGGTTTTACACTGTTTACCCAAATAAATTTTCTCAAAAAAATAAAATCCCCACTACTGTAATTACTAATTTTTCTGTTCTAAATAATTCAAAAAACAACACCGAAAACACTTATTATAATCACTCTGATAAAATCAATATAAACTCAGAAGAACCTATTGTTTTACCATACAACAACAATAATATTGTTTTTAATTTTTCTTCGTTAGACTTAACAACACCAAACAAAAACGAATATGCATACAAATTAGATGGACTTAATAATTATTGGGTTTACACTAGTGCTTCTAACAGAAATGCCAACTATAACGACCTGCCTCCAGGATCGTACACTTTTAAAGTTAAAAGCTCTAATAGCGATGGTGTTTGGAACACTACTCCCACTGTTATACACTTTAAAATCACCCCTCCTTTTTGGAGAAGCGTTACTGCTCATATGATTTATGGTTTAATTTGTATTATTTTAATTCTAATTAGTTACTTTTTAATTAATCGCTGGTACAGACTTAAAAAAAACTTAGTTACAGAAACTATTAGTAGAGAAAAAGACAATGAACACAATAGAATGAAAATGATTTTCTTTACCGATATTTCTCATGAACTTCGTACTCCATTATCTCTAATTCTAGGAACTATTGAAAAGGTTGTAAAAGAAAAAAACTTTAGTCTAAGCCCACTTACTGCACAGCGTATTTACAACAATACTTTAAGAATGCATAGACTTATCAATCAAATTATGGATATTAGAAAATTTGATGTTGGTAAATTTAATTTAAGTATTTCTAAAAATGACATTGTTAAAGATGTAAGCATTATCAAAGATAGTTTTAACGATTTTGCTAGAATTTATGAAATCAAATACGATTTTATTGCTAAAGAAGAAAAAATTAAAGGATGGTACGATGTAGATATTTTAGAAAAAACACTTTTTAACCTACTCTCAAATGCCTTTAAATACACTAAAGAAAAAGGAGCAATTAGTGTTACTCTAGAGCTTGCTACTGCAGACGACCCTAAAACATTATCATTAGACTTAGATAATAATACATACATTAAATGTGTTGTTAGAGACAATGGAATGGGAATACCTAAAAAAGATTTAGCTTTTATTTTTGACAGGTATTATCAAGCTACAAAATCCTACAGCAATCAAATTCCAGGTACAGGAGTTGGAATGGAGTTAGTTCATAAATTAATAGAAAGACACCAAGGAATTATTATGGTAGAAAGTGAAGAAAATATTTTTACAGAATTTACTTTTTACCTCCCAATAAACAAAGATAAATATCCTAAAAAAGAGCGCATTAAAACAAGTATGCCTTTAAAAAGAAACTTTATTCAGAACTCAGAATACCAAGTAATAGAAGAAGTTTCTAGCGAATTTGAATCAAAGAAAAGCACAAAAAAACCTACAAAACCAACTATTTTATTGGTTGAAGACAATGAAGATTTAAGACGTATGGTAAAAGATGAACTTATTTCTGATTTTAATGTTTTAGAAGCTCCTAACGGAAAAGAAGGTTATGATATTATTATAAGAGAAAAACCCCTTTTAATAATTAGTGATATTTTAATGCCAGTAGAAGATGGTATCTCCATGCTACAACGCATTAAAACAAACAAAGAAATAAGTAATATTCCTATTTTTATGCTAACTGCCAAAAACTCTGAAGACACAAAAATAAAGTGTCTTAGTTTAGGTGCAGATGATTATATAGAAAAACCTTTTAGTTTAGAATTTGTTAAATGGAAAGTTAAAAATGCTTTAGGAACCCGAAAAGAATTAAAAGAGAAATACAGTAAAGTAATTACTGCTGAACCTTCTAAAATTAAAATTGATTCTAATGATGAGAAATTCATAAAAAAATTGATTAAAATTATTGAAGATTCTATGACAGACAATCTATTAAGCGTTGAGTACTTAGCATCAGAAGTTGGAATGAGTAGGGCTAATTTATACAGAAAACTTCAAGCGATTGCGGATGATACTCCTGTTAATTTTATCAAAAAAATAAAACTTAAAAGAGCTGCTCAATTGTTAAAACAAAACAATATGTACATTTCAGAAGTAGCTTATATGACAGGGTTTAACAATCAAAAATATTTTGGAAAATGTTTTCAAAAAGAATACGGTATGAGCCCAACAGAATATATCAAACAACACTCTAGTCAAAACGATAAGGATGAGATATAACAAAAAGGGCTTCGTTATAATAACGAAGCCCTTTTACACAACAACTAAAACCTATTTTAAATCTCTCCCTATATCTACTCAACAACCAACATTAAAATATTAGGCCCGCTTTTTCCTTTTGATCTTAGCTCAATATAATTAGCTCCTGCTTGTAATTGAGATTTTATATTCACCTCTTTCCAATTAGCATTCCAAGATCCAGTATTTTTAAAATCTAAAACTCCTATACGCTTGTTATTAACAAATAAATCCATTGGTCTTGGTTTAGAATCATTAGAAGCATAGCTAAATTTAAGTGTAAAAACTCCTGAACTACCATCGTTTTCTTGATACCAAGTTATTTTACCTTCCTTGCTTTTAAAATCAACAAAACTATTTTCATTTTTACTTACAACACTAACCCCCACAATGTCAGCTTCTGCAGCCAGCATATCATTGGTATTTTTCTTTGCGTTATTTAACTCTATATTATTTTCCCAAGACAGCCCTAACCCCTCATCAAACTTTTCTTCCATACTTAAAACCTCCTTACCATTGCAAACAACTATGGCTCTTACAACAGTCCCTAAATGTATTTTAAAAGGTTTGTTATACACATCGCTATTTAATGTTGGCTTTGTGCCATCTATAGTATAAAAAACTTTAAAAGATTCATTTTCTAAAACTCCTTTTAAACTTATATTTTTCACATCAATATGAACAATATTAGAAGTCAACAATTGTTTTTCTGCTAAAATAGCTCCTGCTAATAATGAAACATTTTTAGCATTATCTGCTAATCTTACAAAAGCTCTAGAGGCTCCCATAAAAGCCTTTTTAACAGTAATTCCAACATTTTTAGTAGTATCTACAGGATCTCCATTTTCTAAAGACAATAACGTAGCATTACCCCTAAGGTGATAATAAACTTTGTTCTCTCCATAAGGATAGTATACATTTTTATTATCTACCAAATTCGCCGTAATAATAGCAGCTTTATCTTTTACAGGGTTTAAATATGTGTCTTCTATTTTTAATTGAATGGCCGATGGCTTACTCGCTGTAATTTGTTTTGACAATATTACTTCTTTTCCATTTACATATCCTTTTGCAACCAACTCTCCAGGCTCCCAAGGTACTACCCATTCACATTGCATTTCATTCCATTTACTTCCAGGTTTATCTTTACCTAAAGATTTTCCGTTTAAAAACAATTCTACTTCATCACAATTAGAATAAACCCAAACTGGAATTTCTACTCCATTTTTTAAAGTAGAATGGGTCCAATGAGGTAAAATATGAGCCATTGGTTCTTGGGTCCATTGGCTTTTATAAAAATAAAACAGATCTTTTTTAAATCCTGCAACATCCAAAGCTCCTCCCATAAACAAACGGAATGGCCATCCACCATGTACATAACCAGCCTCTCCATAATAATCAAAACCAGTCCAACGGAAATGCCCACTAAACCAAGGTAAATCTCTCATCAATTCCCAGTTTTTCCTAGCTGAAATTCTCACCATGGCATTATCGTAAGATGAATTAAAATGCTGTTTCCCGTTTTTCCATGCTAATCTTGGTGCCCATTCATATGTAAAAACTTCTTTATCTGTTAGGTCTGGTAACTCAAAAGCTTTCCCTTTTTGGTTAGGATTATATCCATCTCTAAACCATGTTTTAGACCTATAATATCCTCGGGTTTGCCAAGTGTGTGGAGCTTCTGTAGAAACAAAAGGTTTTTCTGGTCTTGATGTATCAAAAAAGCTAGGTCTTTCACTACCTCCATTCACACCATATACATCCATATACTCTGACGAACTATGCCCAGAAGTCACTGGTTTTTCTGGATCTAATTTATGACACAACGCTACCAATTCCTTTGCTACTTCTCCTCGGGTTTCATTCCCAACACTATACACTATAATAGAGGGATGATTTCTATTTCTTAACAACCATTCTGTCATGTCTTTCTTCCACCAGTCTTTAAAAGCTTGTTTTCCATAATCTTCTTTTGCTTTTTTAGACCATCCATCAAAAATTTCATCCATTACCAAAATCCCCATTTCATCACACAAATCGTAAAACATGGGAGGAGCAGGATTATGAGCGGTTCTAATAGCATTTACACCCATTTCTTTTAGCAGCCCTAACTTCCAACGCAACATAGTCTTTGTCCACGCTCCACCTAAGGGACCACCTTCATAATGCTCACTCACACCTAATAATTTGGTTACTTTTCCATTTAGCCAAAAACCTGTTTCTGTTTTCCACTCAATACTCCTAATTCCTAAATGAGTAGAAACCTCATCAACAACTTTATTTTTAATTATTAAACGGTTTACAACTTTGTATAAATATGGGACTTCTGTAGTCCATAAATTTGGATCTTTAATTTTTAACTCTGTTTCAAATTCATCATTAAAACCACCTTTTTTTATTACTGAAGTCTTCTTAGCTACTACCTTATTACTTGCATTTAACACAAGTGTTTCTAAAACTCCTTTTGATTTTTTAGTATTTGCTAAAGAAGTTTTTACACAAACAGTCGCATATTTATCTGTTATTTTAGAAGTTTTTACATACACACCGTTGGGTTTAATATATTGATGTGATGTGGCTATTAAACGTACAGGTGCATAAATTCCACATGGATGATACCAACGTGCTGAAGGCTCATTAGAATTATCTACCCTTACTGCAATAGTATTTTTACCTTCTTTTAAGTATTTAGAAATTTCGTAACGAAATGAAATATACCCATAAGGGCGTTTCCCTAAATAATGACCATTTATCCAAACTTCACTATTCATATAAACCCCATCAAACTCAATAGTCACAAGTTTGTTTCTCCAATTTTTAGATAGCTCAAATCTTTTTTGATACCAACCAATACCTCCATCAAAATAACCTCCGCTTGCCCCTTGTGCTCCGTCTTTTGAAATCCCTTTTTCAAAAGCCCAATCATGTGGAATTTGCACATTTTTCCACTGAGAGGTATTGTAATCTTGATTTGAATATTCTGATGCATCTTTTAAAGTAAACTTCCATCCTTTTTCTATAGAAACAACTTCTCTTTGCGAAAAAATATTTCCACAAAAAAATAAATTAACGACCAAATAGACGATTAAAATTTTATACTTCATTTATTGTTAATGCTTTGTTTTCTTTATATTTTTAACATCTACTCCCTTAAAATATTTATCTAAAATATATTTTGGCTGTTTGTCATCAGGCCTCTGTTTTAACTTAGTATAATCATATCCTAAAGGAAGAATTTTTTCTGGTGTTAACGTTTCAGGGTCATCTGTGTAACTGTGCCATTTTTTTATCATTCCCATCATTTCTTCCAACTTTGAATTGTATTCTTTTAATTCTGCTAGGTTATGAATCTCTAGAGGGTCTTCTTTTAAATTAAATAATTGTGTGTAATCTCTTTCAGGGTACCTAATTAACTTCCATTCATCTGTTCTTACAGCTCTTACTGTATGCCTATACGTAGTGTATAAAGACTCTCTAACTTTTTCTTTTTCACCTTTAATAATTGGTGCTACATTCTCTCCATCAATTTTAGTTGGCATAGGTAAATTACATAGGTCTGCTAAACTAGGATACACATCAAACAAATAAACCAAAGCATCTTTTGTTTTATTTTTAGGTATTCCAGGACCACTAATAATAAAAGGTACTTTTGTACTATGCTCGTACAAATCTTGCTTACCCAATAACCCATGACTACCAATTGCCAAACCGTTATCTGCTGCATAAACAATAATGGTATTATCAAACAGATGTTGCTTTTTTAAAGTATTAATAATATCTCCTACCCTTTTGTCTAAATGAGTTATTAGTGCGTAATAATCGGCTAAAGATGCTCGGATTAGTTGTGGAGTTCTTGGCCAAGGTCCTAAGGTTTCATCTCTTATATTTAAATTATCAAACTTAAATGGATGCAATGCTTTATAGTTACCTGGTAATGGCATTGATTCGTCAGGATACATTCCTATATAATCTTCTCTAGGAGATCGTGGATCATGTGGAGCCGTAAAAGCCACATAACAGAAAAAAGGCTTTTCTTGTTTGCTCTTAGCATAATTATCTATGTAATTAATGGCTGCCTCGGCAAATAAATCTGTTGAATAACCTTTGTTTTCTGGGCTACTTAATTTTCCATTTTCTCCTAAACGCCTCATTGGTGTACTGTAATGGTTAGCCATACCTCCAATAAAAACATTTTCACCTTTTTGAAAACTAGCCTCAAAACTCTGAGCCTTGTTGTGCCATTTTCCTGTACCAAATGTTTCGTAGCCATTTTCTGCAAAATGCATAGGCATGGTTTTTACCCCATCTAGCTTATCATAAACATGGAATAAACTTTTTCCACTCATTAACATGGCTCTACTTGGAGCACATATGGCTCCATGATGGCCTCCCATTACATAACTATTGGTAAAACGAACACCGTTTTGGGCAATTTTATCAATATTAGGGGTATTGATATAGGTATTTCCTGAGCAACCAAGAGCATCTGCTCTTTGATCATCTGCAAAAATAAATAACACATTTGGTTTGTTATTTTGAGCTGTAACTTTAAAAAAGATTGCTGTTATTAAACAAACACTACTTAATAATATTTTTTTATAAGACATTTTATTAAGAATTTAAGACTGCTTTCCAACCTTTATTACGAATTTCTTTACCTACCTCTCTTAGCACTTTAACATCTTCTGGATGCATTTCTCCAGATGGTAATGGCCCAGTGTTTAACAGTAAATTAGCAGGATAGCTATTCGCTTTTTTTAACATCTTTATAACCTCTTCTTTTGTTTTGTGCTTTCCATCTTGAGCTTTGGTATATCCCCAACCGTGTCTTTGTAAATGATCGCATATTTCTAAAGGTTTGTCTATTTTTTCTCCTTCTTTATATTTTCTCTCAGGTGCTAAAAAATCTTCTGTTCCTAACATTCCTTGCTTGTATGACACCAAAACTTGAGGTTGTTTTGCATGAATTAAATCGTACAATTCTTGACATTTAAACAAAGAACGATCTCTAGATGCTGGTGTTGAAAAACCATCTAACCAAATACCTGCAACATCTTTATAATTTGTTAACAACTCATCTACTTGATTGGTCATAAACTCCAAATATCTGTTTAAATCATGGTTTTCTCCATAATTATAAAAAGGCTCTTTTGTTTCAAACTTTGGCCTAGCAGCTCCACCCCATTTATCATTATTTGGTGCATCTGGATGCCTCCAATCTCTACCATGTGAATAATACAAAAATAAGGCTATTCCTTTTTTATTGCACTGCTCTGAAAGCTCCGCTACCAAATCTCTTTTCGCAGGTGAGTTAACACTATTAAAATCTGTATATTTAGTGTCCCACAAACAGAAACTATCATGATGACGAGTGGTTAAATTAATATATTTCATTCCCGCTTCTAAGGCTAAATCTGTAATAAAGTCTGCATCAAATTTATCTGCAGTAAACTGATCTTTTAGCTTAGCATACTCTGCTACATGTATTTTTTCGTTGTACTGCACCCACTCGTGCCTCCCCAATATAGAATACAATCCATAATGAATAAACATACCATATTTAGCATCTTTAAACCACTGAATGGCTGCCTCTCTAGGGTTACTTGCATATAAATCCTTATAGTCTTCTAAATATTTTGGAATATAATTACTACTACCCATACAACTAGGAAATAACATGGTTCCTGCAGTAGCCACCATAGATACCTTTATAAAATCTTTTCTATTCATAATTTAAGCTCTTAAATTAATTTATAATTATTTTTTATTTTTTCTACAAAACAAAAAAGGCTCTTCCTTGGCATAGAAAGAGCCTTTTTTGTTAAATAAATTATTTTGAAACAGGTACTATTTTAAATGAATAAGCAATGTTTTCTGGCTGAACTCTAAATTCTTTATGAGCTAAAGCTTTTGCACTCCAACTATTATCCCCTCCAATACCAGTTTGCTTGTAATCTATGTTGATATTAACAAAATCTCTTTTTTTAATATCTGTAGTATGACGTTGTTTTTTAGTTTCTCCAGCATCAAAATCACTGTTGTATTGATGGTGTGCGCTAAACCCTAGTAACTGCAAACCTTCTATTTTAATTCCAACACCATTATCATTTGTAAAACTTACCCAACGAACGTCTGTTTTGTATCCATTTTCTTGTGGACGAATGTATGGGAAGTATAAATCTTTAACATTTGCGTTGTACTTTCCTACCAAAGCAGCTGTATTTCTATCATTGTAATTTTCGTGAGGCCCCCTACCAAACCATGTTACTTTTTGATATTCATTTTTAATAATAAAATTATCTCCAAACCTTGGCAAATGTGGCAACTTATTATTAATTCCGTTTAAAGTGTTCTTTACAATAATTTCTCCAGATGGCTGAACTCTGTACTCAACCTCAACACTCCCTTTTACAGATGGTAAATTAAAAGTAGTTTGAATAACCACCTCCCCTTTTACTCTAGATTTTTTTGACAATGAAAGTTCCTTAGATTTGCCATATACTTTAACAGCTGCTAAAGGTTGGTTATCTGTTGCTTGTTTCCATACTTTTAATTTTTCTGGATTTTTGGCACCAAAATCATTATCTGTTACAGCTCTCCAAAAATTAGGAGTTATACTTTCTACAAAAATATTACCCTGTCCGTAATCTAAAGAAGTTACTTTTCCGTTAGTAGTATTTAATTTTAACTCAAAAACATCATTTTTAATAGTAGTAATCCCCTCTTTAGAACTTACATAAATCTTATCTTTTGTTGCAGGTTTCACTACATTAAAATCAGGCTTTGTTAACTCAAATTGTTCAAAAGCAACTACATGATTTAATGGCATTAAATCTGTTTTTGTTTGATTTAAAGCAGATATATTTAAATGATATTCTACACCTGATTTTTTTAATTCTGGCAATGCAATGTTCACTTTTTTACTCTGATATGGAGCTACATTTAACTCAGGTAACATTCCGCTTGCCACTTTAACTCCATTTTCTAATAAGGTCCAAGTAAATTGATATTCCTTTAAATTGGTAAAATCGTATTTATTAGTAATTTCTATTTCTCCGTTTGCTAAATCTGAGGCTTTAAACTTAATGTATTGATACACTTTTTTTACCTCATACAAAGCAGGATGTGCAGTTCTGTCTGGATTTACAATTCCATTTAAACAGAAGTTTTTATCATTTTGTAAATGAGCACCTCCTAAATCTCCTCCATAAGCCCAATAAGCCTCTCCATCTTTATTTTTAGTTAAGATTCCTTGGTCTACCCAATCCCAAATAAATCCACCTTGCATAATATCGTACTTTTCTATAACATCCCAGTATTTTTGTAAATTCCCAACACTATTTCCCATTGCATGAGCATACTCACACTGAATTAAAGGTCTTGTTGGGTTATTTTCTGCATACTTAATCATTCTATCAATTGTCCAATACATTGGTGCTTGTATATCTGTATTGGTATAACTAGTTGCTCCCTCGTACTGTGTAGGTCTAGTATTATCTTGTTCTTTTAACCATTTATAAGTAGCAAAAAAGTTTTCTCCATTTCCAGCTTCATTTCCTAAAGACCAAGTAACAATACAAGGAAAGTTTTTATCTCTTTCAAACATTCTAATAGTTCTATCTAAGTGCATTTCTTTCCATTCTGGCAAATATGCTGGATGCACTTTTTGAGCTTTTAAATTTTTATCTAAACCTTGATTGGTAGTACCCATACCGTGTGTTTCTATATTTGCCTCATCAACAACATAAAAACCATACTTATCACACATTCTATAAAAATGAGGATCTTTAGGGTAATGACTACAACGAATAGCGTTTAAGTTGTTTTGTTTCATTACCTCTAAGTCTTTTAAGGTAAGTTCTTCAGAAATGGTATGTCCATCCGTATCACTATGATCATGAAGGTTTGCTCCTTTTAACAAAACAGGTTTACCGTTAACTAAAAACTGATTGTTTTTAATTTTAATATTTCTAAATCCTACTTTTATAGATGTAGCTTCTAAGGTATTTCCTTTAGAATCTTTAAAATCAATTAACAGAGTATATAAATTTGGATGTTCTGCATTCCAAGTTTTAACATTCTTTAGCGTTTTAGAAAAATCTATCTTATTTTCTCCTTTCTTTAAAATTAAAGTTTTAGCTTCTGAATATTTTTCTTTTGCTCCATCCATTAATTTTATTTCAACGATTCTTTTTGCTGTTTTATTAGTGTTGTTTTCTACCTCTAAGTTTGCCTTAAAAACTCCATTGGTATAATTATTCTCTAAATCAGCAATAACTCTAAAGTCTCTAACAGTTACTTTTTCAGTTGCATACACATATACATCTCGCTCTATACCGCTTAGCCTCCAAAAATCTTGATCTTCCATATAGCTAGCATCAGACCATCGTAACACCTGTACTGCAACAGTATTCTTTCCTGGTTTTAAAGCATTGGAAATGTTAAATTCTGCAGGTGTTTTACTCCCTTCATTATAACCTATCTTTTTACCATTTACCCAAACATACATAGCACCGCTAACTCCAGCAAAATGGAGATATACATCTTTCTCTGTCCAATCTCTAGGGATGGTAAACTCTCTTTTATAACTCCCTACATTGTTAATATTATGTGGTATAAAAGGTGGGTTTGCAGGAAACATATAGTGTCTGTTTGTATAAACAGGAATTCCAAATCCTTCCATTTCCCAATTTGATGGTACTTTAATTGTACTCCATCCTTTTAAATTAAAATCATTTTTATAAAAATCTACTGGACGTGCCGATACACTATCTACATAATAAAAGTTCCACGTACCGTTTAATGATTTATATAATTCTGAATGATTCCAAGAATCATTCTTAAGAGCATCATTTGCGTTTGAATATCTGTAAAATGATGCCGTAGGTTTTTCTCTATTTATTTGAAAAATCTCAGGGTTTTCCCATTCTGGATTTTCCCACTTCTCAGCTTTATAAACTGGTTTATCTTGGGATTTTGCTTCTGAAAAAAACAAACCAGCTGCAATTAATAAGTAAAAATATTTGTTCATTATATCTATATAATTATGAATTGATATTAAAAAAATGAATATGTAAATTATTATTTTTTATTCTCGTTAACCACAAATTTATACTAAAAGGTATATTTATAATTATCATATAAGGGGTCTAAATGTTGCAAAACATCTACAAGGTCAATATTTACAAGCAGTACTGTTCTTTATCAACATTATTTCACTGTTAACAACCCAAAAACAATTATGATTTATGACCTTAAAAAAGATTAAACTGAAAATCACATAAGATGTTTCTGTAGTCCTAATTTTAAGAATTTATGAAATTCATTTTTTAAAGGCTAACTCAGAGAAATAATAAAAAGTAGTTTAGAAAAAAGAGAAATAAAAAAATCCTTACGCAGATTACATAAAGATTCTTAGACAGGGTTTAACACAAACTTTTAACCCCATTATCAATAAAAAAAGCCTCCCTAAAGGGAGGCTTTTGTGACCGGGCTGGGGCTCGAACCCAGGACCCTCTCCTTAAAAGGGAGATGCTCTACCAACTGAGCTACCAGGTCGTCCGTGGTGAGAGCAGGATTCGAACCTGCGAAGACGTAGTCAGCGGATTTACAGTCCGCCCTCGTTGGCCGCTTGAGTATCTCACCATGCAATAACTTGTGTTATGTGTTAAAATTTGTGACCGGGCTGGGGCTCGAACCCAGGACCCTCTCCTTAAAAGGGAGATGCTCTACCAACTGAGCTACCAGGTCATTAATACCACTCGTTATTGCGGGTGCAAATATAGGACTTTTATACAGTTACACAAAAGAAAAATAAAATTTTATTCTTCTAAATATGCCTTACGTACTTTCTTGAATAAATTAGAACTATACACAAAATTCACAACTGCTTCATTATCAGTTTTGAATATATCGTTACTAGTCCCTTCCCACTCTTTTAATCCATCCTTTAAAAAAATAATTTTTTCTCCAATTTCCATCACAGAATTCATATCATGGGTGTTTATTACCGTTGTTATTTGATATTCATCCGTAATTTCCTGTATTAAATTATCTATTACAATTGCTGTTCTAGGATCTAAACCGGAATTTGGTTCATCACAAAATAAATATTTAGGATTGGTTACAATCGCTCTTGCAATAGCCACACGTTTTTGCATTCCTCCAGAAAGTTCTGCTGGAAACTTATGATTGGAATTTTTTAAATTCACCCTATTCAAAACAAAATTTACCCTGTCTAACATTTCTGCTTTAGATTGATTGGTAAACATTTTTAAAGGAAACATTACATTTTCTTCTACCGTTAAAGAATCAAACAAGGCAGAACCTTGAAAAACCATTCCTAAATCTTGTTTTAATTGTCTTTTTTCTTCAATAGACATCGACTCTGTAGTCTGTCCATTATATGATATGGTTCCTTGGTCTGGTATGTGCAAACCTAATAGGGTTTTTAAAAACACTGTTTTACCAGATCCACTTTGCCCTATAATTAAACTTGTTTTCCCTGGTTCAAAACTAGCATCAATTCCTTTTAATACAGATGCCTCTCCAAAACTTTTATATATACCTTTTACTTCTATCATAACTTAGCTTAACAACATTTGGGTTAAAAAATAATTGGAAAATATAATAACTACAATTGTCCAAACCACAGCCTTAGTACTAGCCCTACCTACTTCTAAAGAACCTCCTTTTACAAAGTATCCAAAATAAGAAGGAATGGTTGCAATTAAGAAAGCAAATACAATTGATTTTATCAAACTATACGATATTAAATAAGGTTGAAAGTCTAATTGAATTCCAGCAATATAATCTTCTGGTTTAAACAAGCCTGTAGCAATACCAGCAATCCATCCACCAAAAATCCCTAAGAACATTGCCAACAACACTATAAAAGGATAGAAAAAAACAGTGGCTAATATTTTAGGTAATACTAAATAATTTAAAGAATTAATCCCCATTACCTCTAAGGCATCTATCTGCTCAGTAACTCTCATAGTTCCTATACTTGATGTTATATATGACCCTACTTTACCTGCTAAAATAACCATGATAAAGGTTGATGAAAACTCTAAAATCATTGATCTTTTTGTTGCAAATCCAATCAAATCTTTTGGAATAATTGGATCTTCTAAATTTAACGCTGTTTGTATGGCTACTACCCCACCTATAAAAAAAGAGATAAAAGCCACAATCCCAACAGACTTTACTCCTAAATCATCAATTTCTCTAAAGACTGCTTCCCAAAATATTTTTCCTTTTTGAGGTCTTTTAAAAACACTCTTTAACATAATTACATAGGCACCTATGCTTTTTAAATAGTTCATGTATAAAAATTTTAAGCTAAAATATCAAATCCTTAACAAACAATTACTCTAATATAACTACTTTTAATCCCGTACAAAATAAAAGACAATATCATAATGAGAAAACTAGCTAGTCTACTTTTATTAAGTAGCATTTTTATTGGAAATGCACAAACAGCTAAAAAACCTAAATTGGTTGTAGGAATTGTTGTTGATCAAATGAGATACGACTATTTACAAAGGTTTAAAGACAAGTTTGGTTCTAAAGGATTTAATGAAATTATTGAGAACGGAACAACCTTTGAAAATGCCCACTACAACTATATCCCAACATATACTGCTGTTGGACATGCCTCTATTTATACAGGTACAACACCTAAAGACCACGGAATCATTGGAAATAACTGGTACGATAAATATGAAAAAAAATCTATTTATGTTGTAGATGATGAAAACTTTGAAACCGTTGGTAGTACTACAAACGAAGGAAAAAAATCTCCTAAAAGATTAATTGCCTCTACTGTTGCAGATCAATTAAAATTGACTCAAAACTTTAACGGAAAAGTAATTGGTGTTGCCGTTAAAGATAGATCAGCTATTTTACCAGCTGGGCATTCGGCAGACATCGCTTATTGGTTTGATGGTGGTAAAGTAGGTAATTGGGTTACTAGTAGCTATTACACTAAGGAACTACCTAATTGGGTAAGTTTATATAATACTACAAATAAAGTTCAACTTGATGAATATTTAGCGTCTCCTTGGATGACTGAAAAAAACATCAATGATTATACTGAGAGTATTAAAGACCATAATCACTACGAAGGAGTATTCAAAGGAGAAGAAAAACCTATTTTTCCTCATGACTTGGCTACTCTAAAAGAAAAAAACGGAGGATATAGTTTATTAAAAACAACTCCTTTTGGAAATACAATGACTTTAGGTTTTGCCAAAGAAATTGTAAAAAACGAAGAATTAGGAAAAAACAAAAATTACTCAGACTTTTTAGCCATTAGTATTTCTTGTACAGATTATATTGGTCATAAATACGGAGCGATGTCTAAAGAAACAGAAGATGCTTACATCCGTTTAAATAATGATATAGATGATTTTATTAGCTACCTAAATAAAAAAGTAGGTAAAAACAACTATGTTTTATTTGTTACCGCTGATCATGCTGTGGTTCAAATCCCAAATTATTTGATGGATAATAAAATCCCTGGAGGATATTTTTCATCTAAAAAGTTCTTAGAAAAATTAAATGAGTTTACTCAAGAGAAATATCAATCTACAAATTTGATTGAAAATTACTCTAACGAACAAATTTTCTTAAATCATGATGAGATTGCTAAACTAGGTTTAAATATTGAAGAAGTAGAAAACTCTATTATTAATGAGATTATTACTTATACCCATATCTACAAAGCTGTATCTGCACACACTGTTCAAAGAAGTGAGTTTACCCAAGCTCCAATTAGCTTGCTACAAGAAGGGTACAACCAAAAAAGATCGGGAGATATTTTACTTGCTTTTGAACCTGCAGTAATTAGCGACCATTATATTAAAACAGGAACTACCCATGGAAGTGGTTACAACTATGACACTCACATTCCTATCTTATTTTATGGTGCTAACATCAGTAAAGGAAAAACGGTAAAAAAGTCGGTAAACATTACTCAAATTGCTCCAACACTTTCTAACATCTTACAAATTCAAGAAGCTAATATGAGTTCTCATGATATTTTAACAGAAGTTTTTGAACAAAACAAAGAGTAACACAAAAAACACGCAATCATAAAAAAAGCCTGCTATATTTCTTATAGCAGGCTTTTTTTATGATTACAAAATATGTTAATTATAACGCTTGATTGATATTCCAAGCCTCTAAAATATCTTTTATTTCTTTGATAAACATTCCTCCTAACGCTCCATTAATCACTCTATGATCGTAAGAATGTGAAATGTACATTTTTTGTCTTATCCCTATAAAATCTCCTTCTGGAGTTTCTATTACAGATGGTACTTTTCTAATAGCTCCTAAAGCCAAAATAGCACTCTCTGGCTGATTGATGATTGGAGTTCCAAAAATGGACCCAAAACCTCCGATATTAGTAACAGTATAAGTACCACCTTTTACATCTTCTGGTTTTAAAGCATTGTTCTTTGATCTTAAAGCCAAATCGTTTACTGCTTTGGTCATACCAACCAAATTTAAGTTTTGAGCACTTTTAATTACAGGAACAATTAAATTTCCATCAGGTAAAGCTGAAGCCATACCTAAGTTAATAGATTTTTTTACAACTACTTTGTCTACTCCATCAAAAGTAATATTAACCAAAGGATACTTTTTAATAGCTTGGGCTACTGCCATCATAAAAATTGGAGTATAGGTAAGCTTTTCTCCTTCGCGTTTTAAAAACTCATCTTTTACCTTATCTCTCCACTTTACCACATTAGTAACATCAACTTCAATAAACGATTGTACATGTGAAGCTTTTCTTTTAGAATGCACCATATGATCTGATATCATTTTTCCCATTCTAGATAAAGTAATCAATTCATCACCTGAATTTACTTCTAAGTTTACAGGGGCAACATCTGCTTTTTCTGTAGCAGTAACTTGTTTACTGCTTTTTTCTGCTGATGTTTTTACAGGAGTTTCTACTTTACTTGTATTTTTAGATTTTTTAGCCACATATGCTAAAATATCATCTTTAGTTACCCTACCATCAAGACCAGTACCTACTATAGCATCTAATTCTGTTTGAGACACTCCTTCTGTACTTGCTATTTTTTTTACAAGTGGCGAATAAAAATTCCCATCAGTATTGGCAATGGTATTTTTTACGGATGTAGATACTTGAGTAATTACATCATTTACCTCCGCCTCTACTGTTGCGACTGCTTCTTCTACATCTGCATCAACCTCTTCTTTAGACACAGAAACCAAAGTTGCGTCTGCAGCATCCGTATTAGTTTCAATAACCGCCAACACCTCACCTACTTTAACAACATCTCCTTCTTGGTATTTTTTTTCTATTAAAACACCAGACACATCACACGGTACATCAGAATCTACTTTATCTGTAGCTATTTCTACAATGGAATCATCTAACTCAATAAAATCTCCAACCTCTTTTAACCAAGAGGTAATCGTAGCTTCTGCTACACTTTCTCCCATTTTGGGTAATTTTAACTCAAATTTAGACATGTGTACAATTATTTGTTTTGCGAATTTAAGAAATATAGCGGTCTTATATATAAGAATATTAAAATACGATTTAAAAAATAAACCCCGACAGCCTTAACTATCGGGGTTTAAATTTGTTAATTGAATGATGCTCTTATTTTAGAAAGCAATATTTACAGTTAATTCAAACTCATCATGAATTGCTTTATCCTTTAAATTATCAAAGAAAGAATTTGATCCGTATCTAATTCCAAACTTAGTTCTATCAATTACCACAGTTCCGCTAATGGTATTGTTTTTTGTAACTAAAGTAAAAGATTCTTTTTCTGTATGTCCTTTAATCGTTAAATCTCCTTTTACTACTGTACCTTCTACACTAGTAATTACAAATGTAGCTTCAGGAAACTTATCTACTCCAAAAAAGTCATCAGATTTTAAGTGTCCTTCTAATTTACCTTTGTATTCTCCCTCTAAATCTGTAACATTAATAGTATTCATATCCACTACAAACGTTCCTCCTACTAAAGCTCCTTTTTTTAACTTTACTTCACCTTCTTTAAACAAAATGGTTCCATTGTGCTGACCGGTAACTTTTTTCCCAACCCATTCAATGGTACTTTTTTCTACTTTAATAGGATCTTTTTCTACTGCAAAGGCAGAAAAGGTTAATGCTAAAATGGCAAATCCAGCTAATACTCTTGATTTAATACTTGTTGTTTTCATTTTTTTTGTTTTTATGATTTGATTTTTACTTTATTTAATAACTCTAATAACTTTACAATTTCCTCTCTACTTAGTTGGTGAACTAAATTTTTCTCAAAATCTATTAAAGATTGATCAATACCTGCTAACAAACCTAAACCTTTATCAGTAATCAATATTTCAATCTTTCGTCTATTTGATTCACAAACCTTACGCTCTAATAATTCCTTTTTTCTAAGTTTTTCTACCAATCTAGTTGTATTACTCATTTTATGTATCATATGATCTTGTAACTCATATAAATTAATTGGCAATCCATCTTGACCTCTTAAAATCCTTAATATATTAAACTGTTGCACGGTTAAATCATAAACCTTTAAGAAACTATTAATATTTTCTACAACATAATTTCCTGTTAACATTAAGTTAATGACAGCTTTATTATGCAAGTTATCCATGATTTTGACAGTTTTTTTAGTTGTTCATACAACAAATGTATATACAACTATTATAGAAAACAAGCTTTTTTTCACTTATTTTTTGGGCTACTTACTTAGTAAACACGGTAGTTACGTATAAAACTGCGAAAAAACAGGTAGTTTTTTCTTGCAACATACGTATTAATACGTAGCTTTGTCTCAGATAAAACTTAAAAACATAAAAAACTTTATCATGAAAAAAATTATTTTATCAGCAATGATGTTAACTGGAATGTTAACTTTTGCACAAGAAGGAAAATTAACTGTATCTGGAAACGTTGATGTTTATGGAACAGCAAACTTTGTGGATGGTTCAGGAACTCCTGGAATCTTAATTGCTAATCCAGGAAATGCAAATGGATTTGGATTAGGAGCTGCAAATACAGTTTTTGCTTATGATACTGAGAAAGCGGGTGTTGTAGCAGACTTATCTTTTGGACCTAGAGCTGATGACGCTAACTTAGCCGGAGCAATCAACCAATTATATGCATATTACATTATTAATGACGCATTAACAGTTTCTGCTGGACAGTTTAACACATTCTTAGGTTACGAAGTTATTTCTCCCGCTGCTAACTTTAACTACACAGTTTCTTATTTATTTAACGCAGGACCTTTCTCTCATACTGGGGTAAAAGTTGACTATGCTGCTTCTGAAGACTTATCTTTCATGTTAGCTGTTACTAACGGTCATGCAATTTCAAGTGCTGATGGAAACGTTTCTGGAGCTTTACAATTAGGTGGTCAAATTGGATTTAAAGGACAATACCTTAACTTAATTTACGGTTCTGTTGATGCTACAACTAATGACAACTTATTTGTTGATTATACAGGAGGATTTGACATTTCTGAAACTTTATACTTAGGTATTAACGCTGCTTACTCTCACTCTGAAGATGCTGATGCTGGATACCAAGGTGCTGCATTATATATTCAAAATGCATTCTCTGATAGTTTTGCTTTAGGATTACGTCCAGAATACTTTGCTACTAATGGTGCTGTTGAAGCTAGTGTATTAGCGTTAACTTTATCTGCAAATGTTGGATTAACTGACAACTTAAAAGTAATTGCTGATGTAAGATACGACTCATCTGATGATGGATTAATCGAAGCTTTCCCAACTGAAAAAAGTGTTTCTACTTTAACTGTTGCTGCTGTATACTCTTTCTAATTCTTAGAAAAGTTTAAAAAATCATCTGGCAAGATGCGAGTCTTGCCAGATAACAAAAATATATTCAACCTAAATTAAACTTTCAATTATGAAAAAAATCGAAGCAATCATCAGAAAATCTAAGTTTTCTGAAGTTAAGGAGGCTTTACACGAAGTAGGTGTAAACTTCTTTTCTTACTGGGATGTGACTGGATTGGGAAATGAAAAAGTGGGAAAAGTGTACCGTGGAGTATCTTTTAGCACTAACGATATCCAAAGACGTCAATTATCAATCATTGTAAATGATGATTTTGAACAAATTACTGTAGAAACTTTATTAAAAACTGCTTCTACTGGAGAAGTTGGTGATGGAAAAGTATTCGTATCAGACGTATTAGAAACTTACCGTATCCGTACTGGAGAAAAAGGTGGAGAAACATTAAAATAAAACTAAACAAAAAAACTTTTAAATATTTATATTATGGATACAAGTGCAATCATGGGAGCTTTGTGGATAATTATATCAGGAATCTTAGTATTCTTTATGCAAGCTGGATTTACCCTAGTAGAAACTGGGTTCTCTCGTTCTAAGAACGCAGGAAATATTATTATGAAAAACTTAATGGACTTAATTGTAGGTTCTTTAGGATTCTGGGCTATTGGATACACAGTAATGTACGGAGAAACAATCTCTGGATTTATTGGAACTCCAAGCTTATTTTACAATGACGGTGCAGACATGTACAACTTATTCTTCCAAACTGTATTTGCTGCAACTGCTGCAACTATTGTTTCTGGAGCTGTTGCAGAAAGAACTAAATTTTCTACTTACGTAATTTTCTCTTTCATTATGACAGTGATCATTTACCCTATTGCAGGTCACTGGACTTGGCAAGGTGAAGGATGGTTAACAAACTTAGGATTTGTTGATTTTGCTGGATCTTCTATTGTACACTCTGTAGGTGGATGGGCTGCTTTAGTTGGTGCTATTATGGTAGGACCTAGAATTGGAAAATATAAAGATGGAGTTTCTCAAGCAATTCCAGGACACAACTTATTATTAGGAGCTTTAGGGGTAATGATCCTATGGTTAGGATGGTTTGGATTTAACGGAGGTTCTCAATTAGCTTTCGGATCTGAAGATGATCTTATTGCTGTAGGTGGAATTTTAATTACAACAAACTTAGCTGCTGCTGCTGGTGCTCTTGCTGCTTTAATGTACACTTGGTTACGTTACGGACAACCTGATATTTCTATGACTTTAAACGGTGCTTTAGCTGGTTTAGTTTGTATTACTGCTGGTTGTGCTGCTGTAACTCCAGGTTCTGCAACTATTATGGGATTGATTGCTGGTGTAGTAGTTGTAATGGCAATTACATTTATTGATGAAACTTTAAAAGTTGATGATCCTGTTGGAGCTGTTTCTGTACACGGTGTATGTGGTGCTTTAGGTACTTTATTAGTTGGTGTATTTGCTATTGATGGTGGATTAATTAACGGTGGTGGTTTTGCTTTATTAGGAGTACAAGCTACAGGAGTTTTAGCTTATGGTGCTTGGGCAGTTGTTTGTTCTTATATCGTATTCAAAGTCTTAAAAGTAACTATCGGATTGAGAGTTTCTGAAAAAGAAGAAATCGAAGGATTAGACAAAGCTGAACACGGAATTGGAGTATATAACGAATAATTTTTTATTTAAGTTTATATGGAAAAACAGCCTAACTCTTTTTACAGAATTAGGCTGTTTTTTTTAGAACAAAATTGTATATTTATTAAATTAGAAAAACATTATTTAAAATGAAAAAAATTGAAGCAATCATAAGAAAATCAAAGTTCTCTGATGTAAAAAAAGCCTTACATGATGTTGGTGTTAACTTCTTTTCTTATTGGGATGTTACTGCCTTAGGTAACGAAAGAATTGGTAAAGTTTATCGTGGTATTTCTTTTAGCACTGGAGACATACAAAGAAGATTCTTATCTATTATTGTTAATGACGATTTTGAACAAGTAACCATAGATGCTATTTTAAAATCTGGAGCTACCGGAGAAGTTGGTGATGGAAAGATATTTGTTTATGATGTAAACGAAACTTATAGAATCCGTACTGGAGAAAAAGGTGGAGAAACTTTAAGATAAATATACTTAGACTACGTAGAGTAGTTAAAAAAATACGGATTACACAAAAAAATACGTAGAATTTATAATTCTACGTATTTTTTTTGTTCTTAAAAGGCTATTAAATCCATATCTCTTATATTTGCTCCTGAATATAAAACAATACTGAATGAAAAAAATTGAAGCAATCATTAGAAAATCTCAATTTTCTGAGGTAAAAAAAGCCTTACACGATGTTGGCGTTAACTTCTTTTCTTACTGGGATGTTACCGCTTTAGGAAACGAAAGAATAGGAAAAGTATACCGTGGAATATCTTTTAGCACTGCTGATATCCAAAGAAGATACTTATCTATAGTTGTTAATGATGATTTTGAACAAATTACAATTGATACCCTTATCAAGTCTGCTGGAACAGGTGAAGTTGGTGATGGTAAAATATTTGTTTACGATGTTAATGAAACTTATAGAATAAGAACTGGAGAAAAAGGAGGAGAAACTTTAAGATAAAATATACACTATGGAAACTACACTAAATTTTACAATTAACAACTTGTGGATGATGGTATCAATTGCGTTGGTATTCATTATGCACTTAGGATTTTCAACTTTAGAAGTTGGTTTGGCTAGATCTAAAAATGCCATCAATATATTATTTAAAAACTTTATGATTGTAGCCATTGGTTTATTAACCTTTGCTATATGCGGTTTTAACTTAATGTACCCAGGAGGAGATTTTTCTGTGTTTAACTTTGCAGGATTTGGAATCTCTCTTCCTGAAAATGGTCTTACTCCTGATTATAACGGAAGCTTTACTTATTGGACAGACTTTTTATTCCAAGGGATGTTTGCTGCTACTGCTGCAACCATTGTATCTGGAGCTGTTGCCGAAAGAATTAAATTAGGATCATTCTTAGTTTTCTCATTACTATATGTAGGAGTTGTATACCCTATTATTGGTTCATGGGGATGGGGAGGTGGATTCCTAAGTCAATTAGGATTCCATGATTTTGCTGGTTCTACATTTGTTCACTCTGTTGGAGGATGGGCTGCTGTAGTTGCTGTAATTTTATTAGGACCTCGTTTAGGAAAATATTTATCTGATGGTTCTATAAAACCAATTGTTGGTCACAACATACCACTAGCAGCCTTAGGAGTTTTCTTATTATGGTTTGGTTGGTTTGGATTTAACGGAGGTTCTGTTTTATCTGCCGATGCAGGAACAGTTTCTTTAGTATTAGTAACAACATCATTAGCTGCAAGTGCTGGTATTATCGCTGCTTTTGCAACTTCTTACATCAAATTTAAAACTTACGACATTACCATGGCATTTAACGGTGCTTTAGCTGGACTAGTTGGTATTACTGCTGGGGCTGACTTAATGTCTCCTTTAGACGCTATTATTATTGGATTTATTTCTGGTGTTATTATTGTTTTTGCTGTTGGATTTATTGATAGATTAAAAATGGATGACCCTGTTGGTGCTATTGGTGTTCACTTAATTTGTGGAACATTTGGTACTTTAGCTGTTGGTATTTGGGGAGATAAAGGTGTTTTTAACACTGGTTCTTTTTCTCAATTAGGAAGTCAAGCTTATGGTGTTATGGTAGTAGGAATTACTTGTTTAATTACCTCTTATATTATTTTATTTGCCATTAAAAAAACTATGGGACTAAGAGTTTCTGAAATAGAAGAAAAACAAGGATTAGATATTCACGAGCACGGAATGAATGCTTATGAAGATATTAACTTGAACGATAACGAATAAACTTTATTTTATTCCATAAAAAAACCGAGCAATTTGCTCGGTTTTTTTTTTATTTATATCAAACTAAATTATTTAGCTAATCCTTCTAAATCTAAAATAAAAGCATATTCCATAGCTGTTTCTTTTAAAGAATCAAAACGCCCAGAAGCTCCTCCATGCCCTGCCTCCATATTGGTATGCAAGTACAATTTATTATGATCTGTTTTTAACTCTCTTAATTTAGCTACATATTTTGCTGGCTCCCAATATTGCACTTGAGAATCGTGTAATCCTGTAGTGACTAAGATATTTGGATAAGCTTTTGATTCTATATTATCATATGGCGAATAAGATTTGATATAATCATAATAAACTTTATCATTAGGATTTCCCCACTCATCATATTCTCCTGTAGTTAAAGGAATACTTTCATCTAACATAGTTGTTACCACATCAACAAAAGGAACAGCAGAAATAATTCCATTAAATAATTCTGGATTCATATTACAAACAGCTCCCATTAACAAACCACCAGCAGAACCACCCATAGCATATAAATGTGCTGGTGAAGTCATTTTAGAATTAATTAAATACTTTGCACAATCTACAAAGTCATTAAAAGTATTCTTCTTATTTAATAATTTTCCATCCTCATACCAAGGTCTCCCTAAATATTCAGATCCTCTAATATGAGCTAATGCAAAAACAAAACCTCTATCTAACAAACTTAAACGTGTAGTACTAAAACTATCATCAACAGTGTGCCCATAAGATCCATAAGCGTACATAAATACTGGTGTGTTTTCATCTATCTCAGTATCTTTTCTATGTACAATAGACAAGGCAACTTTTTTACCATCTCTAGCGGTTACCCATATACGTTTACTTGTGTAATTTTTCTTGTTAAACTTCCCTCCTAATACTTCTTGTTCCTTTTTAATGATTTCTTCTTGAGTGCTCATGTTAAAATCTATCACAGAACTAGGAGTTGTCATAGAGTTGTAGCCAAAACGCAACCAAGGAGTATCAAATTCAGGATTTCCATATACATAGGCTGAGTAAGTTTCTTCGGCAAAAGGCAAATAATAATCTTTGCTTCCATCCCAGCGAATAATTCTTATTTTCCCTAATCCATCTTCTCTTTCTTCTAAAACTAAAAAGTCTTTAAAAATGGTCATGTCTTCCAACAAAACATTTTCTCTGTGTGGAATAACATCAATCCAATTTTCTTTAGCTGTTAATGTTTCAGAAGTTTTCATCAACTTAAAGTTGGTTGCTCCATCTTTGTTGGTCTGTATATAAAAAGAATCATTAAAATGAGTAATACTATATTCTAAACCATCTTCTCTAGCCTGAAAAACCTTAAATTCTCCTGTAGGATTATTTGCCTCTAAATACTGATATTCGGTTTGCAAGGTGCTATAAGAACCTATTAAAAGATATTTTTTAGACTTTGTTTTTCCCACATAAACTCCATAAGTATCATCTTTTTCGTGAAATACCAATACATCTTCTCCAGTGGTAGTTCCTAATACATGTCTGTAAATTTTATCACTCCTTAAAGTAACGTGGTCTTTTTTAGTATAAAACAAAGTTTGATTGTCGTTTGCCCAAGTAGCAGAACCTGTGGTAAACTCAATAGTATCTTTTAGTAAATCTCCTGTAGTTAAATCTTTAAAAAACAAAGTATATTGCCTTCTTCCTGTATTATCTACACTATAAACTAAAATATTATTATTGGTACTTACTGATAGTCCTCCAACATCAAAATACTCAGATCCTTTTGCCAAAGCATTTACATCTAATAAAATTTCCTCTTCGGCTTCTAAAGTTCCTTTTTTACGAGTATAAATTGGATATTGACTACCTATATCATAACGAGTAATATAAAAATAACCATTCTTAAAATAAGGTACAGAGCTATCATCTTCTTTAATTCTACTTTTCATTTCTTGAAATAAATCTTCCTGAAACTTTAAAGTATGCTTAGTTTCTTCTTCGTAAAAAGAATTTTCCTCGCTTAAATAAGTCAACACTTTTTGTGTTTTATCCGATGGATGTTCTGCTTCCTTTTCAGCATCAGACAAACGCATCCAATAATAATTATCGATACGAACGTCTTTGTGTTTTACTAACTCGGTTGGAATTTTATCGGCTATTGGAGCTTCTATCACCTTCATTTTGTGGCATTTTATTAAGAGAGCAAAAATAGCAATTCCTAGTAGGATAAAGACATTTCTTTTAAGAATGTTTTCCATGATATTGATGATTATTTTAAATGAAGGTATTAATTATCTTTTTATATTGTTCTTAAAATAAAATACTAGAATTATGTTTGGAGATATGTCTAAAATGATGAGTCAATTACAAGACGCTAAAAAAAATGTAGAAGAAGCTAAATTAAGATTAAATGATATTTTGATAGAAAGCAATAGCGGAAACGGTTTGATAAACATCACTATTACAGCTAGTAAACAAGTAAAAAAAATAGACGTTAATGAGAATTTGTTAAGTGATAAGGAGGCTTTAGAAGATTATTTAATTTTAGCCTTAAATGAAGCTATTACTAAAGCTGATAAAATTCAAGAGCAAGAAATGGCCATTGCAGCAAAAAAAGGGATGGATTTTGGTTTATAAAACGACTCTATAAGTAGGGTAAATAAATTTATGCCTGTTATAGTTATACAAACTAAAACTATAACTAAATGAAAAAAATTATCCTTGCTAATCTAATTCTATTTATAAGTCTCGCCTCCTATTCTCAAAACACCTACCTACACCCTAGTGACACACTTGTAAAACCTTCTTTTTTTGAAAGTTCTAATTTACTAGTAAACTGGGAATGGGATTATTGTCCTGTAAGAGTGGTAGGAACAGATACCACCTTTGTAGATTGCTACAACGTTACCTTTAGGGATACTTATAGCGCTTCAATTGATTTATGCCCTTCAAACACTTCAGAAGTTGGAGGAATTGGTCTTTTTAACGGAGTTCCTAGATTGTTAGACAACAGTTTGTTTACTGACATGGAGGCAGATGGTTCTAATATTATTAGCAATACAAATAGTACAAGTATCAATTATAAAAATCTTACAACTGGTACAACTACAAGTGGCGGTGGTCCAAATCCAAAATACTGTATAGAAGCTGATTTGTATTTAGGAAATGAAAATGCCGTATGGTATCATCAATATCAAATTTTAGCTGGTCCTATTAACAAACCTGGTTCTACTTATAATTATCATACAGCAGAAACCATAGGGATTCTAATTGACGGGATGGTTTTAGAACACACTCCACCGAGTTCTGAATCTGTATCCGCACTTCAGGGAGGTATTATTCCTTTAGACAGATGTGGATTCCACCCTGAACCTTCTGGGTTTGGTCATTTTCACACCATTCCACACGGAATAAATCTTGCCTTAGCGGCAAATGGAGTTAGTAGTGATTATTATTGTGAAGATGTTGATCAACTTGAAAACTCTGGTTTAGCTGGGTTTTCTTTTGAGGGAATTCCTATATACGCTCCATATGACAATGGCGAAAATACCGCTCCTAATGATTTAGATGAATGTAATGGACATACTGGTGCTACTGTGGAATTTCCAAATGGGGTGTATCACTACCATGCTTCTGCAACAGACATTATAAACAATCCTCCTTGTAGGTCTTATTTTGCCCCGCTTGAAGATACTCGTTACGAATATGGTGAATTTGAAAGCGAAGTATTAGGGATTGACAAAACTGTTTATGATGCTAATTTGGTTTCAGTTGAACTTATAAATAAAACCATAGTTTTTACAGGAAATTTTGAGGTACTAGAAGTTTTTAATACAGAAGGAAAAACAATTTTTAAAATTAAAAACGGTTCACAACCCGTACATAAAAACATAGAGCAATATTTACCTGGCATCTATTTTATTAGCGCAAAACTTGATAACAAATACTGTTTTAAAAAAATATTATTTAACTAAACTATGAGAACAACCATTTTATACATCCTCCTTTTTATTGGTCTTTCATCATTTGCTCACAATCCTAAACATTGTAGTATTATTATTGAGCAAGAAGGAAACTCGTGGCAAGGCCAGATGAATTTTAGCACTACAGGATTAATAGACTTAATAAGAGAAGCTACAGAACATAAAAACTTTAAAATTGATAATACCCAACATTCTTACAACATCATCAAAAACTATTTAGAGAAAAGTTTAAGGATATTGGTTAACTCAGAAGTAAATTTAGAATTACATAATTTTAGAATTTACCCAAATCAACATGCTACAGAAATTAACTTTGACATTCTAAATACACCTGTTCGCGCAGAACTATGGCAAATTAATATTGATTTTAGAAATCATCACCATATAGACAAGTCTTTGATTTTCATTATAAACAGTCACAAAAACTTCTTTTTATTAAAACATGAAAAACAAATATTACTTAGAAATAAAGATCATATAATGCAAAAACTAAAAACATAACCGACTAAATAACAACAATTTAAAGCAATCATTTTTTTTTGATTGTTTTTTTTTTACTTTTTATAAAAATTGCTTTTTCAGTTCAAAAAAAAAATTACTTTTGCTCATATATACAACTGTAAAAATGTTATTGTTTTTATTTTTCGGTTATGTCTGCATGAAGATAATAAGCAAACATAATATGGCAAGTAGTCATAACGAAATAAAAAAGTATTCTTCAAAATTTTTCCTTTTTGTAAACAACCCTTTTAAAGTTTTAAGGTTAAGACACGTGTATTTAGTAATTAGAGTATAGTATTTGTATTTTATAAGAAAAATGTCCAATTTAGTATCTACAGAAGATTGATACCATGGAGTTAATTATCAAAATTCAAAAAACAAAATGCGTAATAAATACAAAGACTTAATCAACCAAACTTTCTATTTTCCACAAGAAGAATTTAAACTTACAGACGATGACGAACTAATGTTTCACGACATAAACGTTGCTGCCTTAATAGAAGAACACGGAACACCATTAAAAATAACATATTTACCTAAAATTTCAGAAAACATTCAGAAAGCCAAAAAATGGTTTGCTAGTGCTTTTGAAAAACACGATTATCAAGGTAAATACTTTTATTCTTATTGTACCAAAAGTTCACATTTTAAACATGTATTAGATGAAGCCTTAGAGAACAATATACATATTGAAACCTCTTCTGCTTTTGACATTAATATTGTAAATGCTTTATTAGAAACTGGTAAAATAAACAAAGACACCTTTGTTATTTGCAATGGTTTTAAAAGAGAGCAATACATTAGTAATATTGCAGATTTAATTAACAACAAGCACAAAAACTGTATTCCTATTATTGATAATTACGAAGAATTATCATTATTAGAAGAAGAAATAGAACACAGTTTTAATGTAGGAATCCGTATTGCCTCAGAAGAAGAACCAAAGTTTGAGTTCTATACTTCTAGATTGGGAATTGGATATAAAAACATTGTTCCATTTTACAAAAAACAAATTGAGGAAAACCCTAAGGTAAACCTTAAAATGTTACACTTTTTTATCAATACTGGTATTAAAGACAACGCGTATTACTGGAACGAATTACACAAATGTTTAAAGGTATATGTAGCTTTAAAAAAGATTTGTCCAACCTTAGATTCTTTAAATATTGGAGGAGGTTTCCCTATTAAAACTTCATTAGGTTTTGAATACGATTACGAGTATATGATTGATGAAATTGTATATCAAATAAACGTAGTTTGTAATGATGCCAAAGTAGAGGTACCTAATATTTTTACAGAATTTGGAAGTTTTACCGTTGGAGAAAGTGGCGCTAACTTTTACAAAGTACTATACCAAAAACAACAAAACGACAGAGAGTTGTGGAACATGATTGATTCTTCTTTCATTACCACTCTACCTGATTCTTGGGCTATTAACAAACGTTTTATTATGTTGCCCATTAACCGTTGGAACGAAAATTATGAAAGAGTTTTATTAGGTGGTTTAACTTGTGATAGTGATGATTATTACAATTCTGAACAACACAGTAACGCCATTTATTTACCAACATATCACCCAGAAAAACCTTTATATATAGGTTTTTTTAACACCGGTGCTTATCAAGAATCCATAGGAGGGTTTGGAGGTTTACAACACTGTTTAATTCCACAACCAAAACAATTAATCATACAAAAAGACAAAGACGGAAAATTAACAACTACCGTTTTTAGAGAAAAACAATCTTATCAAGAATTTTTAAACATTTTGGGTTATGAAAAATAACTACGCAAACATCGCTAGCGAATACGCTAAAAAAGAAACTGCTAAAGTCGTATTAATCCCAGTTCCATATAACGGAACCGATTCTTGGCAAAATGGAAGTGACAAAGGACCTGATGCTTTTTTAAAAGCTTCGGAAAACCTTGAATTATATGATATTGAAACTGACTCAGAAGTATATAAGCAAGGAGTCTTTTTAGCCGATGCTGTGGCCGAAAACAAAACTCCAGAAGCTATGTCTGCTGCGGTTTACGAAAACGTAAAAACATATTTAAACACAAATAAATTTGTAACCATTGTTGGTGGTGAACATTCAGTTTCTATAGGGGCTATTAAAGCTTTTAACGAGCACGTAGACAATATTACTGTTCTACAAATTGATGCACACGCAGGTATTAGAAAAGAACACAAAGGATCTAAAATTAACCATAGTTGTTCAATGTATCATGCAAGCCAAGTAACTAATTTGGTACAAGTTGGTGTTCGTAGTATGGGACATATAGAAAAAACAGTAATTGATTACGATAAAGTATTCTTTGCTCACGATTTAGCAACTGATGATTATTGGATGGAAAATGCTATTGAAGCAATGACAGACGATGTATATATCTCTTTTGATTTAGATGGATTTGATCCTTCTATTATGCCATCTGTAGCAAACCCAGAACCAGGAGGTTTATTTTGGTACGAAACTTTAGACTTTTTAAGAAAAGTTTTTGAAGAGAAAAATGTAGTAGGATTTGATATAGTAGAACTTTGTCCTAATGAACACGACAAAACTTCTGATGCTTTGGCTGCTAAATTGTATTACAAGATGTTAAGCTATAAGTTTGAATTAGAAAAAGACGATAGTTTAGGAATTGATGAAAACGATTTTAACACCAAAAAAAATAAAATCGGTAAATTCTCTGATGACGAAGAATAAACAACTTAAAATATAAAAATAACCTATTAGTCTTTTATTATAGACAACCAACACAAACTTTAGTTCTTATGAAAAGAATCATAATTGACCACTCAAAAGTAACGGACGAAATCTTAAACATTATTATGGAGGATTATCCTGATGGATATACCGATAGAGACGTATTAAAATTTAAAAATCACAAAGGAGAACTTATAGAAGCCCTTGAAATTAAATTAGATGATGATATTTATTTGGTGAAAGTTGGTACCAAATTAGATAAAGCCATTGATGATTTTGTTGAAGATAGTGATGATGACAACGACACTGAACCTTCTGATGATCTTGATGTAGATGAAGATTTACTTAAAGATGAGGATTCTGATGACGATGAAGATTAAAACAAAAAAATCCGAGCGATTAAAATTGCTCGGATTTTTTATTCTTTCTTAATTTAGAAATCTAAATTATTTTATTGAAACTTCTAATGGATGATTTACTTTATTGATGAAATCTTCTATATAAGCTTCCCACAATTCTTTTGTAGGATATTGTTCTGATTTCTTCCAAGCAAAACCTGCATAATAAACTACTTTATTTTGGTTTACTTTTAACTTAGCATATAAGTTACTACGATCAACCATTGAGGTTACATAGTAGTCAGAAGATTGCATTACTCCTTTAGGAGCAACGATAGAAGTTCCTAATTCAGAATCTGCATGAGGTTCCCAATATGAAATATATCCTTCTTCAACTTTTTCTGTAATCACTCCATCATTTTCATGTAAAGTTAATCCTACAGAAATTTCATCAGTTCCTTTTACAGTAAGTTCAAACTTAGAAAAATTACTTCCGTAATCTAAAGAAATGTGTTTTTCTTCAGAAATAGTTTGTCCATCAGCATCCCAATCAGCATAGTTTAAAACAAAACTAGTTCTTATAGGTCCTGTGGTAATGGTTTTCCAATCTGTATAATTTTTAGACAAGTAATACTCACCATCTTTTTCTACAGCAATTCCACCTACTCCTCTACTAGATCCTACATGGAAATTGTCTAAACCTTCACCATGATCTATATGATAAAACCCAGGCTCTTTATCGTTCCCAGCATACCATTTATTAATAATAGGGTATTCTACCTTTTTTAACCAAGCATCAATTCCACTAGACAAAGTTCCACCAGGAGTAGACTCCTCAATCATTCTTTGTGCAGTTGGCCCATATGCTCTAAAAGCTACTTTATTGTTTTCCCATGCATAATCATCTGTACGTTCAGGAACAAATCTAGAGTAGCAATACTCCTCTACATCAAGTTCAACAGGAGTTTCAGGTACAAATAATTCATATTGTTTTTCTGAACTAGCTGCTAACTCTGGTTGAAACAACAAAACATCTGCTACTCCATCTTGATCTTCATCTACAAATTGAGATACTAAAACATTTTTAGTATTTACATCTCTAACCATAAAACTTTCAAAATCTACTCCTTCCGTTAAGTGTAAATCACTTTTTAAAATTTCAATAGTCTCAAAAGATCTAGAAACATTTAAACTGTTTTTAACAGTAATTATTTTGTTTTCTTTGTCCTGCTTAGCACAACTTGTTAAAGCTGTTACGGCTGCTAGACAAGAATAATACAATACTTTTTTCATCTTAATTTTCGTTTAAAGGTTTTCCGATAGTTGCTAAGATTCCACCATCAACATATACAACATGACCATTTACAAAATCACTAGCTTTAGAGCTTAAGAAAATAGCTGCTCCAGCCAAATCATCTGGATTTCCCCATTTTGCAGCTGGTGTTCTATTCACAATAAAATCGTTAAATGGATGTCCATCTACACGAATAGGTTCAGTTTGCGAAGTTGCAAAGTAACCTGGCCCTATACCATTTACTTGAATATTGTGTTTTGCCCATTCTGTTGCCATGTTTTGAGTTAACATTTTAAGACCTCCTTTAGCAGCAGCATAAGCTCCTACAGAATTTCTTCCTAACTCACTCATCATAGAACAAATATTAATAATTTTTCCTTGTTTTCTGTTAATCATGTTTTTTACAACATGTTTAGAAACAATAAAAGGACTTACCAAATCAACATCAATAACTTCTTTAAAATCGGCTACTTCCATTTCTACAAGAGGTATACGCTTAATGATTCCTGCGTTATTAATCAAAATATCAATGGCTCCAATTTCTTTTTCAATATTTGCAATAGCTGCAATTACTTCATCTTCTTTGGTAACATTAAACTTACAACCTACAGCATTAATTCCTTCTTTTTTATACGCTGCTACAGCAACATCTATTTTTTCTTGTGAAGAATTACCATTCACAACAATTGTTGCTCCTGCTAATCCTAAACCTCTAGCCATAGCCATCCCTAAACCGTGAGTGCTACCAGTAACCAATGCTACTTTTCCTTTTACATCAAATAAATCTATACTCATAACTTATCTTAATTCTGTAATTTTAGCAACATCCATATCATTATAATCTAAATTCTCACCTGCCATACCCCAAATAAAAGTATAGTTAGAAGTACCTGAACCTGAATGGATAGACCATGGTGGTGAAATAATTGCTTGATCATTTTGCATCCAAATATGACGAGTTTCTTGTGGCTCACCCATAAAATGACAAACTGCTTGCTCAGCAGGAATATCTAAATAAAAATAAACCTCCATTCTACGATCATGAACGTGAGCTGGCATAGTATTCCAAACACTACCTGTTTTTAACTCAGTCATCCCCATTTGTAATTGACAAGTAGTAACAATACCACCTATAATCATTTGGTTTACAGTTCTGTGATTTGCTGTTTCTAAAGACCCTAACTCTAATTTATTAGCTTCTGCTTTACTAACTTTTTTTGTTGGATAACTCGTATGTGCTGGAGCAGAGTTTAAATAAAATTTTGCTGGATTTTTAGCATCTTCACTAGAAAAAACAACTTCTTTATTTCCCATTCCTACATACAAAGCATCTTTAAACCCAAGTTCATGTGCCACACCATCAATAATTACAGAACCATTACCTCCAACATTAATAATTCCTAATTCTCTACGCTCTAAAAAATAAGGAGCTTTTAAAGGATCAATAGTTTCTAGTGTTAAGTTTTTAGACGCAGGTACCGCAGAACCTGCAATATAACGATCGTAATGTGTATAGGTTAAATTGATTTTATCCTCTTGCATTAAGTTGTCAATTAAAAACTCATCGCGTAATTCTTTTGTGTCGTATTTTTTTACTGCTTTTGGACTTGATGCATAACGACTTTCGTATACTGTACTCATTTTATTATATTTTAATAATGTGTATTGATTTATTTTTAGCCAATAGATCTATCTAAATGTGTGTAACCACCATCTACGTATAACAACTGTCCTGTTGTATGGCTAGATTTGTTTGATAATAAATAAACTACTGTATCTCCAATTTCTTCGGCAGTAGTCATTCTTTTCTCTAAAGGAATATGCTTTGTAATTTCTGCTAGTTTTTCTTCTTTATTTGGAAAAGTACTAATCCACTTTTCATATAAAGGAGTGTAACATTCTGCAACAATTAATGCATTTACACGGATACCATATGGCAATAATTCTACTGCCCATTCTCTTGTTAAAGCATTACGCCCACCATTTGATGCAGCATAACCTGAAGTTCCTCCTTGCCCCGTATCAGCAGTTTTAGAACCAATATTTACAATTGAACCTTTACTCTTTTTAAGTTCTGGTAAAGCATAATGAGCCATTAAATAATAATGAACTAAGTTTCGTTGTAAAGACAACATAAATCCTTCATGATCTCCACTCTCAAGACCTACTCCATCATTAACCCCTGCGTTATTTACAAGTCCATCAATTCTACCATATTTATCTATAACGGCTTGTACAGCTTCCTTGCATTGTACAGGATCTGTTAATTCTGCCAACGTATAAAATAAATCTACTCCCTGTTCTTTATACTCCTCTATAACGTCTATTACACTAGCTTTATTTCTGGTTACAATTACAGGAATAGCATCTTCTTTTAATAGAGACTCAACAATACCTAGCCCAATTCCTTTGGACCCTCCTGTCACTATTACTACCTTATCTTTTAGTTGTAAATTCATTTAATAATATGATTCTTTAAATATTTATTTTAATTTATATACTTTAAAATTATCAACAGTCATGTGATTTTTTACTGTTCTAAACCCAAAATATCCTGAAGTATATGGATTAGCATCATTTAACTCTGCTAATAATTGATGACCTCTAAAATACTGAATTATACTGTTATGGGCTATAATTTTAATGTGATATGTTTTGTTTGGTTCTAACATATATTTAGCATCTCTTAAATCATGTTCTGGCAATAAAGGTCTTTCTCCATTCCCAACATATCTTCTAAATCTTGTTGTACCATTGTCATTCCCTCCAACGCCCATATAATACAATTGTAAAGAATCGTAATTAGAGAATTTACCACCTCTTTTTTCTGAGTTGGCAAATAAATTATTTGGATGTTCTGGGTCTGTAGCCATCCAAAAACAATTTAAATCAGAAACTCTATCATTTGGGCCACCGTCTTGAATCATAAACACATCATACTCAATCATGATAGATCCCGAAAACTTTTCTTTTAACCAAACAGTACATCCAGAAACATCGTCTATTTCTAACTTACTCTTATTTACTTCTACTGTTCCTTTTGGCATTTGTTCAACCTGCCATTGATCTAGGTTATTGTCAAAATTTTCTTCAAAAATTAAAGTTGCTTTAAGTTCTTGATTATTTACAGTAACTGTTTTGTGATTTTGGGCACATGATATAGAAAACATTCCTAAAACAGCTACAAGAGAAATTACTTTAATATTGATAACTTTCATTTTACTAGTTAATTTGTTTAATTAATACTACACTCCAAGGAGTAATTTCATGGTTAATTGTTAAAACACCTTTTTTATCAACTTTTACATATTCCGTTTTCATGGTATTTGCATAAGCTTTCATTATTTTAATTTCTTCTCTTGTTGGTGGTTCTGGTTTCCCCATAGACTCCCAAAAATTATGAATATTCCCATGGTCTTTATCTAAAATTTCAATTTTAAACATCGTCCCTTCTTTTAATCCTTCTAAAGTGAAATTTAACTTTTTACTAGTTCCTTCTTCTCTTTTATTAGTTCCCGAAGGCACTGAATTTTCATATTCAGCAGGGTAATTATAAGCTAAAGCAGCTACTTTTCCTGTTTTAGAATTTTTACTTACAAAAAGATAATCATCTTTGTAAATTTTTTCATCTTCTAATTGATGTAACATTCTATAGGCATGGTAAGATGGCTTTACCAATCCTTGAAAATTAATCATTCCAAAACCTCCATGAAAAATACTAGAAGCTCCTCCTTTTTCTTCAAAAATATCTGTAAACGTCCAGAAAGAAAGTGAGTTTGTTAATCCAATACAATCTAAATTAGATCTTACTATATAAGCTGCCGATGGCAAACGATCGTGCATAGCATCTCTACTACTTGGACTAGTATTCCATTCCGTTAAATGAACTTCTGCATTAGGGAACGCACTTTCTTTAATTGTCTTGTTCAACCACTCTAAATCTATTTTTAAAGATTTTACAAAACGAGTCAAACCTCTTCCTTTACCTGTTTCAGGGTTAAAAGCATAATCTGTTGGATAAGGATGTGTAGTAATAAAATCTACTGGAAGTTTTTCCTTTTTACAATATTTTAAAAAATCTTCAATCCATACTCCATGCCAATCTAACTTATTAATATCATCAACTTTAAATACAGCTTCAGAAACTTCGTTATTAATAATTTCTCCATCAAAACGAGCATCTGGCACAAAGTTACTAGTAGAAGGCCCTCCTACTTTTAACCTTTTATCTACAGACTTAACTGCAATGGCTGATTGCTTATACAACTCAAAATATTGAGACTTGGTACCGTGCCAAAAGAAAGGATAAAGGTTAGGTTCATTCCAAACCTCAAAATACCAAGTTAATACTTCCTCAATTCCATATCTATCCACGCAGTGTTGCGTAAATGCTTTTACCAAATCGTGCCATTTTTCAAAAGAATCTTCGGCCGGAGTTACTTTTGCTTTCCACCAAAACACTGTTTTAGAATCTTCTGCTGCCATACTCGATGGAAAAAATGCCAACTCTACAAAAGGCTTTACCTTTAAATCTAGCATTCTATCAAACAAATCATCTATATACTGCCAGTTGTAATGTAATTTTCCTCTTTCTTCTACAATAGGGAACATATCATCATGAAACAAACCATGAAAACGAACATACTCAAATCCACAATTTTCTTGCACCTGTTGTAATTGTTCTAACCAACCAGCACGCAAACCTTCATTTGCTCTACCAGCTCCCACCATTTTACTCCAATAATGTTCAAAAACCTCTCCTTGTTTGTTCACATCAATCTCTATGTTTTTTTGTGCATTTACTGTAATTGCACAAGTAAAAACAAACAGATAGGCTAACTTTTTTAATACTTTCATTTTTGATTTATTAACTTTTACTAGTTTTATTTTATTACAATTGTATTGATTGATACAGGCTCAACTTTTACAGAAACAGCCTTCTCTCCAATATTTAAGTTGATGGTTTCTGTAGATTTTTTTGGATTGTATAACAATACCATTGTGCTACCATCTTTTAATTTAAACGCTAAATGATTTTTCCCTTTTGATGATTTTAAATAATAATCTCCAGGTTGTACAAAATGTGATAAGTGCTTAAATAAATAATACTCATCCGTATATGTTACTTCTTTAGAGGTTTTGTTTACAACTACCATAGAGTTTTGTGGCCATCCCCAAGCACTTGCTCCAGTTTCATCTAACACCATATTCCAATACATATAAGAACCTGATCCATTGTTGATATAATGCACTAAATCTTTCCAAGATCTTTCTACAGAAGTCCAATCATTTTCATGCTCTCCACATTTATTTTCGGTTTGCATTAATTTTAAATTAGGATATTCTTTGTGAATGGTTGGAATTGATTTTGCTCCTCCCCATTGAAATCCTACTCCTGAAATGTATTTTGAAGCATCTTTAAATTCTAAAACTGTTTTTACATAATTAGGATCTCCAGAATTTACAGTCCCTAACCAAATTTCTGTATCTAACTTATCTTCTTTTAATTTAGGTCCTAAAAAGTTATTGATGAAATATCCCATATCTTCTGGTCTCCAAGTACAACTAGGCCAGTTTGGCTGAAACGCAATTTCGTTTTGAGGCATAATTGCAAATAAAGGCACTCCAGCATCAGCATAAGATTGTATGAATTTTGAAAAATACAAAGCATATGCTTTTAAATAACGCTCTTGCATTTTAAAAGCCGTAGCATTGTTTAAAATTTCTGCTTCAGGATTCATTTTATTACCCTTTTTAGCATTTTCAAAATTTCCGCTACGCATAGCATAATGTTCATTCACTTTCATCCAAGCTGGTGGTGACCAAGGAGATGCCCAAACTTGTAAATTAGGTCTTACTTTTAAAGCTTCTTTGATGTATGGAATTAAAATATATTTATCTCTATCAATATTAAAATCTCTCATTTCAAAATCTTCTGGAACATCGTTACTTGAGTAGTAACTCAAAGCATAATCCGATGCTCCAACAGGAATTCTACACATAGAAAAGTTAGCCCCTTCCTCCGAAAACAAATCTTTAAAAACTTGTTGAGAGGCTTTGTTTGATAAACTTGTTAAAGCATCCCATCCTAATTCGTTAAAGGCTCCACCAACTCCATCAACTTTTTGTAACAAACTGTCGGTGTATACGGTAATATCTGCTTTATCAAACTTGTCTTTTTGTATAAACTTTTTAGCCTTTACCCATCTTTTTGCTGATGTTGTATAGGTTAATTCTACTTTTTGAGAAAATACATGTTGACTACAAATGGCCAAACCAATAAATGCAATGGTTTTTAAGTTTTGTTTGTTTAATATATTCATTATCAATATTATTATTTGTATTTATTTTTCTGATGTAAATACGGCTGCTGGCAACCCTTCTTTGTTATATAAATTGGCTCCACTTGGGTTTGATGACCATGCATAACGCACAGCTATAGGCTTCTTAACATTTAAGTTCCAAACTTCCACTTTATTTTTAGAGATTATTTTTGCTTTGGCAGGTTTCCATACGCCATCTGCTCCCACAATTTCAAACCACTTTAAGTCTTCATTAACTTCTTTGGTGTTTTCTAAAAGGTATTTATATCCTACCATTAAGCCAGACCCCACCTCACTAAACTTGATTTGAATTTTATTTCCTTTTATTTTTTGTGATGTAAATAAAGGACCACTAACTGCTTTAACCTTTTTATGATAATCTTTTGCCAAAGCCCACAAAGCCAAACGTTTTCCAGCATCTATTTTGTTATGTGGATGCACGTCTTTAGCTTCACCAATATCATGTAACACAGCCATTCCTGTATTTGGTAAATCTAAAGTCCTTCTTAATTGATCATTTACAGAAGCCCAACCTAAATCAGAACGTTTGTCTGGAACTTCATACCCAGCTAATTGCATCCAATAAAAAGGTAAGTCTGATTGTTGCCAATCTTTTCTCCAACTTTTTATCATTGCTGTAAAATAGGTTTGGTATTCTTCTTCTAAAAAATGAGAGTTACTTTCTCCTTGATACCATAAAATTCCTTTTATTTTATAAGGAATAATAGCTGACAACATCCCATTATACAAAGTAGCTGGTAATTGTTTGTCTTTTTCTGGGTGAACCGATGGATAAGGTCTAGGTGTTTTTTTCCCTCCTAATTTCCATTCCTCAAACTTTTTTGCAAACACAGTATCCTTGTAGTTTTCGGCAGATACTTTTGTTATGATTTCATTTGTTTTTTTTCTGCTAGCTTCAAAATAAGCTTTTATATTTTCATCGGACAAGTAAACTTCTTCTGAAATCCATGGTTGTACACGAGTACCTCCCCAAGAGCATTCAACTAACCCAACAGGTACCCTTAATTGTTTGCGCAACTCTTTTGCAAAAAAATAACCTGTAGCTGTTATTTTTTTAACATCTTCTCCTTTTGCAGAAACCCATGCTCCTTTAAAATTGTATTGCTTTTTTAATAAAGAGGTTTGTTGAGGGACTTCTATATGCCTAAGCTGATCGTCATTTGCATTGGCAACTTCTTTTCTTAAGACTTCTACCAAAGGTTGGTATTGAGATTCTCTAGCATTGTTTAAAAATTTTACTAATGCAAAATCCATATTAGATTGTCCTGTACATAACCAAACTTCACCAGACAAAACATCATCAATAACAATTTTGTTTTTTCCTGTAATAATTATTTTAAAAGGCCCACCTGCTTTAGGAGTTTTTAATGTAATTTTCCAAGTTCCATTTTCTTTAGCAATGGTTTCTTCTTTTTCTCCCCAAGTAGTTTCTAAGGTTATTTTTTCACCTGCTTCTGCCCATCCCCAAACAGGAATTTTAGTCTCTCTTTGCACCACCATATGATTAGAAAATATAGCGTTTAAAGAAACATTTGCCCATACAACATTTGGCAAAACAAATAATAAAAATAGAATTAACTTACAATAAGCCCCCATGCATGAGTTAGTTTTTATTTTTGATGCAAGTTCTTAAATTCTAAATTCTCTCACTATAACTAATAACCCATATCGTATAAACGATGAACCATCTGTAGCAAGAACAGACCTAGAGCTAGTGTTTTGGCTTTATCAAACAACCTTAAGTATTCAGAAAATGAGATTTATAAACAACCTAAATATTCATCAAAAAAAAGAGCCCGATAAAACATCGGACTCTTTAATAATTATAATAGGTAAAAAATATCTCCTTTTATTTTTTCTTATTGCTTAGCAAAACGTTTTACCAATTTTGCATTACCTTCTGTTACTTTAACAATATAAATACCAGTAGCTAAATTTGAAATATTTACTGAAGCTGATGCTCCATTAATCACTTGATTAGCTAAAACTCTACCTGTAATATCATAAATAGTAATATTAGCATTAGTAAAAGTAGAACTACTATTTACCGTTACAGCATCAGAAGAAACTTGAATATCTAAAGTTCCTGCCTTAATATCCTCTGCACTTAACGAAGCATCTGTAATGTTAGTAATTTCATTCCATGGCGCTGTACTTTCATAGGCAGCTACTGTTCCAGAAGGTACATATAAAGTAATATTACCTTCTGTTAAACTTCCAAAAGTATTTGTTTGATCTGTAAACACTCCAGTTGCTGGATCTGCCCAATTAAGCTCTACTGTTGTTAAAGAAAAAGCTTTTCTAAACAATTGATTACCTATAGAAGTCACCGTGCTTGGTATACTAAAAGAAACAATTCCAGACTCTCTTAAAAATCCGTTACCATAACCTGTAGCCACAGGAGCACTTAACTCTGTAAGAGAACTACATTTATAAAAATTATATCCTCCTTCAAAAGTAGTTGCATTGGTTAATACACCTGTACTTGACAAATCTCCACAACTATGAAAAGCTGCATCTCCTATAGTTACTACATTTTCTAAGTTAATAGTTGTTAAGCTAGAAGCTGCTTTAAAAGCTGTCGCCCCTAATGAAACTACTGAACTAGGAAGAGATACTGAAGTGATTACCGTATTACTCTCAAAAGCTGCTGCATCAATAGCAGTAACACTATAAGAATTACTTTCAGCAGTTACAGAAGCTGGAATTACTATAGTAGCTAAAGCAGCATTAGAAGTTCCTGTAACTTTCACCTCTCTTGGGCTCAAAGAAGTTACTTCGTAGTTATAATCTCCATCAGCAAATGTAGAACCTGAAACAATTGTTGGAAGCGAACCTTCTACAATATTAGCATGGTTAAAATATTGACCAGCCGTTGTTGAATTTGCACCCCATGGTTCAGCAGCCTCATAAAGAGCTTTAGTTCCAACTGGTACATATAAAGTTATCGCTCCACCATCTATATCTAAATCCCTAAAAAAGTTAGCACCGTTTACCATTACATCTGCTGGGTCTGCCCAATTTACTTGTACATCTGTTAGCGATGTAATTTTACCTAAGAAAAGTGACCCGATAGATGTTACAGAACTAGGAATATTAATACTACTAAAACTATCTCTTCCTCCACTCTGTGAAGTATAAATAGCTCCATCTCCAATAGTTACAAGACTTGGAGCAACAAACTCTCCTGTAAATCCATGACACTTATCAAAAGCATAAGCACCTAAAGTTGTTAAGCTAGATAAATCAACATTTGTCATTTTATCACATACTTGAAAAGCATTGTTATCTATGGTAACCACATTTGCTAAGTTAATTGTTGTTAAGTCTCTTTGTCCATGAAAGGCTCTTATTCCAATACTCACCACTGAAGAAGGTAAGCTTACTGTAACAAGTCCAGCATTATTTGCATTAGAGGAAAGTCCTCCTTTAGATTCGTCTGTAAACGTACTAAAAGCATGATCAGCTACAGCAACAACATTATAAGTATCTGTTCCGTCAGAAACTGTTGCTGGAATTGTTATGTTAGCCACAAAATCTATAGATGCATCTTGGAAGCCTGTAACCTCTACATTTAACCCAGTAGTTACAGTATACTGAATATTGTTATTAGCATCGACATTGTCAATAAAAGTTTGTGCACTTGCATATGTAAATGCAAATAGTGCCATTAATAATTGAATAGTTTTTTTCATGTTTAAAAAAGTTTTAGTTAAGTGGCTGCAAAGTCCAATAAAACAATCTACGAACATGTAAATTATCACCCAATAACTATAAACCATCGTGATATTACTACAAAATACAGTGTTTTTTTATCATAAAAACATTTTTTACAACAAATCATTATCAAAAACACCTTGATCTCCTTTCTATCATTTTTAACACAAAACACTTTTAATTAGCCCAACTAACAACTAAATAGGAAAGTATTTTGAGAAGGTAACTCTTAGTTAGCTCAAACAAAAAATCCGTATCAGTTAAACTGATACGGATTTAAAAAAAAAACTAAACTATATTTCTTTACCTATAACTTATTGCTTAGCAAAACGTTTTACCAATTTTGCATTACCTTCTGTTACTTTTACAATATAAATACCGGTAGCTAAATTTGAAATATTTACTGAAGCAGATGCTCCGTTAATTACTTGATTTGCTAAAACTCTACCTGTAATATCATAAATAGTAATATTAGCATTAGTAAAAGTAGAACTGCTATTTACAGTAATTACATCAGAAGAAACTTGAATGTCTAAACTTCCTGATGAGATATCTTTAGCACTTAAAGATCCTTCAACAACATTAAAATCTTGCCAAACAGCTGCTGCTTGATACAAAGCTAGAGTACCTGTTGGTACATATAACGTAATATTTCCAAGAGTTAAATTTCCAAAAACATCAGATGTAATAACCGGTATTTCTCCAGCAGTCCCCCAATTAACTTGAACCTCTGTTAAAGCTGTACAATCCATAAAAACTCTTCCTGTTAAAGTAACTACTGATGCAGGTATGTTAACAGAAGGCATTTGAGCAGTTCTAAAAGCAGAATCATAAATATTTACTGCACTTGAAATATCAATAGAGGTTAATGTACTATCTCCAAAACCATGAAATGAAAACTTACCAAAATCTGTTGCTGATGATAAATTAGCTACGGTTAATTTAGGACAGTCAAAAAACACATTTTGATTTTCTAATACAACTACATTCTCTAAATTAATTGACTCTAAGTTTTGACACCTGATAAATGCACCTGATTTAAGTAAAGTAACTGTAGATGGTAATACCACAGATGTTAAAGTTTGATTTGCTGTTACAGGAATTTCATCTACAACCACATCTCCTTTAAAAGCTTCTGAACCAACTGCAGTTACAGTATATGTAGTTGCTGAATTACTATCTGTAACTGTTTCTGGAATGGTTACTGCAGCCAATGTAGATCCTGATACTTCAACTTCTGCAGGATCTAGACTTGTTACTGTATAGTTTATATTATTTACTTCAAAAGAATCTCCTACTGTTGGGTCTGGATTTTCATAAAAATCCTCTAAAGTACCTTCTACAATATTAGCATGGTTAAAATATTGACCAGCCGTTGTTGAATTTGCTCCCCATGGTTCAGCAGCCTCATAAAGAGCTTTGGTATCAGCAGGTACATATAAAGTTATCGCTCCACCATCTATATCTAAATCCCTAAAAAAGTTAGTTGCGTTTACCGTTACATCTGCTGGGTTTGTCCAATTTACTTGTACAGCTCTTAGTGATGTAATTTTACCTAAGAAAAGTGATCCAATAGTTGTTACAGAACTAGGAATATTAATACTACTAAAACTATCTCTTCCTCCATTCTGCGAAGTATAAATAGCTCCATTTCCAATAGTTACAAGGCTTGGAGCAACAAACTCTCCTGTAAATCCATGACATTTATCAAAAGCATAAGCACCTAAAGTTGTTAAGCTAGATAAATCAACATTCGTCATTTTATCACATACTCCAAAACCATTATCCCCTATAATAACCACACTCCCTAAATTAATAGTAGTTAAGTTTCTTTGTTCAAAAAAAGCTTCCTTTTTCACTTCTACTACTGAAGAAGCAAGACTAACTGATACAATACCTGCATTAGCCGCATCTCCTCCTCTACTTTCATTTGTATTAAATGCATCTTCTCCAATAGCTATTACATTGTAAGTAGTACCTCCATTATCTACTGTAGCAGGAACTGTTACATCTGTTAACGCAGTACTAGAAAACCCTTGTACTTCAACATTAGTACCATCAGTTATTGTGTAGGCTAAGTCTCCTACTGTAAAATCTTGTGCACTAGCAAACGTAAAAGTAAAAAGTGCAAATAGTAATTGTAATGTTTTTTTCATCTTTAATAAAATTTTCAGTTAAGTGAGTGCAAAGTCTAAAAAAACAACCTAAACCTCTATAAATTATCATCCAATTCCTATAATCTATGGGGGTTCTATGTTAAAACTCCTCATTATTTTAACAAAATCAGTAAAACCAGTACTATTACCCATAAAAAACCCATGTCATTTAAATTAACATGGGTTTAAAACTAGACTATGTTTCTTTATCTATAACTTTAATATTTAGCAAAACGTTTTACCACTTTAGCATTTTCTTGTGTTACTTTAACCACATAAATCCCAGTAGTTAAGTTTGAAATATTTACAAAAGCAGTAGCTCCGTTTATTACTTGATTTGCTAAAACCTTACCTGTAATATCATAAATAGTGATATTGGCATTATTAAAAGTAGCACTACTTTTTAATGTTATAACATCAGCATAAACTTGAATATCTAAATTTCCTGATAAAATATCTTTAATACTCAATGCTCCTACTACAATATTAAAATCTTTCCATCCATCAGCTGTATTATAGATATCTACTGTGTCCTGTGGTACTAACAAATTAATATTTTCTAAGGTTAATCCACTAAACAAGTTACTTACAAAAGGAGGTATGTTATTGCTATCACTCCAATTTACTTGTATATCCGTAATTCCTGTACACCCTCTAAAAGCTGCTACCCCCATGGTTGTAATGGTACTTGGTATATTTACCGTAGTCACAGATTTACAATCTCTAATCATTTGATCTGGTAAAACAGTCCATTCATCAGGTATTTTAAATGAAGTAATCCCTGTAGACCTCAATGCACCTACCCCTAAAGCAACAGTTCCAGGTACAACAACTGAAGTGATTTTATTACAATTCATAAAACAATAATTACCTACACTAGTTGTATTCGTAAAATTTAAAGGTGATAAAACTAGTTCATTACACCCATTAAAACTATGTTCTCCATAAGTGATAATATTCTCAAGGTTTATGGTAACCAAACCTGTACAACCAATAAAAGCGTTGTTAGCAATATTAGTTACACTACTAGGTAATGACACACTAGTAATAATTGTTTGCTCTTTAAAAGCATCAACACCAATAGAAACTACATTAAAAGACAATGAGCCGTTACTTACTTGATTTGGAATTGTTACAGTACTTTTTTCTTGATTTGAAACAAATCCTATTAATTCACACTCATTAGGTTCAGTACCCAATATTCTATACTGATAAGTACCATCATTAAAGTTTAAATCTTCTATACCTTCACAAGAATCTGTAATTACTGTATTACCCGAACCATTATCTGTTACAGATCCAGTAGTATTAATAACACTAGAACTTGTGTTGGAAAGAATTTCCACTGGCATTTCTGTACAATTATTTAAACTAATACTTGATGTAGTACTTGATCCTAAAGGAGAAAAAGGATTTGTTCCAGTAGGTCTAGTAGCTCCTATAAGTATTTTATGCTCTTGTGCTCTTGTTTGATTATTCCATTTTTTTAAAGTCACTTTATGATTATTTCCTGCAATAGTTGCTACAGCATGTAAAGTTGTAGTTGGTAAATTATCCATTAATTCTAACTCAACTTCAGAATCATCACCAGAAAGATATAACAAAGGTCCATTAACGGCATCTCCTCTACTATTTTCTATGGTTACATCTTTTACGTTAAATCCTGCTTCGTTTCCTGTTGCCTCACAATTCTGAACCAAAATTGGACTTCCAATTTCTAAAGCAAAGCCAACTCTTGTATTTCTTGCAATACAATTTATTAAACTAACTCCTTCTGTTATATTTCCTGCTCCCTCACCGTAAGTCCTAAAACCACACTCACTTAGCGATTTTGTATATCCTGACGTAATCACATTTTCTCCGTTATAATTAGGATAAACAGCTTGAAAATCTACATCAAATGCAGGTCCAGAAGTTTCTGCCAACATTTCATCTGTGGTTCTTGTAACAGCTTCGGCATAACAATCTTGAAAAAGTACATTTCTACCTCCTTGTACAAAAAACAAATGCCCAAATGAGGTTGAGTAAATTTTACAACCAATAACAGAAACGTTTAAACCACCTACTAACAAACCACTATGTTTTCTCATAGGAGCCAAACTACCTCCCCCTTTACCTAATAAATCTCCATAACCATAAGGTGATGATCCACTCATATTTAAGGTTACATTTTCTACAGTAATATTATCTCCAGAAATGGTCATGGACTGTCCTCCACCAGCCGTAGGGCTATTACCTATATCAGTAACCGTTAATCCTTTAAAATTAATATCGCTCCCTGTTAAATGAAATTCTATTACCGTTCTTCCTAAATCGTTTAACAACTCCGTATCTACATTAATAGTTACTCCAGTAAAATCAAAAATATTATTACTCCCACTAAAGCGAATCATGGCTCTTCTTCCAAATTCATCTGCAGGAGTATTATTATCTTTAACTTCTTGAGTTAGATAATCTGTCATTTGATAAACCCCTGGACTCATCACAATATTTTGATTAGACTTTGCGGCTGCCTCTGCTAACTCAGATATACTATTAATTGTTGTTTGAGCAAATAGTGTACTTGTACAAAACAATAAAAACCATATAACTTTATTTTTGATATCTTTTTTCATATTTAAAATGATATAATTTTATTTTTTAATTATTTTTTTTGTGCTACTTACCCCATGTTGATTGATTTTAACAAAATAAATTCCTTTGCCAAAATCACTAATATCATAAGACTCCTCATTACTTTTTGCCACATCCGTAAACACCAACTTACCTAGAACTGTATAAAATTCAACAGTTGAATTTTGGCTATTGGTTATGATAACATTATTAGATACTGGATTAGGATAAACATTAATTTTATTAAAATCTCTATTCCCCATACTTAACAAGTTTGATCCATATACTTCAACCTCTGCCAATGTAATTCCGTAATCAGATGTTTTAGATATTTTTACCATACTCCCTGTTACGCCACCTACCTCAATTGTTTGTGAAGGGTTTGGATAATCTGCATAAAACTGTGTAAAAGTTATATTTCCTTTATCATCTATTACTTCTACAGTAAAATTATTTAGCCTTTCTCCGTAATTACTCCCTGTTCTATTGTAAATATTGATGTTTTCTATAATATAATTAGCTCCTAAATCTACTTGCCACCACTTTAAAGTATTAGAACCATTCTCTCCGTGTTCTGTATGAGTTACTGATCCACCACCATAATTTCCATCTGTATTTCCATCAATAGCTAGTTCTGGCGGACCACTATAAGCTGTAGATGATTGCGTAGCCACACTACCATTTGTTGCCAATGCTAAATTTGGAATTGATGGTGTAACTGTAACAATGTTAGATTTTATTACAGAAGAATCATTCGTTGTAGCTTCAACCCAATAGTAATATGTTTCTCCGTTATTTACCTCATGATCCGCATAAGTATTTGTAGCTATATTTTCTGCCACCAATATTTTTCCTGTTTCGCTAAGCAATATGTTTCTGTATAAATTTTGAGTAGCTAATTCCAAATGATTCAAATCCCAACTTAAAGAAACAGAACCGTTAGCAGTATTACCTTCTAAATCAACTGAAGGCATTGGGGTTAAAAACTGAAACCAGTTTATATTAAAAAGGTCTCCTGCTCCACCTTTAAACACAAAATAAACATCTTTAACTCCTGCTATAGGGTCAATCTCTACACTTAAAGTTTCCCAATTTTGTAATCCAAAAGTAGTATTTACAGGCAATGTCCCTATTAAAGTTCCAGACACACTTTCTGTTCTAATTTCTATACTCCCACCTGTTGTATTACTAGCTACTCTAGCTTTTAAACTATCTACTCCTTCTCCAAAATCAATTGCATCAAACTTTATCCAGTCTCCATCATTAATTCCAGTAATACTCTCTGTACCTTCTGTATTATCTTCTTTTTCTATTCCAGACATGTCATGATAACACTCAGCTTCAATAATATCTGTAGCTGATGAATGGTTACAAAATTCTACCGTTTCCTCTGTAACATCAAAAATGTAGCAATTCATACTTTCACCTTCTAGAGTCGGTGTAAAAGTATTTCCAGAAGCGGTATATGAAGTTATAGAACCTTCTATAGGAGTATTATTTGTCCAATAATGTGTTGCCACCTCACTTGTAATGGTAGATTGATCCATAGTAATAGGCATGGTATATTCTGAAGTACTTTCGTTAATTACCCACAAAACTATTTTATCATCTTTTCTAAAAGTAATGGTATAAACCTTTGATAGGTCATTTACAGAAGAAGTTACATAGGTGTATCCTAATATATTATTAGAAAACTGTTTCATCATATAATACCCTCTTAATCTAGTACCAGTTCCTTTTGCAGGAAAATAAATAGAACGGGTTTCTTTATCAATTCCACGAGACCATATTTCAAAATAAACTTCTCCATTTAAACCCGCTTTATACCTTTCTGCTTTTTTTATATACTCATCAATTTGTTTAAACATTTCTCTTTCTACACCATAGGTTGGAGAACCACTCCCTGTACTTGTCTCATCATCATACATGGGTTTCCCTAAAGCATTGGCTCTTTCTGTAATGGCCACCCACTGATCTGGATCTTCATTAGCATAATTATGACTACAAAAACCAGTATACAAATCTTTTGTTCCTAATGAAGCCACATCTCTTAAGTAAGTATTCCCCGCAGCTAAACTCCAAAATCCTTGATCTATAATCACTGGCTTTACAATACCCCTTTCGTCTAATTCGCTATTTAGAGTATTGATTATATCATCTGCTTCTGAAGCTCTTACATGCCACATCCATTCTTTTGCTGTAGATAAAATATCAATAGGCACTCCTTGGTTACTCATATACTCACAATAATCCGCTAAAAAAACACCATATTTTTCAACATCTGTTACTTTAGAACTATAGGTATGAATCCAATCTGGCATATTGTTATCATCACCATAACCATCATAATCAGATCGCATGGTTGCAAAAAACTTAATATCAGGATTTACTGCTTTAATGGCTTGCATGGTAGTAACCTGCTTATCATAAAAAGACCAATTTTTAACTCCCTCCGTAATTTCTTGGTTTTTGTCGTATTGAACTCTACAAACATTAAAATTGATATCTCCAAACCCCCATTGAATGATTTCTTCTTTATTCTTAGCACTTTGAATAGCAGATGAGCTACGCTCCATATCTCCACCAATCATATCAATAGTTTGTTTGTAATTAGTTGAGTTTACCACAATGGATTGAGCTACAAGCGAAACACTATACACAAACATTGCAATAGAACATATGGCAATCTTTAAAACATTTATTGAATTATTCTTCATTATTGTTTGATGATTTTTTTAGTAAAAGAACTTCCGTTTTTAGTAATCTTCATAAAGTACACACCATTTGTTAGTGCATTAACATTTACTTTTTGATGGTTACTCTTTATTTCTGTAGTAAAACATTCAACTCCTAAAACATTATACACTATCAATTTTGTTCCAATTCCATTGGTAATGTTTATTTCTGAGTTTACTGGGTTTGGATACAATCCAACAGTACTGGCTAGTTTATGGCTATCTGTAGATAACGACACCTCCTCATCCACTCCATAAACTTCTACCTCTGCAAGGGTAATACCTGTATCTGATGTTTTTGATATTTTAACAACACTACCTACAACACCTCCTGTTTCAATTGTTTGTGATGGATTAGGATATCCTTCATAAAACTGACTAAACGTTACATTCCCATTCGTATCTTTTATCTCTACGGTAATGTCTGACAATCTTGACTCATAACCTGTTCTGTTATAAATATTAATAGTTTCTATATTGTAATTTTTTGCTAAGTCTACTTGCCACCATTTTAAAGAGCCATTCGTTCCATGAGCTGAATGGGATACTGAACCTGCTCCAAAGTTTCCGTTAGTATTCCCATCAATTGCCAATTCTGCACAACCTCCGTAAGGACATGGGTCAGAATCTATTGATTGTGTAGCCGTTCCGTGAATGTGTGCTAAATTTACTGGCTCTTGCGCTTCTTTAACTAATACAACTTCTATATTATTAAGTTCAAAAGAATTATTTGCTCCACTAAATAAGACCTTCATTTGCTGAACACCTTTGGTTAAATCAACCTTAGTTCCTATTTTAAGATTTTTCCAATCATTTAACCCAGTAGAATTTTCCCCTCCAAACGGAACTGTTACTTCTGAAACTTTTTCTTCATTAGCAAAATCTACTTTAATTTTTCCATTAGCATTTGCTGCAGCATATCGAATTGAAATATCATAAGTTCCATTGGCAGGAACATTTACGGTATAGGTAAGCCACTCTCCATTTGCAATATTGGTGATGTTATAACCTCCTTCTGAACAAACTTTTACATCAACTCCTTCATTTGTTCTATAGGCTCCTCCTGAATTTTCAGAATCACTATCACTATAAGTACGTCCTTCTCCTTCTATTACAAAATAATCATAGTTTTCAGCTTCAATAGTCATCGGAAGATTGTTTACTTTATAAACAGGTAACCCATTGCTATCAAAACCACTAATTGGATCACCTGGACTTACTCTACGGAATTTTAATCCTCCAAAACCTGGGTGGTCGGTTACCGTTCCTTCTGCTTCTACTCCTATTTGTTTTGTTAAATAATCAAAACCTCTTTGTAGCCATTTATAATCATCACTAGGTAAACCTAAACGATCTTTATAATGACCTAAATTCATTTCATAAACTGGTTGTAAATTATGTTTACCACGTTCTAAAAACTCATCACCTGTACTACAAACTAAGTATGGATTGATTTTTAAAGATTTCCAACGACCAGAACGATCTGTTCTTTCTATATACTCTCCAGATGCAACTGTAGGTTCCCAAGGAGTTGTTTGATCTGGATACGAGTTTTCTAAACTTAAATTATAACGATAGTAAAACTCTAATCCTAACAAAGGTCTATTGTCTAAATGTCCATATAAATCATCTCCCTGATTCCAAGCCATTTCTGCCATCACGGCAATGGTAGAAACTCCTGCCAATCCATGTGCTTGATCTCTAGAAGATTCTTGACATTGACCATTTTCATATATATAATTACTAATCACTTCATTATATCCATAATCCGTAATTGTATTTTCAAAACCATTTTGGGTAAACTCATCAAAATATTCACAAGATGTTTTTTGACTATTATTAATCGAAGGCCCTGATGGATATGCTAAATCATCTGAACGATGTGATTCTCCTTGTAAATAACGTAAGGCTCTATCGTACATCACTTCATTATCTAAAAAGATTCCCATAGCCATCATGGTTCTCATACAAAACAATCCTTGATTTCCATGTCTTGCAGGATCCCCTTGATATACTCTCCAATAAAAAGTAATATCTCCACTATTTATGGCTGCTGTAGGAACAGTTGTTGTTGAATATCCTGGATAGACAAGCATGTCTTTAAATTCCTGCATATCTGATGCTGCCCAACCATCATAAGTATGCTTAATGATTTCAGCTGCTTCTATAATTCGCCAAATACGACCAGAACTTAAGGGTACTGTCATTGTATTTCTTTTTAACCCTTTCCAAGTATTAAAAATTTCTACTGCTTTCTGTGCATGTCTTTCATCACCGGTTATGTACCACATTAGAGCATTATAATAGGCTGCTGTACCATCATTAATAAACCACGCATCACTAGCACTAGAATATTCTGTGATATAAGAAGGATCTTGATTTACAACATTGATAGGATAAGTATATTGAGCTTTAGAATTATTACTTAGATTTTGAAATGTAGTAGCAAACGGTTCTATTCCCGCCTCTACCATGTACTTCATACGATCTAAATCGGATAATTTATGTGTTATTCCTGGATGAATTAATTGTGCATTTGCATGATTAACGACTAAAAAGAAAACAATATTTAATCCGAAAATTATTTTGTTCTGTCTTAATTTAGAGATTCTTTTTAAAAAGTAATTTTTTACCATATTTAAGCTAATAGTTATGTTCATAAAATACTAGAGAGTTAACTCATTATTAAAACGACAAAACTCACTAATACATCAATGTAATATTATCAACTTATAAGGCTATTTAATATTAATTATAATTCAATTACTTTAAAACATAGCTCATTTGACAACAAAACACTATCATTATTGTGTTTTACTAAAAAAAAGCTCAACAAATAATTGTTGAGCTTTTTATACAAAGAATTTGAGATATACTTTATTCTTTGATAATTCGTTTTGTAAATTGACCTTTACTTGTTTCTATTTTAAACATATAAACCCCAGATATCAAATTAGATATATCAATATTAGATGAGCTACCTTCTAATTTATTTACAAACAATAATTCCCCTGTAATATCATAGACACTTACGCTAGCATCATTAAGCTGATTACTATTAATAGTAACAACATCACTTGTAGGGTTAGGGTAAATATTAAAATTGAATTCTTTTTCAACTTCGTTTGTACTTAATGTAATATCCCCCTCTACAATAGTTCCGAAATCTTTCCAAACATCAGCCACCTCATAAGCAGATTTTGAACCTACAGGTACATAAAGAGTTGCTGTTGCAATACCAGAGCCAGTAAAAGCTGACGCATCAACAGTTATTGATGAAGGATCAGTTGCTTCTACTTCCATTTCGTTTAATGAGGTACAACCATCAAATGTACTTGCCCCTATTGAAGTTAAATTAAGTGGTAATTTTACAGTAACTATATTAGGGCATAATATAAATGAAGATGCTGGTAAAGTAGTTAAAGATGTTGATGCAGACAAGTCTACAATTTCCATTTCATTTTCTCTAAAATTAGCACTTTCTACTAGATTAGTTAACGATGCAGCAGTACTGAATGTATTTGTAAGGTTTGCTCTAGAAAAGCATCCTTGACCAACTTCTTCAATAAGTTCAAACAACTCATTAACATCACTAATAGCACAAGTAAAAAAAGCTTGCCTCCCTAATATCGTAACACCACTAGTCGTTGTAAAATTGATAGTTTCTATACCATCCGCGTAAGCAAAAGCTCTGTACTTAATTTCGGTAACAGAAGCTGGTAACTCAATATAGGTAATATTATCATTTGTATTAAATGCATTTTCACCAATAGCGGTAACAGTATAAGTTGTTGAAGTATTAGTATCTTCTATAGTAGTTGGAACAATAATACTTGTTAATAATGAAGTCTTATTATCTCCTAACTCTACTTCATTTGGAGATAAACTTGTTACAGTATAATTTACGTCATTTACCATAAAAACATCTCCTACTGTTTGTGCATTAACAATACACACTGCAAATAAAGCAGTCCAAAATAATTGTACTTTTCTTTTCATAAACTTTCTCTTTTTTAATTTATAATATGTCGAAAATACCACAAAGAGCATCACTATATTATAATTTAGAGCCCTAAAGCTATGACACATGGTGTATTAACAGTTGTAAATACTTTCAATGATTAAAATTTTTATTAATCTCTGTTATATCCTAACTATACTAAACCAAAAGCCCTGCTAAATAATATAACAGGGCCTTTATTTTAAAATACAATTTTATCTACTTTTAATTTGCCTTAGGTTGATTCCATAATCTATATGGGTCCTCATTAGCAATCATTTGCTCTAGTAATAAAGCTTCCATTTCTGCTAATTTTGCTGCGTATTTAGGATTTTCAGCCAAATCTGTTTCCATTTCACCTTTTTTATGATGCTCTGGCAAATATTCATTTGGATTTTCAGCCAAATTAAATAATTGAGTTTCTCTAACAGTACCATCCATTACATCATACTTAATCAATTTCCAATCTCCTTTTTTAACTGTACGCATTCCTGGTTTTGTTCCACCTGCATAAACTCCATACATCACTTCTCTTACTACTTCTTTTTCACCTTTTAAAACAGGTACAAAACTTTTCCCCTCAACTGTTTCTGGAGTTTTAATCCCTGCTAAATCGCACAAAGTTGGTAATACATCTAACAAATAAATATTCCCTTTAACTCTTTTTCCTGAAGGTAAATTAGGACCTTTTACAATAAAAGGAACTCTCCAAGTATGTTCGTATAAATTTTGTTTTCCTTGTAAACCATGACGCCCAATTGCCATTCCATGATCTGCAGTATAAATGATATAGGTATTGTCTAATTCACCCATCTCGTCTAACTTATCCAAAACTTTATTTAGTTGGATATCTATGTTTTCTGAACATGCAAATTCTCTACCTAGTTCGTTTCTTATCGTATTTTCATCTCTATTTTTCCAAACCCCACTTACACGTTCCTCATCTCTAAGTTCTGGGTGTCCATGATGGAAAGGATGTGCTTTTAAATAATTTTCAGGTAATTGAGGTTGTTTTGCATTTAGTGGAGGTAAACTATTAGGATCTTTATGATTAATAGCTCCATATTTTTTTAATAACTCTGGAGTTCCATTTCTTGTATCATGTGGATGAGAAAACCCAAAGTAAATAAAAAACGGATCATCTTCTTTTTGTGCTTCACGATTGTTTAAATAGCTCAACACTTGTTTTGCATGCCATGCACTACCTGTTTCTTCTGTACCTCCACGTTTTGTAGCATCGTGAACTACTGTAAACTGCTTATTAGCACCAGGATATGAATTTCCTTTTTTACAAGTTCTCATTGTTTTGTAACCTGCTCTATTAAAAACAGCTCCTATGGTTTGTTCATCTATTTCGTGAGGGGCTGTTTGTTTTTGAAATTCAGCACTTAGTGGTAAATGCCAAACAGTACGACCACTCATAATCATATGTCTTGAGGGAGTACACACCGCTCCATTCATAGATCCCATATGACGAGCACTTTCAAAAACCAAACCTTCTTTGGCAAGCTTATCTATGGTAGGGGTTTCTAAAATAGAATTAGGATTGTATATTTTTAAATCAAATGCCGATTGATCATCTACTAATACAAATAAAAAGTTTGGTTTCTTTTTTTGCTTTGATTTTTTATCACTTCCTATACAGCTAGAAATAGCTGCTAAACAAATTAATGTGGTTAATCTAAAAAAATTCATTTTGTTTTTAATTTACTTAATTTATATGTTAATACTTTTTAACTATGAGAAGTTATAGTAATGTTGAACCAATGAGTTTAAAAATTAATTTCTTAGAAAGAAAACAATCTTTAGATGCAATATTGTAAATAATTCATATTAACAATATAAAACATAACACTATACCACTAAATTATCGTTCTTTTTACCTATTAAACACGTAGCTAAACAAAAAAAGGAGAATCTTTATAAGATTCTCCTTTTTTTAATTTATTAATTTCTACAATAATACTCTTATTGTTCTACAAAATTATCTGGTACATCTAAATGTAAAAACCAATTACTTGGATTAGATAATTTTTGTCTTACACTATTTGCTTGAGCAGCATTCCCTGCTAATTCAAATTTATTAGCAACAGCATCAGCAATAATACTTGGATCATTAGCTCTTCTAGAAAAACGAACTAAATCTTCCCATCTATTTCCTTCAAACGCCAATTCTAATGCAGCTTCATTTAAAATTAAAGCCCCAACTTGATCAATTGTTTCACTTTGTGTTAAACCACTAGGTACAGAAACTGGAGCCAAACCAGCTCTATCTCTAACTCCCAAAAGTCCAGAAATTGGTTCATCACTATTATTAGTTGTGAAATATGCATCTAAATCAAAATTTAAGAATGTTTGTGCATTGTTAAAAATAGGCGCATCCTTAGGTTCTACATCTGGATTGTTAAAAATACCATTTAAAATAGCCAAAGCATGTTCTGGGTAACCAGCATAGTTAATTGCTTCTGCATATCTTAAATATATTTTAGCAGCTCTATTCCACATAAAATATTCCTCTTGGTATTTCCCTAACAACTCAGGATCTAATTGATTTACAGATGAATAATATCTATAATCATAAGGATATTCAGCTATTTGAACAGGTACTCCTTCGTAACCATAATCTTGCGCACTCCAATTCAATAATATTGATTCCGAAGGCTTCATTTGAGTTGTAGCTATGTCATAAATATTATTAGGTTGTCTGTATTGTTCGCTAAACCCAATAATATTAATTGACTCACTTGGTTGTGGTGTATTATTACTAAAAATACTTCTCCAAGAACTACCAGCAATAACATATCCTGTACCTGTCTCTTCAACTCTAGTAGTATAGTTATTTAAACGATATATTGGTCCACCATCAAATTGATTGTCTAAAAATCTCTTATAGCTTTCTGCTGCTCCAATATAATCTCCACTCCATAAAAACAAGTCTCCTAAAAGGATATCATTATTAGGAATCATACTTTCTATATTAAAAGTTAAAGAGCTTTCGTGTCTACTAACATTATCAATACCAGCAATAGCTTGTAAATTTCTAATCAACTGATTTAAACCTTGATTAAAATCTAACAAAGGATATTCATCTTTAAAGTTATCGTCACTTCTAATTGGCTTATCTATATATGGTAATTTACCATAATTGATAAGGATTTGCATTTGTGCCCATGTTCTAATTCTCATGATAGAAGCATAATCTTCTAACAATCTTTCTTCATAAGCTTTTGTATCGATACCTACTAAAGCAAAGTTACAGTTATTGATAATAGAGAACAGTGTTGTAGGGTCTATAAAACTGTTATCATTACTAATTTCAAGACTGTTTAACTGTCTCAACTCATCTTCTGTATCTAAGTTTACATCAACTAAATCTGCACGCATTTCTCCCAACACAATGTATTGTCCTGCAACCTCTTGCAATTGAGATAACACACCAAACAAAGCTGATCTTGCATCTAATTCATCATCTCCTAAATAATCTCCGGATAGTAGTACTTCTTCTGGGTCTACATTTAACATATCCTCACAAGAGGTTAGTAAAGATAAACCTAAGAATAAGCCTAACGTAAATTTTATATATTGTTTCATTATATCTTTTTTTTATTATTATAAATCGATTATAGCAATATTATAATCCTACTCTTACTCCTAATACAACTGAACTGTATTGAGGTGTCATTCCTCCATCAATACCTTGTAAATAACTTATTTGTGAGTTACTAAATTCTGGATCATATCCTAAGTATTTGGTAAATGTTAACAAGTTATTAGCTGTAACAAAGAATGTAGCGTTAAAAGTTTCTGGACTATAAGATAATGACAATGTTTTAAGTCTGATGAATGAACCATCTTCTATCCATCTATCAGAGAATCTTGAATTCCCCATAGCATCTCCATAAACAGATCTTGGAATGTTTGTTTCTTGATTTTCAACTCTCCAACGATTTACTACTGCTTGACTTTGATTAGCAAAATTACTCATAGACTCTGTTTGTCTTCTTAAAGCATTATAAACATCATTTCCTTTACTAAAGGTAAACACTGCCGATAAAGTAAAGTTTTTATAAGTAAAGTTGTTGTAGAACATTCCTGTAAAATCAGGGTTTGGATCTCCAATAACCACTCTATCATCTTCATTAATTACGTTATCAGAATTATTTGTATTTACAAACTTAACATCTCCCGCAACAAATGGTTGATTAAATCCTTGGAAATCTCTCCAGCTTAACCCAGCTGCAGATGCTTCTGCTGAACTGTTATAAATTCCATCTGTTTTATATCCATAGAACAATCCTAAAGCACTTCCTTCTCTATTGATAATTGTAGCATCAACTCCTTCTACATGAATAATTTGCTCTTGACCTGGAATAGATGAAATTTCATTTCTATAACGTGATATATTTCCTCCTAGATCCCATTTAAAGTTTTCAGTATTAAATATGCGAGCGTTATAGCTAAATTCCGTACCACGGTTGTTTAACTTTCCTTCATTACTAATGTAATTTTGTTGACCATAAATAGGGCTAATTTCTGTTTGGTTTAATAATCCATCAGTTACATTGTAAAAATAATCTGCACTAAAAGAAATTCTTTCATTAAATAATCCAAAATCAAAACCTAAGTTTGCTTTTTTAGTTTCTTCCCAACGAATAGAGCTATTAGCAACGTTACCACTAACAAGACCTGCTCCTTCTAAAAATCTATTAGATACAAAGTAAGATTCTGCATTATAGTTTCCAATACCGTAGTTACCAGTTAAACCATAACTTGCTCTAACTTTTAACTGATCCAAATCTGATAAATTAGCCATGAATTTTTCTGATGAAACTAACCAAGCTGCACCAATAGATGGAAAAATTCCAACTGGTTGATCATCACCAAAACGAGATGAAACATCTGCAGATATATTACCACTTAAAAAATACTTATTTAATAAAGAATAGTCCACATTAGCATATGATGATGCATATTTCCAGTTTCCAATGCTACCAGAAGTAACGTTTGTTAACCTGTCTCCAGAATCTAATGAAGTAAAGTTATCATCAGAAGAATTTCCATTTAATGAATAAGAATTGGTGTAATTGTTTTGGTTATAACGCAATCCTAAGTTAAAAGAAAACTGATGGATATTATCAACACTTAATAAGTAGTTTAATCTTGTATCATTATAAAAAGCTAACAAACTTTCTGCACTAACTTTTGAAGTTCTTCTAAGAATATCTCCATACTCATTAACTTCAGATGATAAACCTACATCTGGTAAGAAAACATTTTGTCTGTTTTTAATGTAGTTAACACCAAATAAAGATGAAATTTTTAAATCATCAGTAATTCTATATCCTAAATCTACTTGACCATATAAGTTGTAATCTTTTGCAGCAAAAGTAGCATTATCAACAATTGCTTTAGGGTTACTAAACCCACCTATTTGATCAATATCTTGATAAATTCCAGTAACAATACCGTCTGCATTTGGCGTAAACGGAGCTAAAAATGGAGATTTATTTAAAGCAGAAGTTATAGGAGAAGAACTATAAAGTCCATTATCATATAAATCACGTTCTCCGTAACTTACACTTAAGTTTGTCATTAAAGAAAGTCTATCTGTAATATTAGTATCTGCGTTAAAACGAGTTGTAAATCTGTTAAACTTTGTACTAGATACTACACCGTTGTTAGTTGTATAACCAACTGACAATCCATACTTAGCAATTTCATCCCCTCCAGTTACTTTAAAGTAATAATCATTTACATAACTATTATCAAAAACTTCTTCTTGCCAATTTGTTGAATTATGATAGATTTCATAATCTTCAAAAGAAGGATTTTCATTAAAGAAAGGTAAGTTAGCAATACCACCTGTTTCATCATAAATACCAGAATCATTCATTTGATCTGCTAAATAAGTTCTAAACTGATTGTTATTCATCATTGGAAGACTCTTAGGAGCCAAGTTAAAACCACCTTGAACAACAAAATCTATTTTAGTAGTAATGTCTTCAGTTTTGTTAGTTTCAATTAAGATAACTCCGTTAGCTCCTCTAGATCCATAGATAGAAGCTGCATCTTTTATAATAGTAATATTAGCAATATCCTTAGGGTTAATGTCCGATAAAGGATCGTAAGAATAACCTCTAATTAAATCATTATTATTAAAAGTATTAGTTTCTATCATCATTCCATCCACAACAATTAATGGTTGAGTAGAACTATTTAAAGTATTGTATCCTCTCACAAAGATATTAGCACCAACACCAGGTACTCCAGATCTCATGATTGATCTAACACCAGCAACTTCTCCATTAATAACGTTAGATAACGATTCTCTTGAAGATTCTAATTTTGTTTGTTTTGTTTCTACTGCATTTACTACAGAGGTCTTGGTTTGTTTTCCTAGTGGCATTCCAACTTTTCCGTAGTAAGAATTAAAATCATCTGCATAAATTTTAATTTCAACTACTGAACGTCCTTTTAACGCAACTTCTTTAGTACTAAAATCTGTACTTGCAACTGTTAATGTTACATTAGCATCAGGTACTCTAATAGAAAACTCTCCATTTTCATCTGTATATACAGATGAATATTGTCCTGTTCGCACATTAACTCCAGTTAATGGCTCATTATTAATCGCCCCCATTACTGTACCTGTTACAATAATGGCTTTCTCCTGTCCTTGCAATACACTAGTAATTCCGAAGAATAAAATGAAAAGCAGAGAATGTATATTTTTAATTTTTATCATAGTCAGATAATTCATATTTAAGTTTTAATAGTAATAATTTAGTCTACGGGTACTAATTCTGCATAGTCAATACCAAATCTACGAGAGTATAATATTGTTTCTGCATCACTTACATCAACAATAACTTTTAACTTTACAGAGTATTCATTATCATTTTCTTCATTAATATACACTGGTATATCATATGTACCACCTATACTAATAATACCATCTTCTAAATGACTAACTGTTATGGCATCAATTTCATCAACAACAGTGTTTTTGTTTTCATCTACATAACTAAACTCAAATTTTAATTTGGTTTGTTGTGGTGCCCCCACTGGTGTAAACTTTAAATTGATAGTATAACTAGCAGATAACACGTTTTCAAAAGCAACTTCAAAATAGTTGTTACCGTCATTACCATCAGGACTATTTAGAAGATCTACCACGTTAGTAAAACCTCCAGAAGCCAAAGAATTAAATCTTGATGAAATAGTAAGATCTACTAACGATCCTATTTCTCTTCTTTCAATATTCTCTATCTCATATCTTACAGGCTTATAAGCAACATTTTTAGGAGCTAAATCATACTGATTCATTACAAATAAATTTCCATTACTTAATTCATGTTCTTCAGCAATAGAAGCTTTATTTATAGTTACCAGATTATCTGTTGTTGTTAACAATTCTGTTCCATCTAATTCATCTGAATCAATTACAGGAAAGTTTAAGTTGTTAAAAATTACTTTATCAGTAACACTTTTAATACTATCCTCTACTGGATATTGAAAATAACCTTTAAGAGAGTTAAACACATCTGTATAAACAGCATCTGTTAAACCTATAAAAGTAAAACGTTCTTCTTCAGAACTTAAATCTCCAATAGAGTCAAACCTTTTATTAGAAGTTTTAAAAACAGAATCGTAAACAATTTGTCCTAATGAATTTCTTCCTACTCTTACACTATTTGGCTCATCAAAAACAGTTTCGTTAAACTGATTAAAATACTCCATTAATGATAAGAAATCATCTGAATTTTCGTTAAGGTACGCCCAAATATTTGGTCTAACTGTTAAAGTTGTACCTATTTTGTGTAAAATACCATTAGCGGTTAAAACATCTTTCTCTATAAGTTCAACTCCACCAAAAGATGTACTTCCTCCTGCATTTGTAAACTCTATATATTTATTGTTAAACATTTTAACAAAAAGTGGAGTATCTAAGTTACTCGAGTTGTATGAGTTTCTACTAATATGATTTTCTACTAATTGTTTTAACATATCAGGATCATTTAAAATATCATCTGAAACCTGTGCTAAAGCTGCATTATTTGGAGCCCAAACAGTATAAGCTTGAGAGGTTTTTAGAAAATCTTTATAATCCGTTTGTTGTAGTAATGACAAGAAGGTTGAGTAATTACTGTCTTCTGACAATACTGTTATGATGTCTGACTCCAATCTAGTATCTAATTGCTCATAATGGTCATCCCATGAGTTACAACTACTAACAGCTATTACAACCATTAGACTTGCTATAATTTGACTGAAGTTTAATATAAAATTATTTATGTTTTTCATTCTAAGATCTTTAATATTTAATTTTTATTCTTCAACCGGAATAAACTCAACAAAATCTAATGGAGTAACCCCAGACCTAACAGTTTCTAGTCTTAATACGTGTCTTTTTTGCTCAGAACATAAAAGTTCATCGGTAATAAGGAATCTAGAATTAGACTCTAGTTCTGCTTGGCTAGTACCTGCATTATTTGTAATCCAATCATATCCTAATCTAAATCCGTTTAATTCCATTTGAGTAGCATCAGGCCAACCAGTATTTCTTACAGAGTTCATGTCCCAAACTTTACCTAAAGGTTCTCCATCCCAATAAATCTGAACAGCTCCTCTACCTCTTCTAGACATATTTCCAACTATTAACATTTCATATTTACCTCTTGGAATTACCGGTGTATCAAATTCCATCCAAGAATAACTGTGTACAGAAAATACATTTCTATTTAAATTAACTCTGTTTCCTTGTGTTAAATGACGTTGTTCTTGACTTGCTGGCTCCCATCTGATAAACTCATAAGCGTCTGGACCTCTATAATCACTTTGACCTCCAATTTCTTTAGACTGAATCTCTGGTTGATCACTTGTAAAATCAAAAAAGATATGCTTTGGTTTAGGAGTAAAAATGGTAAATAATTTATCTACTGTATGGTATACTCCATTTTTTGCAGGATAATTACTATCCGCATATATTAATGATGTCCAAGTATCATTAACCCCTTCTTCAGTTTCATTTAATTTTAAAAACTTATCTGTCTTGAATGCTTTAATAGCATTTTTAGGTAAAACTGTATTGATAAATCCATCTTCAGGAATATCAGTAGAATACATAAAGGTTTGAGTAGCATGATAAGCAACATATCTGTTTAAAGCATTTAATGGATCTTCAAAATCTGGCTCATTAGGCGATACTCTAGCCACTAAGTCTGCAAATGAATTAATTCCTTCTTGAGCATAAACCTCATCTGACTCAGCAAAAATTGTAAAATTATTTTTAGAACCATCAGGTCTAAGTAATTCATCAAAAACATCATAATATCCAGTTTTCTTCATTGCTTCAACAAAAATTGTATGTTCACCTCTATCTTCCATTACTTTTGGTACTGAATTAACATAAGGTTCTAATACACCAGTTAAACCGTGAATAATACCATTATTAGTTCTAATATCATATTTATCAAGTCCAACCTCTCTGTTAATTTTAATATTAGCAATACCACCACCAGCTAAATAAGAGGTAGTAATAAAATCACCTGTAAAAGTAGTATCTGGTAAACGTCCTTCTATAAAACTACTTGTAGCTCTTCCAACAGGAGTTGTATGGAATCTTACCAATGTTTTTAAAAACTCTATCTGTTCAGGGGTATTTAATTGATCTACTGAAGTAACTCCCCATTTATCAGATATATATGTTTTTACAGCTTCGTTATTAGGTGCAAAACAAGTATAGTTACCATAACTTTTTAATGCATTAAAAAGATCTGCTTTTTTAATCATCTCTACATACATCGAAAACTTTTCTGGATTAGCTTCTAATGTTTGCATAATGGTCATTTCATCTGTTGTAAAGTAAGTAGTACCATCTAACTCATCTTCACAACTAGTCATTGTTAGTATTAATAATGCTAACCCTCCAAACCAAGTAATAAATTTATTAGTTGTTTTCATAATTTTAAATGTTTAGTTTTCGTAATAAGGATTTTGAACTAAATTGTGATTTCTATTTAATTCATCTTGATATATAGGTAGATAATAAGATTCTGTATTTGAAAAGAAACTTAAAATCTGATCATAATCTTCATCACCTGCCTTAAAATCTACTAAATTTAGAATTAAGTCCTGTCTTTGAAAATTATTACGTTTAGCAAAACGAAGTAAATCATGCCATCTTTTTCCTTCAAAAGCAAATTCCTTTTGTCTTTCTAATAATAAAGCTTCTAACAAAAATGGTTCGTTAATGTTTGGATCTACAATATTACTAGCTGCTCTTTGGTGTACTTCATTTATTAAATCGTATGCTTTTTGTAAATCTTGTTGTGTTGTTGATAAAATGTAAGCCTCAGCTTCCATCAACTTTATATCAGCATATCTATAAAAAATAAAATTGTTGTAAAAATCATTGTTACCTCTATATCTTCCTGTTCTATCTAACCCTGTATATTTAAATACAAAAAGAAAATCATCAAAAGTAGAAGTAAGTCCTCTAACATCATTTATTCCTCCTTCGTGATAAAGAGATTGAATACCGTCAAATGCAATAAAATCTGGATTTGCCCAATAGAAAGCATTTCTTACAGTAGCTGCAATATCATCAAACTGTAATTCAAAAATCCCTTCTACAGAATTTCCTTCAATAAAAAGACTATTGAACCATTCAGCTCCATTTACTAACTCATATTTATTTAAATTATTAATACGAGTACATGCAGAAAGACAATCGTCATATTGCTCATTCCAAAGATAAGTATCTGCTAAAATAGCTAAAGCTCCACCTTTAGTCATTCTTCCTTTGTCATATCTAGGATCTGCATAAGATAAGTTTAAATCTTCTACAGCTGACTCTAAATCAGTAATAATTTGTGTTAAAATTTCTTGTTCAGTATTTTTCTCTACATAAAAATCAACTTGATTGTCTGATGTAGCTGTTAATACTAAAGGTACTTCTTTAAAGTTTTTAACTAGAATTAAATAAACCAAAGAACGGATGGTTAAAGCTTCTGCCTTAAATGTTTTTAATTCTTGTTCGGTAAAAGACAAATCATTAGCCTGAGCACCATCTGCAAACTTTAATACTAAGTTACAGTAATTAATGGTTGCATAAAAAGATCTCCAATCAGACAAATTATTTGTTGGCACCATATAATTTTTCATCAAATTGACATCATTTCCTGAAGCTGTAAATGGAGCTACCATATCAGCTCTAAGCTCTCCCCACTTTAAAACTCTATCTGTAAATGCAGATTGGTTCATAGAGGCATAACACCCAGCCAAAGCAGCTTTAACTTGTTCTTTGTTTTTCCAGAAGTCTTGTTGAATAAGACTATCCTTTGGTTGCAAATCTAAGTAATCATCACACGATGTTAACGTTAGCAACAAAGCTGAAATTAATGTGAATATTTTTAATATATTTTGTTTCATAGTATTGACTGTTTAAAATTGTAGATTAATACCTGCAGTTATTTGCTGAGCTCTAGGAGTTTGACTAGTATCATAACCAATCTTGTTCCATGCTCCACCTACACCAGCTTCTGGATCTGGACCTGAATATTTTGTAAACGTAATTAAGTTTGTTCCTGTAACAAAGAACATAGCACTAGTAAGGTTAAACTTTTCTGCTAATGATTTTGCTACATTATATCTTAATGTCAATGACTTTAATCTTACAAAAGAAGCGTCCTCTAAGAAACGATCAGATGCTAATGTGTTAACAGGGTTAGCAAAAGAAGCCTTAGGAATATCTGTTACATCTCCCTCGTATCTCCATCTACGTAATACCGCAGTACTTTGATTATCAAAATCATCCATACTTTCTGTATTCATTCTAGCGATGTTCATTACTTTTTGCTTTAATCTAAAGTTAAAGAAAGGGATTAACTGTAAGTTTTTATATCTTATAGTACCTCCAAAACCTCCATATAATAAAGGGTTTGCATTTCCTAAATAAACAACATCTAATCTGTTGATGTTACCATCTTTATTTACGTCTTCATATTTAGCTTCACCTGCGTTAAAAGCTCTACCTCCATTAAATACTGTTGTTTTAGGAGTACCATCAAAGTCATAAATAATGTTGTTATTTTCATCACGCGCTACTAACTCATCTGTAGTACTATAAACTCCTAAGTATCTATATCCGTAGAAAGAACCAATTGGATTTCCTACTTGTACTCTTTTTAAATAACCATCAGGACCTGTTGTTAAAGGGTTACCTGTTTCTGTTATTTGAGTATCAGATATTCTAGTTACAATGTTTAAGTTTCTAGCAATGTTAAAGTTTAAATCAACATCAAAATCTTTTGTTTTAAAAATCTTTCCTCTAACACTTAATTCAAATCCTTCGTTAACTAAATCTCCTTGATTGATAAAAGGAATACTTGAAAAACCTGATGTGGTAGGAATTGCAGCATTTTTAGTTAATAAATCTTTAGTTTCTTTTCTATAGAATTCTAAATCTCCCATTAATCTATAATCAAAGAAAGAATAAGTAAGTCCTACGTTCTTTTGAATTACAGTTTCCCATTTTAAGTCTGTTAACTCCATGTTTTGTGGAATAACTGGACGCTCATCTAAGTAGTTATAGTTGTAATTAGTATAGGTATTGTATTGACCATAGTTAAAACTTGGAGAGTTACCGTTTTCACCATAACTTGCTCTAAACCCTAATTCATCAATAAACTCAATATCTTCCATAAACGGCTCGTCAGAGAAAATCCATTTTGCTGCAATACTTGGGAAAATTCCATATCTGTAGTTACTACCAAATTTAGAGTTCCCTTCTGAACGCAATCCTCCACTTAAAATATAACGATCTAAAAATGCGTAGTTAAAAGAAAAGTTATAAGCAAGTGATCTATATTGAGTAAATGAAGAACTTAAACCATTACCATTCCCCTCAACTCTTGTTTGTGCAATAGGAGTTTGAATTAAACTACTTGGTGAGTTAGTTGTTGTAACAGCATAACCTTGACTTGTTTTTTCATAAGTTTGGAATGCTAATAATGCAAATAAAGAGTGCTTATCTCCAGTTTCTGGATTCCAAATTAATTTGTTTTCTGTACGCATTCCAAAAAATTCTGCATCTGCAAAAGTTGCTTGGTTTGCACTTGCACTGTTCCAAGTAGTAGCTACTGCAGCTTCTGGAGTAAATCTAGAAGTTTTGTCTGTACCAATATCAAAATTCACAATTGCCTCATATCTTAAGCTTTTTAATGGCTTATAATTAAATCTAAACGTAGGTGTAATTCTGTTATTTTCTACATGATTTTTAGCTAAGTTGGCTAAAGCAACTGGGTTAAAGTTACCTGCATCTCCTGGTTGAAATCCATTTAAAGGAGTATAATAGATATCTGTTGGATTTCCATTATCGTCAATTTCATAGATAGATTGGTTTGGCATTTTTATTAAAGCCAATGCTCTAATACCTGTACCATTATCTAATCCAGTAGTAAATGGTCTATTTAAAGAACCATGAGTATAGTTAAGTTCTGTAGAAATAGATATTTTATCAGAAATATCATAATCTAAAATAGCTCTTGCAGAAAATTGTTTAAAATCATTTCCTATAGTAGTACCTATTTCATCTCTATAGTTTCCTGAAATACGATATCTTGATTTTTCCCCTCCACCAGAAACACTTAAAAAGTGCTCATTTTTATTAGACATTCTTGTAATTTCATCTAACCAGTTTACGTTTTTGTTATATAAATTATACAACTCATAAGTTGGATCATATTCAATTTGAGGAAAACTTGTGGTAATACCCGAAGAAATAAATTCATCTTTAATTAAAGTTGAATACTGGTCTCCATTTAACAATGGAATTCCATCTGGTTGCCAACCTATAGTTGATCTATAACTATAAGAGAAAACCGCTTTACCTTTTGCTCCTCTTTTTGTTTTAATAAGTAAAACTCCATTTGCAGCTCTAGAACCATATTGTGCTGTTGCTGCAGCATCCTTTAATACAGAAATTTCTTCAATATCATCTGGAGATACCCCAATCATTGCTGCATACTGTTGCTCATCAGCAGAACCAAAATCAAAAAGTTCATCAATTTCTGTTTCATATGGAAGTCCGTTAATTACAATTAAAGGTTGAGAACTTGCATTTAAAGAAGATGTACCACGAATACGAATAGACATTCCAGCACCTACATCCCCAGAAGTAGCTGCAATATCAACCCCACTTAAACGTCCCTGTAATTGGTCCATAATATTTGCAGGTGATGTTTCACTAATTTCCTTAGTAGAGATAGTTGAAACTGCTGTTGCAATTCTTCTTTTATCTATATCAAACTCTCCTGTAAATACTTTTGTTGCAGCTCTTAATTCTACTGCCTCTAATTCAGATACGTTTCCTATTAACTCAACATTAATAGTTCTTTGATTACCTGGTATTACTGATTTAGCATCAAATCCTACATAAGAAAATACCAATTCATTATTTGGGTCTGTGATTTGAATAGAATAATTACCATTAAAGTCAGCAAATGCAGACTTAATTACACGGTTATCTTTATCTTTTTCCATAACCGTAGCACCAATCAATGGTTCTCCATCAGATTGTGATGTAACAACACCTGTAATAATAGTTCTTGATGTTTGTGCATCTGCTTTATTTAATGAAAACAATGCAAATACTATTATTAATATATAAGAATATGACCTGTGTTTATATTTCATATTTAAATTATTTAGCTTAATGTTTTAGAATTTTAGATAACCATCCAACTCGTGAATAACTATACCTTTTGAAAATAAGTTTAACAATCCACCTGTTGTTGCAATTGCTATCCCTGTTTCTGGATCTTCTACACTTAATTCTGTTAAGAAGTTCGATACTTGAAACTCATCATATACAGGAGAAAAATCAATTTCTCTTGCAAAATATAATGACTTGTAATCTCCTGAACTAACCCCGTCTGTAACAATAGGGTCTTGGAATACATGTAACTTTGCAAAATTTAAAAGATCTCTTTTTGCAATTGCCAATTCAACAGCATCTGTAGGCAAATTGTTTGGATCTACAATTACTCCATCAGTTATTGCTTGTTGAACTGCAGCATCATTAGGAGCAAACATTGTATAACTTCTAGTAGAACTTACAAAACTTAATAACTTATCATCTGCATATCCAGGAATTGTAATAAACCCATCAACAGCTTCAAGTACTTCTATGAATTTTGAGAATTTATCAGAGTTATCAACTAAACTTTTATAAGCAAAATCTAAAGGTCTTTGGAAATGCTTATCCATTTCATAGAAATTTCCGTTTTCTGTTGTTCTTGTTAAAGTAATATTTGCCTTTTCATTAGCTAATAAATCTCCTCCCCCAGCAAGAGATCCATCAGGTAAAGCTTTAATAAATGCTCTACTTCTAGTTTGATAAAAATTATCAGAGTTTAAAGTAACCTTCTCATCCACAATCTGATTTAATACGATAGCCTCTAAAGTTGTGTTTACATAATTTACATCAGCTGATATTGGACTATCAATATTCTCTGGATATAAACGATTGTTTGCTGCATCTGGGTCACCAGTAACTTGTATTTGAACTACAGAGAAATCGTCTGTAAAATCAACTACTGAAATTCTTCTTGTTGCACTATTTGGATCTGGTATATCAATAAATTGATTATTTGCAATACCAAATACTGAAAAGTTAGATCCTCTACTTGACAAACCATCTGCAATACCTAAACCTTGTATTGCTTTTAACATAATTGTATAATCAGGATTCAATAATAAAGGCCCCAATACTGTTGAGAAATTCTTATTAGTATATACTTTATTAACACCAACAAAAAGACCATTACTACAAAATCTTTTGTCTACAGCATCACTAGTACTATAATCTACTAAGTTAAGAGATACGTTAAAAGCACTTCCTTCTCTACTTGGACATAAATCATAATAATTTGAAAAGAAATGTGTACCTAAAAAAGTAGCTAATACATCTATAGACATATCATCATACGAATTATAAAACTGACCTAAAATACTATTCCCTTCAAGATAACTAGTCAATGCTTCATTAGTAGGAATTGCCATACCCACAGCATTTGACGGAGTTCTGTTTGCGTTGTTTAATAACGGAGGGTAAGCTTCGTCATATGGGTTATATGGTAACAAGTTGTTTTGAAGACCAGTTCTAAAACCAAGTCTAAAAATTTCTTCTTGCTGACCTGTTGCTTCATTTAATTGAAAACCTTGAGAATTAAAACTTGCAAAACGATCTATCAAGTTTTTAAACATAGAGTATTTATCTTTATACTCATCAGACATTAAAGCTTGATATATATTTTCTCTTGGTTCAATTACTTTATCTAAAGCATGAATAAAACCATTTTCAGCAACTATGTTAGCTCTAACAGCATTTGCTTCATAAACTTTCATCTGATCAGTATCAGCATAAGTTTCTCCATCAAAAATAAAATTGTAATCTGCTTTTTCTATTCCTTTACTCTCCATATAATAAGGTAAGAAGTAAGCTACTGTTTTATCTCTACCAGAACTATTATCTAACTTATAAACTCTTCCTGGCTCTACTTCGTCAACATAAGGAAAATTAGCAGCATCAGCATCAATAATAGTATCTAAATACTGAGTTGTCTTTTTAAAAGCATTACCAACACCAGCATTATTAAAATAAGTTAAACTAGTAGTATTCCAACCACCACTTAATACTGAGTACTGTACCAAATCTAAAATTCTTTCAGAAGGAATTTCATCAAAAGAACCAAATCCTTCTTCTCTCATAAATTCCTCAAAGGCTTCGTCCGTTGGAGCAAAAACAGTCCAAGAACCACCTTTTTCTAAAGGAGTTTTATACGCAGTTTTTTCTATACACTTTACATAGTACTCAAAACCACCCATTGCCTTAAGCTGTAAATAAATAGTCCCTACCAAATCCTTTGGTCTAGCATACTCGAGCGGATCGGGCTGACAACCAATAGCAAAAATGACGGTAAATAATACTGCTGTTATAAGACGAGCAGTTTGTTTAATTTTTTGTTTCATAGTTTAATAAAATTGTAATTCGTTAGTAATTTTCAATTAGTATAGTTCTTTGATTTTTTATCATAAAAAATAGCATTGTTAATTCATTGGTAAATAGTCTTAAGTTTCTAAGTGTAATTTTAACAAAAACCCCTTTATAGAAATATAAATTATTACTCATTTAACATAAAACATGACCCATTACCCCTGTTTTTATTAGCATTAAAGCCAAAAACATAAAAAATCATTATTTTTAAGTTATTTTTTTGACATTATATTTAATTCTAAATCCATAGTGTTTTTGAACTAAATTTCAAGCCTCATTTTGAGTGTTCTGTGCTTAATTATTGATATAATCCTATTATGATTCACCCAAGCACCTAAGACAAAATTTCCATAAGAAAATAAGTTCAAAAGCTGATTCTTTTTTTTAAATCATTCAGGATATATCCATTTTTATAAAACACCTTATCCTCTTATTAAGGTACGAATTTTAATTTGTATTATTCACAATAAAAACCATCTAAAACTAACACAAACTCAATATAAAGACCATATATATAATATATATGTAATCAAGATATCAATTAACAGTGTTTTTACAATTAATAAATTTGAATAAAATCTAAAAAATAATATGATTAGCTATCACTAAGAAAATGTGTTAGCACACTATAGATATTAGGCAAAACCTCAATATCCATAGTCTTTAAAGGATCAAACTATTATTACCTACTACTTAAGAAAGACTTTAGCAGGAATAACCTCATCAAACTCTTTGATTTTGATGTTTCTATAATAAATTTCAGCCGTTTCTGATTGAAAGCCAAAAACACCTGCCCCAGGGTTTAAGTTATAGGCCATATTTACTACTTCTCCATTTAATTTATGAATAGCGTATTGATTTCCCATGACTATTATTTCGCACTGGTTCCATTGATTATTTACAGCATTGTATTTTGTAGTAGGCGATGCAAAATGAAGCCATTCCTTTTTTGTCTGTTCCAACTTACCTCCTTGATTTGGATGTAGATAAGTCTTTTCATTTTTATCACAATACCAGTCGTAATCTACACCTTCTGGTCTGATTAAATCTCCTGTGTGATTTCTTTTATTAATATGGTCATACCTTATTTGATATTCAATCCCAACAGGCCATACCTTATCGTTTGTTACGTGATAATAAACCCCAGCATCATACTGCCATTTGTCAAAATTATTTGCCTTGCGCTTTCCCCATTTATATTGGAATCTAAGAATGTATTTACTATATGATTTTTTAGAATAAAACAAACCATGAGTATCATTCTCACCTGTATTTAATTTGTACTCTCCAGGAAAGCTGTCATTAAAAACATGAATCATATTCTTTTCTACAGCAAAAACCTTTTTAGCTAACTCCTCATCACCATTTCTTAACTTTAAATACCACCCATCTAAGTTTTTACCATTAAAAAGATCAACAAAACCATCATCTTTAACACTAGATGATTTCATTCTGTTTTCTGGGTATTGAGCATGTATTGAAAAGTTAAATCCAACACAGCATACAAACATCAATATCAAATTGTAAAACTTCATAGCTTATTTTTTTATCAATAAATAAGTGGTTTTTTAGTCTAAAGACATCCAACTAACCTGCTCCCAGTTCCCCTTAACATAAGGCTGTGGCTTTCCCTTTGTAGAACGACCATTAGCAATGATTTTACTTATTTTAGATTTTAATTTTTTTACAACTTTAGGATATTTAAAATACAGGTTATTGGTTTCTCCTGGATCATTCTCTAAATCATATAACTCATATAAAGCTTCGCCTTTTTTAGGCTCAATAATTACAGGCTTTAATGAGCCACCAGAACCTCTAAGCATATTTAGCTTCCACTTTCCTTCTCTAATAGCAAAATGACCTGTAAAAGAATGATTTATTAACTGTCTCTTTAATTTTTTATTAGGATTTTTCATTACAGATAATAAGCTATAACTATCTTCCGCAGCATTATCTGGTAACGCTACATCAATAATTTCAGCAATTGTTGCTAAATAATCAGTCTGACAAACTGGTTCATCTACCTTAGTACCCGCTTTAATTACTTTAGGCCAACGCATTAAAAATGGAACCCTGTGTCCTCCCTCATAAATATCACGTTTTCCACCTTTAAAATCCATACAACTATAATGTTGATAAGTATCTCTTTGATATGCATAATTAGACTCTGCTCCATTGTCCGAAGAAAAAATAACCAAAGTATTCTCCTCTAAACCATTTTGTTTTAAAGCATCTAGCACTTGACCTACACGATAATCTGTTTCTTGCATAAAATCTCCATAATTCCCACAGTTACTTTTACCTTGAAAATCTGGATGCGTACAATGTGGTAAATGAGGACTGGTTAAAGGCAGATATAAGAAAAATGGCTTTTCTTTATCTACATCATTTATATAACTTACGGCTCTATTTGCTAAAGTTTCTAAAACCAATTCATCGTTAAAAGAAGGAGCTACCTCTACATATCCTTTAGCATTATCTTGTTGATAAGGAGGCGTCATTCTATAAGTTCTTGGCGTAACATCCATCTTCTTTTTAGTGTACATTGATGGAGCTTCTAGTACTTTGTCGTTTTCTAAATATGTTAAAATTCCATAATTCATAGAGGCTGCTATTCCAAAGTAATAGTCAAACCCTTTTTCAATAGGTCCATCAGTAAACGGCTTAGACCAATCTCTACCCTTTCCTTTTTCTCCTTCGAACTCCATTTGTAAATGCCACTTACCAATCATAGCTGTATTGTAACCATTTTCTTGAAGTAAAGAAGCAATAGTCATTCTATCTTTTTCTATTAAACAAGGCCCGTCTGCATGCAACACATTCTTTTTTAGACTGGTTCTCCAGCTATAACGTCCTGTTAACAAACTGTATCTAGAGGGAGTACAAACAGCATCACTACTGTGTCCATCAGTAAATATAATTCCCTCATTAGCTATTTTATCCATATTAGGAGTGTTGAACTTGGCATTAGGGTTTAAAGCTCCTACATCTCCAACTCCTTGATCATCTGTATATATTATTACAATATTGGGTTTATTTTCTTGAGCAATACTCAAAAAATTAACCAGTGCAAAACAAGCAACAAATACAATTCTTAATTTTTTCATGTTTACAAACATCTTTTATTTTTTTTCAACATATACATAATATGCAGGATGTAATCTCCCTGACTCATCAATTAATTGAGCTTCCATATCATACTTACCTGCAGGGATATTTCCTTTAAAGACAACTTCTTGAGTTCCTTTTTCTACGGCTAAAGTTTTAGAAATATTGGCTACATATAAAAAGGCTTCTTTAAAATCTGACTTTACACTTGCAGGTGATGTTTTATCATATTGAACGGCTTTTTCTTGCGCAGGAAAAGTACTATTAATAGCCAAATTGCTTTCTCTAGGAAACCTTCTTAAACTAATGGTATACTCACCATCTTCTACAAATTCAATTTTCCATTTTCCACCACCAGCAGGAGAAGCATTTCTAGCACCATCCTGATGCCATGCCGGACTGTATTTACCAACAATCATGTCATGTGCAGAAAGTCTGGTTGGATTTTCTTTTGGTGAACCTACTTTGATATATGCATATCTTTGATTAACACCCTCATCAACAAAAGATTCCCACCAATTTTCATACCCTACCGATAATCTAGCAGCTACTTCTGGATATTGGTCTATGACATTGTTTTGTTGACCTAAATCTTTATTAATATCATAAAGTTCTTTACCATCAACCAAACGCCAATCATTATCCATAACGGTATATTTTCTATATTTTATAAGGTTTTGCTCTCTTTGAGTATCCATGTATAAAATTCTATTTTCCCATGCTACCTCATCATTTTTTAACAAAGGAACCAAACTCTTACCATCAAGTTTTTTTACTGGGTTAAAGTCTAACCCTAATAAATCAACAAAAGTTGGCAACATATCATAATGAGCAACTAGCTCATCTATGTCTTTTCCTCCCGTTAATTGTCCATTTGGCCATCTTATATACATAGGAACACGATGACCTCCATCGTACTGACTTCCCTTACTACCTCTTAAACCTGCATTATAAGTACTACGCCCTGCAGAGGTTCCGTTGTCTGTTGTAAAAATTAAAATGGTATTATCTGCTATTTTTAGCTCTTGCAACTTATTTTCTAACCTCTTAAAGTTATCATCTAAATTTGTAATCATCCCATAAAACCTTAACAACCTAGAGTTTAAATCTTTGTACTCTTTCCCTTGATACATATCAAAGTATTTTTCAGGAAGGTTATATGGTGAATGTGGAGCATTTGTAGATAAGTAACAAAAGAATGGTTGATCCTTGTTTTTTTCAATAAAACTTATAGCTTGAGAGAAAAATACATCCGTACAATATCCTTTGTATTTCTCCATTTTTCCGTTATGCCAATAAGTATCATCAAAATAATCGTTACCCCAATAATCTGGACCTTGACCAATACCTCCACCTCCTAGTCTTACAACTTCATGGAAACCTCTATCTTCTGGCCTATAGGGATAGTTATCTCCTAAATGCCATTTTCCGAACATAGCATTGGTATATCCATTTTGCGCAAAAACTTGAGGTAAAGTAACCTCATCCTCAAACAAGATAGATCTCCCGTTTATGGTATGAAAAACATTGATACGGTTACTGTGTCTACCTGTCATTAAAGAACCTCTGGTAGGTGCACAAGTTGTTGATACATGGTAATTTGTAAAACGTACCGCTTGATTATAAAACTTATCAATATTTGGCGTTTTAATATAAGGATTCCCTTCGCAAGCTAAATCTCCCTTTCCTTGATCATCGGTAATGACAATAATTACATTAGGCTTATGCTTATCCTGTGCTGTAGCAGCATGAAAATTTAGCAACAAAACAGAAAAAAACAATATAGATAAAATATTTTTTCTCATCATTATCAATTAATCATCAAGGGTTTATAATTTAAACTTATATTTTTTCTATAGTTGCATAATATGCTCCTATTTCTGTTTTATCATCTAAAGTAAACCAAGTTTGTAAATGGGTTTCTCCTTTTTCTAACTCAACTTGATACTCAACATATTCTGCATCTAAATCTACCTCTTTAGACATCTCAATGTTTTGTATTTTAATTCTAGAATTTACAATTTTTAAAGCTTTTCCTTTTTTACTTGGTGTAACACTAGTTCCTTCAAGTGCTGGGCGAACAGATGCTTTTGCTCCTAAAGCTAAATGTGATTCTACTGGCCAACGACGAAGCTTTATGGTATAAGTACCTGCTTCTTCAGCTTTTACTCTCCAGAATCCATTATTTACTTGTCCTTCTCTAATATGATCTTGTTTCCAAGGAGTAAATGTATCGGTATGCCAATCGTGACAATATAAAGTAGTTGGGTTTTCTGCTTTATTTCCTATTATAAAATAAGGCTTTTCTACAAAAGTTGGAGAAATTTCTGCCCACCATTTATCATAAGCTTCTTTATATTCTTGAACCTTTTCTGGGTATTGATCTGCTAAATTTGTTCTTTGTTCTGGGTCTGTATCTAAGTTATACAACTCAGTTCCTTCTACCAATCTCCAGTTTTTATGCATTAATGCTGTTCTCTTCCATGGAACTGGATCTGTAGAAAATTGTGTGTTTACATATACAATTCTATCTTCAAAATTAGAATCATCTCCGTTCATTAATGGAACTAAACTTGAACCGTCAAACTTAAGATCTTCTTTAACTTTTAAACCACACAAATCTATTAAGGTTGGTAACACATCATAGTGAGCTGTTAAAGCATCAATATCTCTTCCCACATTAATCCCTCCATCTTTCCAGTGGATAAATAAAGGAACTCTATGTCCACCTTCGTACATACTCGCTTTTACACCACGCATACCTGCATTGTTTCCTTTAGCAACAAAACCATCCAAACGATCTTGACCTTCTCCCATTTTATTTCCTGCTGCAGAACCATTATCGGTTGTAAAAATAAGGATGGTATTATCCATTAAATCAATGGATTTTAAATACTCAACCAACTTCCCAATGTTCTCGTCTACATTTGTAATCATTCCATAAAAAGCTGCATTTGGTATCTCATCATTATTTTTATACGGATCAGAATATTTATCATCTACCCAATATGGTGAGTGAGCAGCGTTTGTAGATAGGTAACAAAAGAATGGTTGGTCTTTTTGTTTCCCTATATATTCTTTGGCATTTTCAAACCAAACATCTGTACAATATCCTTCAAACTTTTTAAATTCTCCATTGTGTACATATGTATCATCAAAATAATCGTTATTCCAATAATCCATAGTTTGTCCAACTCCTCCACCATTATTCATCAACACTTCATCAAATCCTTTGTCTTGTGGTCTAAAAGGATAATTATCTCCTAAATGCCACTTTCCAAACATGGCTGTATTATATCCGTTTTCTTTGAATATTTGTGCCATGGTAGTTTCTCTTTCAAGAATTAAAGACCTTCCTTTAATCGTAAAAAACACACCTGTTCTGTAGTTATGGTGACCTGTCATAATTGCTGCTCTTGTAGGTGCACAAGTAGGACTAACATGATAATCTGTAAATCTTGTACTTTGAGCATGTAAAGCATCAATATTAGGTGTATTGATGTTTTTGTTTCCTAAAGCTCCCACATCTCCATACCCTTCATCATCTACCATAATAAGGATAACATTAGGCTTAGATTTCTCTTGTGTTTTAGATGCTTCCTTACAAGATACCATTAAGATGGTTCCTAAAGACAACATGATGCATTTAGTAGCAATATTTTTTAAACGATTTAAATTCATGGTTTGATTATTTATTCAGTTTTTTTCATGTTCTTAATACAATACGAAAATATCTATTTTAGAGGTTCTATATTATAACTTATCATTCATATTGTATAAAATATACTTCTTATTCTCCTTTAACTGCTTATATTCATTGGTTATAAACAAAAAAGGCTGGCAAACATAATTATGTTTACCAGCCTTTTCTATACTATAAAAGTACCTCTATAATTTAAATATTTTTTCCACTTTTATTTGTTTACCGTCACTCAACTCTAAAATATACATTCCTTTATTTAGTTTTTCTAACACAAGATTAACCTCTTCATTGGTGAATGTTGATTCTAATACTTTTTGCCCATTTACATTATAAATCTTTACAATGGTTTCGTTAATATCAAAAGAAGTATTCTTTAATGAAACAGTAAGATTATTTGAAACTGGATTTGGGTAAACCAACAAATTATTATTTGATTCACTCTCTAAAATCTCAACATTACTTTTAGCAACTCTAGAAGAAGATGGACAAGATGCTGTACTAGAATCTGGTCCTGTTACCTCTAAATAATCTATATTTCCTAAACCTGAACTTGTAACTGCTTCTAACCTTACATCTTTAACACCTGCTCCCAAATTTACTGTTACATATTGCGCAGTCCAAGATGTCCATACTCCTGTTGAATTAAAAGCAATATTACTAGCAACTGTATTCCCATCAACAATAAGGTCAGCAGCTCTGTTTGAGGTACTAGCATATCTCCACACAAAAGTATAATCTCCTGCAACACCATCTATACTCCAATCAACACCTGCTCCTAATGTATTTGTTGTATTACTAAATCCTGTTCCTGTATATCCTGTATTATTACTATCAACCGTTCCTTCTACTCCACAAAAGCCAGTTGTGTTTTCTTGAATTGTAAAAGTCGTCGGTGTTGGTCCTTCATACTCATAAACCTCAACCTCAGCTAAAGACAACGGATTTGTTACATTTAAATCAACTTTAATAATTTTTCCAATAGCACCTCCAGCGTTTAAAGATACTGATGGATCTGGTACTGATGTAAAAGTTTGAGAGTACACTGTAGTTCCATTAGCCGAAATAACAGAAACAGTAAAATCACTCAACCTTGCCTTACAACAACTATCCGTTCTATTAAATATTGAGATATCTCCAATAGCTCTATCTGAACCTAAGTCTACTTGCCACCACGCTCCTGATTCACTTAATGTATGAGTAACAGAGTTATTGCTCCATTTTCCATTAGTATTACCATCAATAGCTCTACTCGCTACTCCACCATGATCTAAAGAAGACTGAGAAGCCACACCGTTTAACGCTAAATTACTAGAAGTACCACAACTTGTTGTACTTACTGTATTACTAGTTCCATTATCTGTGACCGTACCACATGATTGAATTGTGTTGTTTGAAGCATCCCAAGTATAGGTTGTTGAATCTATAGTTACTGATCCGCTATCTAACAGTATAGGATAATCTGACTCATTAACAATTGTATTTGATGATGAATTATGACGAGTTTGACTTGGATTTACTCCATTTAACATTCTCATGTCATTTTTTTCACCAGCTAGCTGTATTTTTCTACCTTGAGAAACATAACTTTCTGAACTCCTAAAAGTAATATCATTATCACTACCACCAACATATGCTAACTGATGTGGCCCATAACCACCATCGCTATTTAAAATAGTAATATCTGCTGTGATATTTTTATTGGTATTGTATGCGTTTCCATAGACCATTCCATATTTTGCATCTGCTGAACAATTTTGAATCAATCCCCCTGATATAATACCAAAACCTCCTTCACATTCTATTGCCGAAGAATTTTCTACACTAATACTTCCACCTCCAAAAGCTAATGAATATGCACCTCTCATTCTTTTTACTGTACAATTCTTAATAGTTACATTTTCTGTAGAACTAGTAGTTGTAGCTCCTGTTTTATCATTTGAATACAATCCTGCCGATGCATAAGTTCTTATTCCATCTTCTTGTTTACTAAACATATACCCTGCTGGAACTGTATACCCCCATGTAGTCATAAAAGCGACATTGTCTGCAGGAGAACCAGTACCTGCTTCTGCTAAAACATCATCTGTAGTTCGTAAATCATCTCCTTCCATATAAACCCCTTCAATCAACACATTTTTTCCTCCCTGAATAAAGATACCGTGTCCGTAAGATCTATGAATCATAGTACAATCTTTGATATGATTTCCATCACCACGCACCAAAATACCTGAATGTTTTCTGTGACCGATAACTGTATTAGTACCTCCTTTACCAAATAAGTCACCATAACCATATGGGTAAGAACCTTGCACTGTTATATGAAACCCCTCTATTCTATTGTTTAATCCATCTAAATGAATAGCCCTAGCTCTTTTTCTTGGAGCATCGGTACCAATATCTTCCATGGTAAGATTTTTCAACACATTATTATCCCCATAAATGCGTAATTCTACGACCTCTACATTTCCATAATCATTTAAAATTTCTGTATTAAATTCAAATGTTACTCCTGTAAAATCATAAGTACTATTAGAACCTGTAAACTCAAACATGATTGGGTCTGGAAGCAAGTTTCCAGTTCCAGTTATTGTAGAGTTAATAACATAAGTTCCTGGAGTCATTACCGCATTTACATTGTCTTGGGTAATGTAAGTTTTTAATTCTGTTAGCGAATTAATTGTTGTTTGAGCATTTAACCCACTAGAAATAAGACATACAAATAATAGTGTCTTAAATTTTGAAAAGTAATTTTGTTTTTTCATTATTAAATATAAGTTTTAGTTATGATCTAAAACTAAACTCTGACCCTTACATCAACTATAAATTATAACTAAAAAACTATAAAACAAAACCCATTTATTATAAAAAACCCAACAAAACACGTATTTTAATAAAAAATTCATATTAAAATAAATATTTTGTTGAAATATACTCAATAACTACTTTTTGATTATTTTAAGAATTGTTTTATCCCCTCCCTTAGATAACTTTAAAAAATAAACTCCAGCAGTTAACTTATTAACAAAAACTATTTCAGAATTTGTAAATACACTTCCTTCATTAACCAACCTTCCAACATCGTCATAAATTTCATAAAAAGCACCTTTTTCATTGATTATATTCAACTCATCATCAACAGGATTTGGATAAATTCTTTTACTCCCTTCAACCCCATCAAAACTTAATGCTCCTTCTGAATACTCCACTACTAGTTCTGGAGCAAACTCTACCCCAAACTCTTTACTACGAAAATCTACACCAACACCGCTATTTACAGGGTCTTTTACTGCAATACTCATTGTTTTATCACCTTTATGCTCCTGTGCAGTATAAGATGACAAATCCCATTCACTCCATGTAGAAGTAGTAATAGCATTGGCTCTCTCATTAAAATAAGTAGGTTTGTTATTCCAAGTGATTCCTTCTTCCGTCCAACTATCATCAAGTACATCATATACTGTTCGTAAATCTCTAAACCCGGTTCTTTGATAAATCCTAAGAGTTGCTGATACTATTGGACCAGGAATATCACTCAAATCAAATTTTATATAAGCATAACGTCCTTCTCCTTTAGATACCATTACCTCGGCAGTACCATAATTTGTATTGGCATTTGACTCGTGTACATAAGCATCAGCTTCTGCTCCTAAATTCATTGTACCTTCAATTTTCTCAGTTACTCTAACTTCTTGAGAAACACTTTTCGCTGCATTAAACTGCTCATTACCAGCTTGACTTGCTGTAATTGTGCTAGTTCCCATTCCTACAATATGTACTTTTCCGTTTACAATAGTCGCTACTGAAGTGTCTGAACTACTATAATCAATACTCAAGCCTGAATCAACAGTAGCCTGAGGATCAAAATCATCGCCTCCTAAAACTTTATCAGAAATGGTAAAAAACTGAATGGTTTGATTTTCTTTAACAATCCCTGTTTTAATCACTGAAAAACTATCTAAATCCAAAACATTAGAAGCTCCACCAAAAGCTATTCTTAAACTCTGTACTCCTTTATTTAATACAATATCTTCTTTAATTGTATATTCTTTCCAATCAGAATTCCCAGTAGAATATGGCGCACCAAAAGGAACTGCCAAATCATTAGTTTTTTCTTCTCCCTCAAAACTAAACTTCATAGTTCCTCCAGATTGAGAAGCCGAATATTTTATTTTTATACTATACAATGCCGTTTCTGGAACGGAAATCGTATAACTTAACCATTCACCAGCTTCGATATTACTTATATGATATGCTCCCTGTGAAGTAGATGCTATATCAACTCCATCAAAAGTTCTATATATTCCTCCTGCGTTTGAAGAAGATAAATCATGATAAGTTCTCCCCTCTCCTTGTTGAATAGGATCATAATCAAAATGCTCAGCCTCCACAAAAGTTTCCGTTGCGTTCATTCCATAAATAGGTAAATTATTCTCGTCAAAGCCAACAACAGGATCTCCGTAACAATATGCGGGACGACGAGCGGTTAATGCTCCCCAACCAATAGCATCGTTTGTCCAACCAGCAGATTCATATCCAGATACTTCAAGAGCTTTGTCTCTCGCCCTTTTAGTCCATTTTACCTCATCTTCTGTTTTAAGTCCTCTACCAATATAATGAGCTACAGGCATTTCATACACAGGTCTAATTCCTGTATACTCTCCTCTTCCATCTGGACTTATAGCTTTAGAATACCAACGTCCCGTTCTATCAAAACCTACTTTAAACTCCCCTGATGCTACAGTAGGTTCCCATGGTGTAGTTTGATCTGGATATGATTGAATAGCCGATACGTTATACCTCATATTATACTCCAAACCTAATAGTAGTCTATCATTGGCATAACTGTATAAATCATCTCCTTGGTTCCATGCCATTTCAGCCATCGAGGTTAACAAACCAATTCCAAACGCTGTGTGTTGCTGGTCTCTAGAACTTTCTTGACATTGACCATTATCCCAAATATAATTGGTCATCAACTCATTAAAACCATAATCTTGAATAGAAGACCCTTTGGAAATGCTGTAAGTATCTGAATATTCATTTGAAGAAGTAATTTCATTACTAGTATTAGGTCCTGAAGGATAAGGTAAATCATCTGCACGATGAGGCAAACCTTTTATATATCGTAAAGCTCTGTCATATATAATTTGATTATCTAAAAAGATTCCTATAGCCATAACTGTTCGCCAACCAGACAATCCTTGATTTCCGTGACGTCCAGAATCTCCTTGATAAGATTGCCAATAAAATGTACCATAGGTTCTAGAAACACTTGAAGGTACTTGAGTATTAGAATATCCTGGAAAAACCAACATATCTTCAAACTTTTTTCTATCACTTGCAGACCAACCTGTATAGGTATGTTTAATAATTTCGGCAGCCTCAATCATTATATATCCAACACCACCACTCAACGCCATGGTTCCGTTACTCGTAACAGCTTCTAAATTCACCCAAGAATTAAAAATTTCGATTGCTTTTTCTGCATGACGAGCATCTCCCTCTACATACCACCTTAACGCATTGTAATAAGCAGCTCTTATATCGCTGTTCCACGCACCATAATTTACTTTGTTATCTCGCCCTAATTCTGTAAAAGTAGGATCACCTTGTACAGTATAATCATAACTCGATTTTCCATCTGAAACCATTTCTTGATACGAAGTGTACCAAGGATCAATTTCAGCCTCAACCATGTGTTTTATCCTTTCTAAATCTGATTTTTTATGCGTAATCCCTGGATGAACAAATTGTGAATATGAATGTTCCGCATTACATATCATCAAAAAAATCATCAAAAACAGTTTGAATGATTTTAAATAAACACCATGAAATTTTATCATTATAATTAATTTTCTATTTAACAATCAACTTTTTAGCCTCCCACAAAATTGTAGGCAATAACTAAGTATGAAAGCTAATCACTAAACTCTAGTATTACTATAAACCATTATTAAAAACATATAACTATTGGTTCATTTTTACAGTAATAAACACCTAAAGCCAAAAAATTATCATTATTACAAGGCTTTGGAGTTAAAAATTAATTCTGTATTTATTTTAGCTGTTATTGACAATCATCTTTTTTGAATTAAGTAATTTTTTAAATTCAATATATATGGAAAAAGAATAAAACAGAGCCAAATTAAAGTTTCTGAATCGATGAAATTATATACGTAATTCAAACTATAAATAACTGATAGAAATAATATAGCCAACAAAGAATCTGATTTGTTTACTTGAATTTCAGTAAATCTTGCAATATGTTTTTTATTAAGTCTATTCACTTTTTCAGAATAATTATCATAGCCATTATCTTTGTTGGGGATGTATCCTATAAACATTTCTGCATTTTTAAAAATATACACAAGAGATACACCTAGTATAAAGTAGATTAAATAATTAATCAATACACCTTCAAAACTTGTGTCTAAATAACTTTCATTATTTATAGTTTTCATCATTGTTTTAATAGAAAATATCAACATGATAAAAGAGCTCCACACACTAAGAATGAGTTTGTTGTTTTGACTGAATTTTTTATAAGAAAAAGCATGAAAAATTGAAAACAGAAAAAACGGTACAATCAAAGCAATCAGTACATATTGGTTAAAAATATTCTCCTTATAAATATTAATAATCCAATAAACAAAAGAGATTGATTGTAATAGTATGATCCCTTCTGTAATTTTAGGGATAACACTGTCTTTATGATAAATTACCGAAGCGGTAACCAATAGAAATATAAAAGCATATGACCATTCGTGAATGTTATCAGAGAATGAAAAATCCTCATGATTTTCAGTTTCAATAAAAGCCATTAAACTAACAACTAGCGCAGCAAATATTTTTAAAGTTGTATGTTTCCAATTGTTTGAAATCTTTAAGTTTTCATAGGTAACTCCAATAGTTATGGGGATTATCATATTAAAAACACTTAATTCATTATGATTAAATGCTTTAATGATGATGTATCCTAACATCCAAACAGCAAAGATTCCAAAGAACCATAAAAAGAAGTTGATTAACGTTTTATCTTCGTTTTCGCTCATCTTTTATTATCACTTATATATTCTTAACTCTTCTGATTATTTAAAACTAGCTGATACCTCTTCTAGCTTTTTCTTTAATTCCGCTGCTTTGTTAGGATATTCTTTTATTAAGTTTTTTGATTCACTTACATCTTCAGACAAATTAAACAACTCTTCTTTGTTTTTATTTTTTACATACTTCCAATCTCCAATTCTAATAGCTCTATTTCCGTTATAAATAAAATAATCTCTTTCTATTTCTTTTGATTTTCCTGTTAAGATATTTGTCATATTTAAACCATCTATTTTTCTATCAGCAGGAATGTTTGCTCCCACTAAAGACGCAATGGTTGGCAATATATCTAACGTAGATACTTGAGCATTAGAAACCACACCACTTGGAACAAAACCAGGTTGCCAAGCAATACATGGCATACGGCTACCTCCTTCGTAAGGAGAAAACTTACCATCTCTTAACACACCTGCTGTACCTGCATTGGGCTGCTTGCTAATCCAAGGACCATTATCAGAAGTAAATATTACCAATGTATTTTTATCTAATCCTTGCGCTTTTAATTCCTTTAAAATTTCACCTACAGACCAATCAATCTCCTCTAGCACATCTCCAAACAAACCTCTTTCTGTTTTGCCACTAAATTGTTTTGAAGCGTACAAAGGAATATGAGGCATGCTATGCGCTAAATATAATAGAAATGGTTTTTCTTTATTATTAGCTATAAATTCTTTAGCTCTATTGGTATATTTTTGAGTTAACAAAGTTTGATCTACTGGCCATTCTATCACCTCATCTCCCTCTACAATAGGTACTTTGTGTCTGAATTTCTTTCTAGGGTTTGAAGCTTTATAATCTTCTATACTTAAACCTTCATTAAATACAACGTTTGGAGACAAAGGTGCTTCAGGATCATGCCACATATCATTGCTATAAGGAATTCCATAATACATATCAAAACCTTGAGAAGTTGGTGCAAACTCTTTTTGATGTCCTAAATGCCATTTACCAACAAGTCCTGTTTCATACCCTTTTTCTTTTAACAACTCTGCAATAGTAACTTCATTCTCTGGCATACCATCTTTACTATGAGGCCAAAACACTCCTTCTGTATAACCCCAACGCTGTGCATAACGACCTGTTAACAACCCTGCCCTAGATGGAGTACATATAGAATTAGAAACAGAAAAATCTGTAAATCGCATTCCTTCATCTGCCATAGTATCTAAATTAGGAGTTTTATACCCTTCTGCTCCATAACAAGATAAATCTCCATAACCAAGATCATCTGTATAGATAATTACAAAATTTGTAGGCTTATCTGCATTGTTTTTTAAAGCCGATTTACAAGAAGTTAAAGTAAATACTATTGTTAAAACTAGTACTGATATTGTCTTTATACTCATTTTTTAAATATTTTCTGATTTTATAAACTATAAATGATGCATGCTGTTTCACCTTATACTTTCATCATGATGAAAAACATTTTTTTATTATAATTATGACTGCAACTTAATCATCTCTTATTTTTTAACCTATAACTCATTACCCATTTTATATAAATTAAGCACTTATTTTAAAGACTTAAAAGTGGTAAAACAAAAAACCTGTAATTAGCATATACTAATTACAGGTTTTTGTTTCTATATTTCTATATAAAATCTTAACGTTCGATTTGAGTTACTTTATTATTAGTTCCTAAATCTTTTACTTTTCCTACTGATTTTACTTTTACGTCTTCACTTTTATTTGACAACTCTACTGGAAAAGTAGTATGATTGTTTAATTTAAAATCAAACCCTTTAAAATCGTTTTGATGAGGAAAGTTTCCATTTAACAAACGGATATTTCCTTTTTCTCCACCCACTTTAATTACCAATCCTTCTTTTGCAACCTCTTCTCCTCCTTTAAAAGTAATATTATGCTCACTACCACCTATATAAGCTACACTTCCAGAACCATTAAAATATGGCACCTTGGCAGGTAATATAGTGATGTCTGCATTGTATCTCTTATCTCTTTCATAAGTTGAAGCATATACAGGACCATAAACACAATCTGCACTACAATTTACTGCTTCTCCTGATCCTAATGAAAAACCATTTTCACACTCAATAGCTACACAACCTTCTACATATTTTTTTCCTGTAGCATGGGCAATGGTTACTCCAGTTCTCATGTTTTTAATGGTACAGTTTAATATAGTTGGATTTGATGTTCCTCTTCTATATTCTTTTCCATCAATAAGAGTTTCTCCACCATCATAAGCTCTAATTCCAGCTTCTCCAGTACTCAACATATATCCTTTAGGTAATTTATACCCCCAAACAGTCATAAAGTCAACTTTATCTGCTGGAGAACCTGTTCCTTCTTCTGCCAACATTTCATCTGTTGAACGAACTTCTCCCTCTATTACACAACCTTCTATAATAGGTTTGTCTGCTCCTTGCATAAACAAACAATGTCCATATGATCTGTGTATAAACTTAGAATCTTTTAAATGATTTGATTCTCCACGAACCAAACAAGCACTGTGTTTACGGTGTGGAATCACTGTTTTACCTCCTTTTCCAAAAGCATCACCATATCCGTATGGATAAGATCCTTTTGTAGTTACATGAAATCCTTCTATTCTATTGTTTCTTCCGTCCATTACAATGTTGGTAGCTCTCCTAGTAGGAGCATCATGCACTGAACCTTCATCAATAAGTGTTAAATTTTTTAAAACATTATTGTTTCCTATAATTTGTAGTTCGTGAACTTGAACTTTACCATAAGCCTGTAATACTTTTGTTTCTACTTTTATGGTTACTCCTGTAAAATCATAAGTACTATTATTACCCTCTACAAGCAACAATACTTTACTTAAATTCTTCATTTTCACTTCATCTTGATACAAGCCCTTTTCAACATCTTTAACAGTTATGGCATACTCACCGGCAGCCAACTGAACCTCTACATTATCTTGTTTTAAATAAGGCTTTAATTCTTGTAAAGAATTTACCTTTATTTGAGCTTCTATTTGATGTACAAACAGAAAGAATAAAGTAATTAAACTTAATTTAAATATGGTTTTTGTATTTATCATGTTTATTATTTTTTATCAAAAGTAGAAAACAATATACTTACTGATTATAAACTATGTTGTATGCATTATAAATTAACACCCTTTACAAACAGTTATATTATGTACTAGCTTATTTTATAGTTTCACTACCCTTTTAACAATATTTGTAATTCCATCGTTCACTATAACTAAATACACACCACTATTTAAGTGCGAAATATTTAGTTGAATTTCATTTAAGTTCTTTGGCTTTGTTTCATAAACTTTTTGCCCATTAACATTATAAATCTCTATGTTGGTTTTACTCGCATTTAGTTTAACTTTTCCTAAAGAGATATTTAACAAATCTACCACAGGACTAGGATACATTTTTACTGAATTTATAGCATCTGTATTCTTTGTAGATAATGAATTTCCAAACACCTGAACTTCTGCCAAAGAAAGCGCTACAAGGTCATTAAGTTGAGTGATTTTTACTGTTTTTCCTATTACTCCACCAACATCTATAGATTTAGATGGATTTGGCGCTTCATTTTCATATGATTTAGAAAAGGTTTCTGTTCCATCCTCATCAAAAACTTGCAGTTTAAAATTCGCTAATCTATCAATATAACTTTGCTTTCCTGTTCTATTAAAAAGGACAACTTCATCAATAGATTTTTCAGTTTCCAAACTTAACAACCACCAAGCTCCGGTATCTGAAGGATCTGTATGAGTTACTGAATTCCCACCAAAATTACCATTGGTATCTCCATCAACGGCTCTACTTGCTATCCCATCATAAGCTGTTGATGATTGAATTGCTATTCCGTTTAATGCAAAGTTTTCAGACTCACAATCTACTGCAGCAATGGTATTATTTGTTCCATTATCAGAAACATTTGTTATATCACATTGACGAACAATGATATTAGAAGCATCAGGATGAATCTCAACAGGGAAATTGGTAAAGTTTCTAATACTGATATTATTAGATGTTAAATTATTTTGCGAAGGATTTGCTCCATTAATCATTCTAAGATTTTGCAATTCTCCAGAAACCATTATTTTTAAATCTGATGGAAAATCAACAACATCTGAACGGAAATTTAAATCGTGATTACTTCCTCCAACATAGGCAACAGCTTTATGCCCATTATAGTATTCACCACTAGGTGGTAATATTGTTATATCTGCATTATAACCATTATCACTACTGTAGGTACTTTGAAAAACAGGTCCATAAATTGCATCTGCTCCACAATTAACCACAATACCATTTCCTATGGAATACCCATTTTCGCTACCTAAAACAGTACAACCCTCAACATATTTTTTACCAGATGCATGAGCTAAAGTCACTCCTGTTCTTGCATTTTTAATGGTACAATTTAAAACCGTAGGATTGTCTGTACCTCTTTCTATTTCTTCTCCATCAATATAAGTTGTACCTGCATTATAGGCTCTAATACCTGCTTCTTGCAAACTCAACATATATCCAGGAGGTAGTTTATATCCCCAAACAGTCATAAAATCTACATCATAAGCAGGACCAGAGGTTTCTGCTAACATATCATCTGTAGTTCGCATTTCACCTTCTATATAACACCCTTCTATTGTTGGATAACTTGCTGCTTGCATAAAAACAATATGTCCGTAAGAACGCGACACAATGTTACAATCTTTAAGATGATTACGTAACCCTCTAATTAAAATACCTGAATGTTTTCTGTGATTAATTACAGAACCTCCTCCTTTTCCAAAAGCATCTCCGTAACCATATGGATAAGAACCTCTAATAGTTACATTAAAGCCTTCGATTCTATTATCACGACCGTCCATTACTATCGCTTGAGCTCTTTTGGTAGGTGCAGTAGTTCCTATATCCTCAATAGTTAAGTTTTTAAGAACATTATTATTTCCTAATATTTGCATTTCGTTAACATCAACATTCCCAAACTTTGTCAACACTACGGTATTGATCTTAATTTCTGCACCTGTAAAATCATAAGTACTATTGGATCCTTCAAAAACAAATAAAGGATTAGAAAAAGTTCCATCACTAATATCAAAACCACTAATAGAATAATTTCCAGGAGCTAGTTTAACATCAACATTGTCTTGTTTTAAATAAGGCAACAATTCTTCTAAGGAATTAACTGTTACTGTTTGTGATTGAACCTGTTGAACCAATAACATTACAAATGCTACAATTACAACTTTTATTAGAGCGTATTTTTTAAACATACTTTATTGATTTTTTTTACATCCACACAAAAATACTTACATACTAATCCGTTTATTATAAAACATATTCCATATTCTATAAATTAAAGTCCTTATATAAAGAAAACCGCCTTAATTTAAATTAAAACGGTTCTTTTTACTCCTAATTAAATTGTATTTCTATTTACTTTTTTACAATTTTTTTAACAGATATATTTTCACCATCATTTAATCTTAATAGATATATTCCTGAAGGTAAATCGGATAAATTTATAGTGCTGTTATTTTGTTTGATCTCTTTTGATATGATTTTAACTCCTGCTAAATTCAATAAATCAATATGAACTGACTCCAAACTTTTTAACTGAATATTTAATACATCTGAAGTTGGTACAGGATAAACGGAAAGATTATTTAAAGTATTATTCTTTGTACTTAGAGAAAAATTGGAAACTTCAAGAACCTCAAAACGAGATTGATTGGTTGCGTTTCCTACAGTAGAAAGAATTGTTTGATTAGTTTCTGCATTAACCCCTACCATTCTAGCATAATCACTCGTGATATGAAAAGTATGTCTTCCTTCTGGTTGAACTACAGACCACTGAACAGATGCATCAGTAACTGTTTTAGAGGTCATAACAGGTAAACCACTATCTGTAGAAGCTGATAACCTTTGTTTCCCCCCTGCTCCAAGACAATCAACAAAAAAGTACCCTTCCCTTCCATCTACAGGAGTAAAAGTCCAAAAAGACTCTTGACCTGATGGAAATAAATCTTCATAATCATTAATACTTCCACTATTAATATCGCCATGATACTTTATAGAATAAGCATGATCTCCTCCATTTGCAGCTACCCAAAATGTAAATCTATTATTTCCTAAACGATATGCTTTGTTCGTATTTGGAAATCCAGTTGTTTCTTCTAGACAATCACCAACGATATTACTTGTTCCATGATCGGTAACTTCTCCACATGATTCTACAGCAACTCCTGAAGTCATTTCATCTAATACTACAGGAAAATCAGTTAAATTTTTCAGGTCTAAATTTGATGCCGAAAGTGGGTTTTGATTAGAGGTAACGCCCAATAACCTTACATTATTCTTTTCTCCCCCAACTTGAATCCTAAGATTGGCATTAGGATCACCTCCACGCAATGTAATATTATGAGAATGCCCACCAATATAAGCAACGGTTCCACTACCATTATAATAATTTTCGGTAGGCAAAACTTTAATATCTATATTAGTATTTTTATCACTTGAATAAGCAAAACTTAACAATGGTCCATACTGAGCATCACCACTACAATTACTCACTGTACCACTACCTATAGAATATCCTTGTTCACACCCTAAAGCTGAAACATTTTCTACGTGTTTTGTACCTGTTGCATGCGCCAAAGTAACCCCTGTTCTTGCATTCTTAATAGTACAATTTAGAACGGTAGGATTATCCGTTCCTCTTTTTATTTCTTCTCCATCAATATAAGTTGTTCCAGCATCATAAGCCCTAATTCCTCCCTCTTGCAAACTCATCATATAACCAGCAGGTAATTTATATCCCCAAACAGTCATAAAATCTACATTATCGGCTGGAGACCCAGTTCCTTCTTCGGCTAACATATCATCAGTTGAACGCATTTCACCTTCAATATAACATCCTTCTATTGTTGGGTAACTTGCTGCTTGCATAAAAACAATATGCCCATATGAACGTGATATAATATTACAATCTTTAAGGTGATTACGTAACCCTCTAATTAAAACACCTGAATGTTTTTTGTGGTTAATCACAGACCCTCCTCCTTTACCAAAAGCATCTCCATAACCATAAGGGTAAGAACCTCTCACTGTTAAATGAAAGCCCTCTACTCTATTGTCACGTCCATCCATAATAAGAGATTGAGCTCTATTAGATGGAGCAGTTGTACCGATATCTTCTAATGTCAAATTTTTAAGAACATTATTGTTTCCTAATATCTGAATTTCATTTACTTCATTATTCCCAAACTTAGTCAGCACCAAAGTGTTGATGTTTATTTTAACATCTGTAAAATCAAAAGTATTATTAGATCCCTCAAAAAGAAACAGAGGATTAGAAAACTTACCTTGAGAAATATCAAATGCGTTTATATCATAAGTTCCTGGGGCCAATTTTACATGAACATTATCTTGTTTTAAATACGGTAATAATTCCTCTAAAGAGTTAACTGTTATTGTTTGCGATTGTACTTGTTGAAACAACAACATTAGTACTGTAACCACAGTTACTTTAAAGAAATGGCACTTATTAATCATTCGCTTTAGTTTTTATTTATTTTTTAACAAAAATAGCTTGCAAAAAAACAATCAATTATGAATTATAATGCATAATGCATAACCTATGATTCATTTATACATTAAATCCTTATTGAATTTTCGTTTTCTCTAGTTTATTACAGTAGGTTTCATTTTAATCAACCTATACAACACAATACATTAAAAACAGAAAGGTTTGCTGCTACTAACGAACAACAAACCTTTCAAACAATTACTTAACTAACTATTTTTACTTTTCTAATAACCTGGATTTTGTAACATCGCTTCATTTAAAGCTATCTGTGCTGTTGGTAAAGGATACAAGTAATTATGTCTAGAAAAATTTCTAACTGAAGCTGGCTCTAATAATAGACAACTTTTAACACCATCTCCTGTTTGAGCATCTTTTTCTCCATAAAAATATAAACTTGGATCATAAAGCGCTGGGTTACTTTCATACGCAGTCCCTTCTATTACTGCTCCATATATATCTTGATTCAACTCTTGTTCTGCAATTCCCCAACGTCTTAAATCATTATACCTAGAAGTTTCGGCAAACAATTCAATTGTACGCTCTCTTCTAATTTCTGTTTCTAAATTTAAATTATTAGCTGTTAAAAACGCGTTACTAATAGGTGCTACACCCGCTCTCGCTTTTATTAAATTAATAGACTCATCCAATTGAGTATCTGTTAAACTACCGTTTAATTCATAAAGAGCTTCTGCATACATTAAATACACATCTGCTAAACGTATAAAAGGCAAATCAAAACCTTCTTCTCTAGACTCTCTATAAATCGGCCATGTCCATGACACAAATTTTTGTGAGAAAGTACCTATTTGGTTTTCACCATTTAACAATACTGATCCATCTGCAGGAATATCATTATTCGCTTCGTGATTTCCAAAGTAAGCACGCATTCTATAATCTCTATTTTGATATTCATCAGAAGCGTTTGTATACCCTTGAAACAATGGAGAATCATCAATAGGTAAACCATCTGTACACAAAAACATATCCATCATTTTTCTACTTGGCTTTAACCTTCCTGAGGAAACATGACTTACTAATTGTCTACTTTGTCTAAATGTATAATCGTATTTTCCATAAAAGATAAACTCTTTATTTGTAGACTTATCTAATCCTGCAGGATTAGACCCTCCGTCTTCTAGGTTAAATAAAAAGTATGAACTCATGTTATTCAACACATTATTATAGTCCCATAACTCATAAATCCCAGAGTCCATTATTGATTTTGTTAAAGTAACAACCTCTTGTAAATAAGTATTAATATTTGCCGGATTATATCCCGCAGTACCTGCTCCTACTGTAGTTCCATCACCATCAGTTGTTGTTCCTACATATTTCATCCAGGTAGCTTCATGCAATAACACTTCGGCTTTAAAAGCCTTAGCTGCTTCTATACTAATTTTTCCTTTATCATTTGTACCAATATTGTTCTCACTTGGTAAGTCTGCTATTGCTAAGTCTAAATCTGATATGATTTGAGAAGTAACTTGATACCTACTACTACGTGAACTAGATAAAGATGGTGAATCTACATCTAATGGATCTACAACTATTGGAATTCCCCCATAACGCTGCATTAAAAAGAAGTAGTGATATGCTCTAAAGAAATGAGCTGCAGCTACATATTCTTTAATATCATTTTGATCTCCATCATATTCTGCTGCTCTAGCTATTAATAGATTAACATTTCTTATGCTAGCGTAAATATCATCAAAATATGAACTTTCATTTTCTGGCGGTTGCGTATTACCTCTTGAATAGTCCTGTAAAGGAGACTCTTCTTTGTGTCCTATTAAATCTGAACCATGATCGGTTAAATCTCCTAAATAAGACCAATCAATTAACTCATTATAAAAATTATTAGATCCGGTTAAAAAATGCTCAGCATCTTTATAATAAACATCATCAGTAATTTCTGAAGGCGGATTTAAATCAATAAAGTCATCTTCACAAGAAGTAAAGAATGCCATAAGACATGGTATGATTAAATATTTTAGTTTTTTCATTTGTATATTTTTTATTGTTAATAAGCTTTAAGAATTATAAAGAAACTTTTACACCAAATGCCCAAGTACGCATAAACGGATATGCACTAGCATTAGAATTAGCTTGTGATTCTGGATCCCAACCATCTTTAACATTGGTAAACTCAAACAAGTCGTTTCCAGAAAAATATAATCTTAAATTATCAATATTTGTATTCCCTACTTTTATATCTCTTAGTGTATAACCAAGGATTAAAGATTTTAATCTTATGTATCTATTATTTTGCAACATAAAATCTTTGTTAAGATAATTCCATGAAGCTAATGATCCGTTAGTAGTTAATCTTGGAAATTCAGCATTAGGATTACTTTGAGTCCAAGTTCTATCTAACCACGTAGTAGATTGATTTTGCCATACAGCTGCAAAAGGTCTACTAAAATAACCTTCTCTAAGAATATTATGATCTAAAGCTCCTTGAAAGAAAGTAGATAAATCCCAATTTTTATATTTAAAATCTAAATTAATACCATAAACATAATGAGGTGCAGCATCTCCTTGATATGTAATATCATTACGATCAATGGTACCATCTCCATTTTTATCAACAATACGTGTATCTCCTGGACGTAAATTTACATTAGGGAAATTACCATTAGTATTAATTGTACTTATATAAGCGTCTACTTCTGCCTGATTGGCAAACACTCCATCAGTCTCATATAAATAATAAGCATTAATAGGTTTACCTTCAATAATCTCTCCATCTCCTACAGCGTTAAGCCCTTCAACCAAAGCTTTACCACCGTCATAATTTTTAACAGTATTTCTTGAATCACTCATATTAGCGGAAACACTATAATCAAAATCACCTATTTTATCTCTCCATCCTAATTGCACTTCCCATCCGTTAGTTTCTAAAACTCCATCATTAATATCTGGAGTTGTTTTAAATCCTCCAATAGCAGATAATATAGGATTGATAAGCATATTTATATTGTTTTTTTGATAAAAATCAATAGAACCAAAAAGTTTACTATTAAATAATTTATAATCAATACCTATTTCTTTACTTTCTACACGCTCCCAAGTTACTTTTTGACTTGCCAATCTATCTGCAGAAGAAATTGCTTGTTGCGATGCTGTTGATCCAAACACAGTAGTACCAAAAGATACCCTAGAAACATAATTAAAATTATCAATACCACCTGTACTACCAATTTGTCCGTATCCTCCTCTTACTTTTAAGAAAGATATTACGTTACTATCTTTTAAAAAGTCTTCTGAACTTAATATCCACCCTGCAGAGATATTTCCGAAACTACTCCATTTATTACCTTCACCAAACCTAGAAGTTCCATCACGTCTTCCTTGAAGTTCTAACAAATATTTACCTTTATAATCGTAGTTTAAACGTCCTACATATCCATAGAACCCCCATTCAGTTCCACCACCTTCTGTTTGAATAGCTTGATCTGTAGCTCCTAAATTTAAATCATAAACTCCATAATCAATAAATCCATTTCTTCTTGCTCTTAAAGAGTTCCTTTCAAATTTTTCAGCTTCTACAGCTACTAATCCTGACACATGGTGATCTCCAAATGTATTATCATAGTTTAAAGCTCCTCTATATAACTTGTAAGATGAATTTCCTGTTTCTTCTTGAATATATGACTGCCCATTAATACTTGCAGGTGCTAGATCTCCAAACCAATTATAAGTTGGAACAGTAGTTACATATATTTGATCTTCTGCATTTGCCTTGGTGTAAGAAAACATTCCCGTAGCATTTAAGTGATCATTAAATTTATATGTGGCTGTAGAAGTAACTTTAAATTGCTCGTCTTTTTGGTTTTCACGACCACCATCAACTACTCTTGCAAACGCATTTCTACCTCCTGCTATATTTCCTCCAAAATTACCATACCATTGTCCGTGTTGATTTTTAGGTGAAAACAAAGGAGCATCATAGGTTGTTACTTCTCTATCTAAACCTCCTGCAGGTCCAGAAAAATGTTTATGAAAATAACTAACATTTGTTTTAATGTTTAATTTTTTATTCACTTCAAAATCATGGTTTAAAGACATGTTATACCTCTTAGAACTATCATCAGCAATTTTTAAACCACCAACATTATCATCTACACCAGCTGAAAGACGAAAACTACTTTTTTCTGACCCTCCGGAAATACTAATATTGTGTTGTGTAGAGAATGAATCTCCAAACATCTGGTCAAACATGTTACCATTATTACTTAAATAAACGTCTCCTAGGATACTAAAATTATATAACCCTTCTTCTCCGGCTGCTATCCTTTTTAATTGATCGGTTGTATTCCAAAAGAAAAAGTTTGGAGACATTCCTGCGTCTAAATCTGAGTTAACAGCATTTAAATAAAGTTGACCGTATTGAGCCATGGTAGGAGATGGTGGACGAATTCCTATTGTACCAACTCTCATTACACTACTAGCTGTTACATTAACTTTTCCTTTTTTTCCTTTCTTAGTTGTTACTAATATTACTCCTCCTGCTGCACGAGAACCATATACTGAAGCTGAACCTCCTTTTAAAACACTAATAGACTCTATATCATTTGGATTTAAACTAGAAAAAGCCCCCTCAATAGCTGGAGTTCCATCAATGACTATTAATGGCTCTACACCATTCACAGAGGTTGCACCTCTAATATCAAAATCAATCCCTTCACTTCCTGGTCTAGAAGAATTTCTAGTAACCACTAAACCTGGAGTTCTACCTTGTAATGCTAATTCAGCACTACCAACTGCCAAGTCTTCAAAAACTTCTCCTTTAACTTGTTCAACAGACCCTGTTAATGTTTCTTTTTTTGCAGTACCATATCCAACTATTACTACTTCATCTAAATCAGTTAAATCTGTTTTTAACGTTACGTTAACTGTAGATTTCCCCATAACTGGAATTTGTTGAGTAGCATAACCTAAGTAAGAAAATTCTAACACGGCATTCTCATCAGTAACTGATATTGAGAAGTTACCATCAAAATCTGCTAAAGTACCGTTAGAAGTTCCTTTCTCTAATACATTAACACCAGGAATACCATTCCCAAATTCATCTTTAATTGTTCCTCTTATTTCTATCTTTTGTTGATTGACAACATTATTAAGTTTAGAAGAATTATTACCTACCTCTATTACGATCGTATTTTTATCAGAAATTTGATATTGTACATTACTTTTTGACAAGCTTTTGTCTAGCAAATTAGATAAAGGAATAATTCCCTTTTTTAACTTTACTCTTGGCGCTTCTTCAAACAAATCTTCGGGATACAAAAAACGATACTTTGTTTGTGTTTGAATTAAATAAAACACTTCATCTACCGATACTTCCTTATCGGTATCTATAACAATTTGTTCTTGAGAAAACGTTTTTTCTGTTGTTAATCCGAAAACCGTTGTACATAGTAGAAATATAAACGTTTTCATAATCATGATTAGCGTTCGCCTCCACGTGGTGAGACGAACAAGATTTAATTTAATTTTCATAAATTTGCATTGTGTTAATTAGACATTTTTGTTTAGTTATTACTCTCATCAGGGAGACGAAGCTAGTACCGCAAAATATTTGACTTCGCTCTCTGTTTTTTTTTATTTTATCATAATTGTTTTTTCTATTATTTTATAATCTTGAATTGCATGTAGGCGTTTTAAATTATCTAATATTTCTATTAAGTTTTGATCTTTTCCTAAAACTCCATTAAAGCCTTTGTTTTTAAGTTTTGTATTTTCAAAATGCATATCAACATCATACCAACGTGATAATACTTTTGAAATTTCTAACAACGATTTTTTTCTAAAACTAAAAACCCCTTCTTTCCATGATATTTCATTATATACATCTACTGTAGTTACTTTAGAAAACTGTTGATTGCGAACATTTAATTTTATTTGTTCTGATGGTTTTAATTCTTGTCCAATTGCCCCAGAATTCACTTTAACTTTTCCTTCAACTAAAGTGGTGCAAATATTAGCATCTCCTTTATAAGCTTTAACATTAAACTCTGTACCTAACACTTCAATCTTTTGAGATTGATTAAGAACCACAAACTTTGCCCCATGGTGGTTTGTACTAGGAGAAACATCAAAATATGCTTCTCCGTATACAAGCTCTACAACTCTCACTTCTCCTTTTTCAAATGTTGTTGGATATTTTAATTGAGATTCTGAATTTAACCAGACCTTTGTTCCGTCAGATAATGTTATTAAAAACTTACCACCTCTTGGTATGGTTAAGTAATTGAATTCCTTTTTGGAGATATTCTTTTCTTTGGCTTGATAAACTATTTGTTCGCCATCGCTATTGGTAACCTCGTCTTGGTAAATTTTTCCTTCGTCCAAAACAACCACAGATCCATCTCCTAAAGTTAAAATAGCTTTGCTTTTACCTGGTTGAATATCATTACTTGCAGTTACAGATATAGCTTCTGGATTACTAACAAACCATTCATTTTTAAACAAATAACTTGTTGTGATAAATCCAATAAAAATAGCTGCTGCTGCATACTTCCAAAATGGTTGTAGTTTTTTAACTAAAACCGATTTCTTTGGATTGTTTTTTATAATGTTATCATAAATTTTATTTCCTGCTCCTTCATCTATATCAGGATAGGTTTCTAATAACTTTGAAACTTCTTCAAAAGTTGGAATATCAGATAAATCCTCTTTACTTTTTAAATAGGCTACAATTTGCTCTATTTCTTTTTGAGAGCATTCTCTTCTTAAATATTTTCTAAATAGTTCTTTCATTTAATTCATCCTTAGAACAAGTTTCTATATATAATACCCCTGAAACTTCTTTTAGTACTATCAATAATTCAATTATTTTTAATTTTTATTAAAAAAACCTCAAAACAATACCTAAAAAACCAAACAAAACACAATTAAACAAACTATTAAGAACCAATACCACAAACACCAAACCTATTGATTTACACGGTGTTAAAAAGAAAACTTACTGTTTTAATAAAGAGTAAATTTATACAAGTAACAAAGTCACTTATTTTAGATAAAAAATTACGAGAATTGAGTAAGAAAGTAAAGATTAACCTATAAAGGATATAAAAAGTATTAATACAACATCACTATTTTTTAATAAATAATCCCTAAGAATCCCTAAAGATTTACTCATTTGATTTTTAACTGTATTAACTGAAATTCCTAACTCAGCAGCAATCTCTTCATAACTTTTTTCCTCTTCTCTAGACATATCAAAAATCTCACGTTTTTTAGGAGATAAGTTTTTTAATGCTTTTTCTTTTAAATTCTCTAGTTCGGTCTCTCTAAGATTTATATCTGTAGGTTTGGCAAATTTTTGACTTTTATAAAATACTTCTTGCCTAAGTTTTTGGCTATTTGCTGCTTTTTTTAAAAACTTAATGGTTTTATTACGAGTAATGGTAAAAATATAGGCTCTAAAAGACATCTCAAGATTTAAAGAAGCTCTTTTTAACCATATGGTCATAAAAACATCCTGTACTATTTCTTCGGCATAATCCTTAGAAACAACCATACTTAAGCTATACTTATACAAGTCATTTTTATACATATCAAATAACTTTCGAAAAGCATTTTCGTTTCCAGCAATTAAATCTTTAACTAATTGGTTTTCGTTATCTAATATCATATCAAAAAATTAATAGTAATTCTTTTTTATTTAAAGAATTCAAAATTCTTTTATACTTCTTTACACCTTATTTTACGACCATGACCTAGTGATCAACACTTCCTTTAATTATTTAAAACATTTTTAGTTTTAAGGTTATGCATAAAAGTACATAGTCAAATACACAATCCGTATAAACTATGGTTCTTATCATGTAAATTATGTTTCTTTATACTACAATAACAAGGGATTATGTGTGGTTTATTAAAATTTACCACAATATTTTTTCACACAAAAAACCTTGCAAATAATAATACTTGCAAGGTTTAAAAAAGAGTATTTAAACACCTCTTTCTACTAAATAAAGGCTTTAATTTACTTGTTCTATTAAAACCAAACTCCACGGAGAAAGCTCTCTATCTAATTCTACCACACCTTTTTTATTAGCGGTGATAATTTCTGTTTTAAGTCCTTCTGCATATTGCTTCATCACTTTTATTTGTTCTCGTGTTGGCGGTTCTGGTTTCCCCATTTTTTCCCAGTAATTATAAATATTACCGTGATCTTTATCTAAAGTTTCTATTTTAAACTGAGTTCCAGGTTTTAAATCTGTTAACTTAAATTTTAACTGACGAGTTTTTCCGTTCTCGTACTTATCAATTTTCTTTATACTTGATGGCACTGCGTTGTAATGATCTTCTGGATAATTATAAGCCAAAGCCACTACTTTTCCATTTCCTGATTTACGACTCACAAACAAGTAATCGTTTTTAAATAATTTTTCATCTCCTAAATGATGTAACATTCTGTATGCATGGTAAGATGGTTTTACCAAACCTTGATAATTAATCATTCCAAAACCTCCATGAAAAATACTTTCTCCTCCACCTTTTTCTTCAAAAATATCTGTAAACGTCCAAAAAGCTAATGAATTGGTTAAGCCAATACAATCTAAATTTACTTTGGTAATATAGGCTGCTGGTGGTAAAAAGTCGTGCATGGCATCTCTACTATTTGGACTTGTATTCCATTCTGTTAAATGAATTTCAGCATTAGGATAAGCACTTTTTTTGATGGTTTTGTTTAACCATTCAATATCATCTTTAGTAGAGTTTACATATCTAGAAAAATCTTTTCCTTTTCCTGTGGTTGGGTTAAAAGGATAATCTGTTGGGTAAGGATGTGTAGACACAAAATCTACAGGAAGTTTTTCTTTTTCACAGTATGCTAAAAAGTCTTCTATCCAAGATCCTTTCCATTCTAAATCGTTAATATTATCTGCAGTAAACGTAATTAAGTCTCCACTTCTACTTTCTACTTCTCCATCGTAACGACCATCGGCTACAAAATTACTACTAGAAGGTCCTCCTACTTTTAAACGTTCATCTACAGAACGCACAGCCAAAACAGATTGTTTGTACAATTCAAAATATTGAGATTTGGTTCCATCAAAAAATCCGTAATGTAAGTTCGGTTCATTCCACACTTCAAAATACCAAGTTAACACCTCATCAATTCCATAACGATCTACACAGTGTTGCGTAAATGCTTTTACCAAATTATGCCATTCACCATATTTAGATTCGTCTGGAGTAATATTGGCTTTCCACCAAAATTGAGTTTTACTATTTTCTGCCGCCAAAGGTGTTGGAAAAAATGCCAATTCCACAAACGGACGAACATTTAAGTCTAACATTCTATCAAACAAATCATCTATGTATTGCCAATTGTACGTGTATTTTCCATCTTTTTCAAAAACAGGAAACATATCATCATGAAAAATTCCGTGAAATCTTACAAACTCAAATCCACATTCTTGTTGTACTTTTTCTAATTGCTCTAACCATCCAGCACGTAAACCTTCGTTAGCTCTACCCGCTCCTACACTTTTACTCCAAAAATGCTCGAATTTTTCTCCACTTTGGCTGGCTTTTACTTTAACATCTTGCGAAAATGCAGTAAACATGGACAGCATAAAAGCTCCGGTAATCAATAATTTCTTCATATTAATTTTATCTAATTATTTAAATTTAACATTCTTAACAAACTCATTTGCTGTCACATTTTTTGCTTCTACTTTTTTACCATCTAGAACAACATTGTCAAAAACAACATCTTCTACTATATGGTCTGCATCATACCCTACTAACTCCATACTAGCATGGTCTTTAATAATGTAGGGTTTCCAATCTGGCCCATCCTGAAAACCCGTAAGCGTAGGATCTATAGGTGCAGATGTAGCTGTAATATTTTTAAACGTTACATTTTTAATGTGACCTCTTTCTTCTGTTTCTGTCCACCTTGTTTTTCCAATCCAACATGAAATTAACCTACGAGCTTCTTCAATTCTAATATTGTCAAAAGTTACATCACTAATAACTGCATGGTCACAATGATATACTCTTAAGGCTGTTTCTCTTCCTTTGTCATGAATCACATCACAATCTTCAAAAACTACGTTGCTAATATTTTCGTGTACCTCAGCCCCAATACTTAAAGCATGAGCCAATTCATTCCACACCACACATTTTCGGGTATGTACATTGTTCACTACTTCTCCATAACCTCCAAAAGATTTTACAACCACAGCATCATCAAAAGTTCTCATAAAACAATTTTCTACCAAAAGATCTCTACTACTAGTAATATCTACTCCATCGGCATTTCCTCTCCAACCAAAAATCTTAATATTATCTACGTGTACATCATCACAACTTTGAATAGGAATCGTCCAGTGACTTGGATCAAAAATAGTCACCCCCTCAATAGTTACATCTTGTGCTTTATGAGCTAAAATAGTATAACGTCTTACTTTTTTAGGAATGCTACTCTGATCAATAATTCCACGTCCTTTAATAGCCACATTTTTTCCTTCTAAAATAAATGTTGGCTTTTTTCTTACATGACCTCTAATTTCTATTTCATCTTCTTGTTCTGGCAACACACAACGAACATAAGCTCCACCTGCTAAATAAATAGTTTGATTGTCAGAAATGGTTAATTGAGAAACCTCATGAACTCCTGGTCCAAAATAAATCACATTTGGGTCTTTAGGATCAGGAATATTTTTTTCAAAAGGATTTGCCAAAATATGCAAAGACTCATGCCATTCTCCATTAATTTCTACTGTTACATGCCCTGGGTGATTTAATTCAAAAGTGACTGTATTCCCTTTAAAAACAGGTTTTATACCATAAGAACTTGGTAAGATTTTTACCGATTTTACTTCTTCTGGAGATTCCACAGAAACTGTAACAGCATCATTCATATCAAAAGATGCCACAGAAGCCAATCCAAAGTCTCCTCTGTTTGGATTTAAACGCGGAATGGGTGTAGATGGCGGAATTTTAGTTTTATAAACAGGTACGTTTTGTGAGGCTACGCTTACCTTAAAAAAGGTAGATAACTCAATTTCTTTGGGTGCAGGATACACCTTTACTTTTTGGGCATAAGCGCTAAATCCTACAAAGATTAGTACACTACACAGCAGTATTGTTTTTCTTAATTTATCAATCATTTTATCCATATTATATATGTTATTTATTCTCAAAAACTTGTTCTAATTTTATGTAATCAACAGCTAATTGTCCTTTGGATGGCTTCCAATCTCTTTTAAAAATTCGGATGTTATTATCACCTTCCTTTAACTCCACAATTCCAAAATCTATTTCTGTAAATTCTTTTGATTGTGGGAACTTAAATTCTCTATACAAATGACTATTGATTAATATATTGTGATTGGATTCTCCATCTGGAGAAGCGTACCCTACTTTAAACCTGAATTTTGATGGTTTGGCTACTTGTGCCAACATAGACACATGATCGTATGGATTGTCAAAATTGGTTACATATCCTTTTCCGCTATACCCTTTTATAAAAGTATCTACAAATACATTATACAATTTTCCTCCTGCAGCAACACCACTTTCAGCTTCAATTAAAAAAGTAGTTTTGGTGCGTTCTGCAAGTCCTAATCCTTTTTTTGATGGAATTATAGGAATGATATTTCCTTCTTTATCATACTCCATATAATCGGCCATTGCCGAACGCGTTTCACTTAAACCACCAGACAACCATGCACTGTGGTAAAACATAATGTCTTTTCCTTTGTAATTTACAATCCCTCCATGGTTGGTTCCACTTTGCCCATCAAAATCATCTATAAAAACACCTTTAAACTCATAAGGCCCTAAAGGTTTTTCTGCCACTGCATAAAACATTTTTTCTGGCCAACGTCTTGGAGTCAATCCCGGATAAGTTAAATAATACTTTCCGTTGCGTTTATGCACCCAAGGCCCTTCAAACACATGGGTTAGTTGCTTGGTTAAATTCACGTAGGTTTCTGGTTTAATAGACATTAAATCGTCGTTTAACTCGGCTGCAAAACATTTTCTATCGTGTCCCCAATATAAATAAGGCGTTCCATCCTCATCAATAAACAAAGCTGGATCCTGACCAAACTCAACTCCTTTTACATAACCTAAATCTGTAAAAGGCCCTTCTGGTCTGTCACTACGGGCAATTCCGGTTCTAAACAAACCAATTCCTGCCTCTTTCATACAGTAAATTAAATAATAATTCCCTCTGTAATAAGCAGCATCCATGGCCCAAGCATGACTCTCAGCCCAAGCTACATTCTCTAAGTGTAAAATACGTCCATGGTCTGTCCAGTTTACCATATCTGTGGTAGAAAACGCATGATATCCTGTCATCCCATAATGATTGTTAGACCCTGGCTCATCATGACTGGTATACACCCATAATTTATCTGGATTATCTGGCCAAACATGTGGTGATGGGTCTGCTGTAAACACATGAGTAAAAACTGGGTTTTGAGCAAAGATGTTTCCCACAAAACACAAAAAGACAATTACAATATGTTTCATTTTATTTCTTAATAATTTCATTATTATTTCCTTTATCCTCTACCACTCCATTAGAAATCACTTTACATTCACTAGATTCAGAATTTAATTCTACAGACATTTCTGTTGAGTTGTTTAAAACAATCCCTGAAGTTTTAACCGTTCCCAACGGAGAAAAACCATTATTTGCTGGCGGACGTGTTACTCCTATTTTTATAGGAAGATTTTGTCCTCTTTTCATATTTCTCCATTTGGTTAAAGTAATGTTATGATAATCTCCAGCAATAGCAGCCAATACGTGTACTTTAGTTTTAGACTCCGTAGGCAACAATGCCAATTCTACCGTTGTCTTTTCTCCTTTATTTACATACAACAAGGGTCCGTTTACAGCATCTCCTATACTATTTTCAACCGTTAACCCACCTACATTGTATCCTAATTCGCATCCTATAGCTTTGCTATCTTTTATCAATACATCTCCTGTAATTTTAGCAAATGCAAAACCAATACGTGTATTTTTAGCGGTACAATTAATCGCAGTAACAGCTCCAGTTTTCACACCGTTTACACCACCTTTTCCGTACATACGAAAACCACACTCATTTAAAGATTTTGTATAGCCAGGAGTTATTATATTTTCACCTGCATAATTTTTATATACCGATGCAAAATTCACATCAAATGCGGGTCCTGAAATTTCAGATAGCATATCGTCTGTAGTTCTAGTTACACCTTCTGCATAACAATTTTCAAAAAGCACATTTCTACCTCCTTGCACAAAAAAACAGTGTCCGTAAGATTTAGAATAAATAGAACAATCTATAATCTTATCATTCAAACCTTCTATACACATACCGCTGTGCTTTTTTAAAGGCACCAAAGCTCCTTTTCCTTTTCCTAATAAATCTCCATATCCATAAGGAAAAGATCCACTCATATTTAAGGTTACTTTTTCTATCACCGCATCATCTCCAGCCACTGTAAACGAATGCCCGCCTTTTGCCTTAGGGTGATTTCCGATATCTGTAACAGTCAATCCTTTAATATGTACATGACTCCCTTCTACATAAAACTCACTTACTCGTGCTTTAAACACAATTAACAATTTTGTATCAACTTCAATGGTTACTCCCGTAAAATCAAAAACATTATGGCTTCCAGAAAACTTTATCATGGCATACCTCCCCACTTTATCTGGTTTGGTGTTTTTAACAACTTCTGAAGTTAAATAATCTTCCATTTGATAAACTCCCGGTTCCATTACAATGATATTTCCACTTTTAGCAGCATAGGTTGCTAATTCTTTTAAGGAGTTGATTTTAATTTCTGCTGCATGAATAAAATTACACAACAACAAAAACCCAAAAACGATAACTGCTTGACGTTTTTTCATAAATTATTTTTCTAGTATTTGATTATTCTGACCCTTGTTTTCTATCACCTTCCCATTGGTTTCAATGGTACAATTTGATGCCATTTCTCCAACAGATACCGGCATTCCTGTTTGGTTTATTAAATGAAGTTTATTTACTTCGGCTTGACTATAAGGAGACATAGATTCACCGTGCATAGGAGGCGTATACCCTACCAAAATTGGTAATTCTTCTGTTCTATTTTTTCCATCAGCAGCTTTTAAAACTACTTTATTATCAATTCCTAAAACAGTGATTAATGAATGTACTTTTCTATCAGATTCTGCCGAATCAACCATCAACTCTACATCTACATTGCTTCCCTCAACGAATAATAAAGGTCCGTAATTAGCATCTCCTTTACAGTTGATCATTGTGGTGTTATCTCCAATCCAATAAGCACGTTCTGTCCCTATAGTTGTACAATTTTCTACATGTGCTTTGTTAAAACGAAGCTCAAATCCGCCACGTGTATTTTTGGCTGTACAATTTTTAAAGGTGATGTTTTCACATGTTCCATAAGTTCTAAATCCATCCTCACAAAGTGATTTCATATAACCAGGAGTTACTACATATTCCCCCTCACGATTTTGAGTCCATGTTTTAAAATTTACATCAAAAGCAGGTCCAGATGTTTCTGCCAAAACCTCATCGGTTGAGCGTACTTCTCCTTCGGCATAACAGTTTTCAAAATATACATTTTTAGGATGTTGCTGAATGAAAAAACAGTGTCCAAAAGAACGGCTTAACACTTTACAACCATACAATTTAGTTTCGTCTCCCGTTACTAAAAGCCCACTGTGCTTTCTATGTTTTACAGTGGTTTCTTTTTGTTTTCCTTTTCCAAATAAATCTCCATATCCATAAGGATAAGAACCTGCCACATGTAAAGTAATATCTCTTAAAACATTGGCTTCTCCAGCAACTTGTAACACTGTACCTCCTGGTGATGTTCCGTTTCCAACACATCTAATAGTCAAACCAACAAAAGTATTATGTAAACCTGTAACTAAAAACTCATCAGAATGAATAGGCGGTTTTAACCAAGTTCTAATTTCTGTATCTACCTCTATTTCTACTCCATTTAAATGGAAAATATTATTGCTCCCACTAAAAGTGATGTACTGGTATTCTTTAGTATTCCTACGAATTTTAACAAGATCCTGAGTTAAATAATCTGTTAATTTATAGACTCCGGGCTCCATAATAATGGTATTTCCACTTTCTGCAGCATATTTGGCTAACTCTTTTAACGATTTTATTTTGATGTCTTTGGCATGGATAACATTGCTAAAAAACAACATCATTAAAACACTAACTTTTAAAATGATTTTCATTTTTTATGTTTTTACTTTTGAATTATAAACTCCTGTGACACTCCTTCTTTTAACACTTTTTCATTTTTAAATGATGTGCTTCCAAATCCTTTCAGTTTTACTGATTTTAATGAGATTTCTCCTTTTAAAACCTTAAGCAATACTATTTTTTTGCTCCCATTATTTTTTATTTCTACGGTTCCATACTGATTTCCATTCGACCAAAAATAATTCCCTGGAGTTGCTGTAAACTGAATAGATTTTTCAACAGCTGAATAATGAAACCCTGAAAGCGCAATAACTGCTCCCCAACTTGCCATAGCTCTAGCATAGTTATTTCCACACTCTGCTTCGTTAAAAGGATTACGTTTTAATCCATCGTAACGGTCTCTAATATTTTTAATATTTGTTAACCCATTTTCTGTTTGCCCTTCGTATAGCATACCAATAGCTGCAGTATATTCAAAACCTGTCATGGCTTCTGTAAAATAAGGAAACGGATACAAGGGTCTTTCTCCAGGATAGCTTGCCATCACCAGTGATTTTTCATCACCCAACACAAACGAACGCATATTGTTAAAACCAGAACTACTATCGTCTCTATAGTTGTATTTCATAATGCTATTTAAGGTTGTTTTTATGTTTTCTTCATTGGTTAAATAACCTAAATCACAAATATGAGCCATAAATTGACCTACCAACTGATCTACCAAACAACCTTTACCCAATTGGTATGCAGGATTTTCTAAATCTTTAGACTCCAATCCTTTTAGCAATGGAGCCGCAATATCATCTCTGCTTTTTGGAGGTTCAATGTGATGCACATAATATTCTCCATTAAACAAATTTTCATCCATCCATTTACTTCCTTTTTTAAAAAGAATGTTACAGGTTTTTGCAAATTTTTTATCCCCAGAAAAGTCGGCCATTTTTGAAGCTGCTTTTAAGGCTCCTAAATACCAAATTCCCATTTGAGGATTGGGTCCAAAGTACTGAACATCCATGGTATTGTGCTGGCAACCATCCATCACACCATCTTTATTAGAATCCCAACCGCCTTCTATCCAACAAAACTCCATGGCCTTTTTTACTTTTGGCCAAAGTTTTTTCAGCAACGCATCATCTCCACTCAGCTGCCAATCTCTATACATTTTCATGATAGCTCCCAACTGACCATCGGCAGCAGGTCTACCAAATTCATTGGCACGTTCTAGTGGTAAATTCACACGAAAACTCATCATTCCTTTATCATCTGTAGCATGAGCAAATTCTATTTCACGCATAGAACGTGCTAATTCTCCAAACAAAAAAGGTGTTGCCTGATCGTAATTCCACACATGCGTACAATTTCCGTGGCAAACGCCTTTGGTGTTGCTGGTTCCTTCCCATCCGTAAAAATGCCCATCAGCAGTTCTAAAACAAGTTTGGGTACGTAAGGTTGATGTGTTGTACAAAGCCGCTTCTTTTACAACCTTTGGCAAATCGCTATTCACAAAAGCATTCACAAACTCCTTTGTTTTCTTTTCAAGATTTGGTAGTTGTGGAATTGTTTTTTCAACCACCTCCCAAGCATCTTTGTATTGAGTGGTGTAATAATTGGTTAACATGTTATCCAAACCATCCTCTGCAGGAGTCCAAGTTTCTCTATTAGGAAAATGCCAAGTAAGGTAAAAAGTTACTTCACGACTTGTATTTGCTGGAACCGATACTTCTACAGCCATAGAAGCCATAGGTCTATCTTCTCCATTATGTTCTCTATTATCTATACGACCATCAATACTATAATCGTCCCAAAAATCTAAACGTGAATTCCCCCACACTTCTTTTCCCCAAGACGTACGGTAGGTAACCTTTTCGCTACTAGAAGTTGATAAAGCCATGGTGCCCCAAGCTTCGGAATCCTTTTCTACGCCTTCAGAACTCATATAAATACCTTGGGCATTTTTATCTTTTCTAAAAACATTTTTATTCTCTTTAGCTCCTACAGGAATTAAAGCATTACCTCTCCCTATAGGTTCTCTTACAGAACCATCTTCTCCTATAAAATTGGGCATGTTAGCACAAACAGAGGCAAACACTGCTTTATCTGTAGTATTTGTTAATTCATAAGTAATGGCAGCAATTGGAATTCCACTAGCATTGGCATCACCAGGTATTAAAGGGTTGAATGCCTTGATACGAACATCAAGCGGCACTTTTTTATCAGAAAGTAATACTTGTCCAAAAGGATATGCAGCCTTAAAAGTACAAGATTCAAAACGAGGAAAACCATGATTTACAGCAGGACTCCCAAAAGCCCCTTCGTACAACGAATAATCCAATGGTCCTTCTAGCACTCTTGTATCTTTTTTACCATCGGCAGTTTGAGTGTACAATGCAAAAAATGGTCCGATGTATCTTAGTTTTTCACTGGTAGGAATGTAACCTTTGGCGGCTGTATTCATCATTTCCCAATCGCGTAAATCTCCTCTACCACCAAGGGCAACTGTACCCGTACCAACTCCACCAATAGGCATGGCTATTTTAGCTAAATGATGAGCATCATATGTCGTTAATACAGGCCAATCGTTCGTTGATTTTTCTTGTACTCCCTGTGCTTGTGTTACAGCAACTACTACCGAAGATAAAAACCATAAACTGAATTTATTTTTCATCATTATTTATTCTATTTTGATTGTTCTTCTCTAACTAACTTTCCGTTTCTGTATTCTTTTACAGATACTTTTACCTTACCATCTTTAGCATCTATATTTTCTATTTTAAGCTCTTGTACACAACCATCTGTTAAAGTAACCGTTAATTCACTTTCGTTTTTAGCTTCTACAGATTTTACTAAAGATTCCTTCTCATAAGGTTCTATTACAGAAAGATATTTAGCTTCTTTTCCTTTGGTTCTTACCGCCATTGATTTTAACCTAGAAGTTTCATCACCCAACGGAAAATCTCCTCCAATAGTTGCTTCAAACTTTACAGCTCCTAACTGAGAAATATCTATGGTGACCACTGCTTCTTTCTTAGTATTTATTGGCATGGCTGGAGTAGATTTACTCATAGGCTCTCCTCCTATTTTTATAGGTCCGTTGTAGTAATCTTTCCCTTTGTTTTCTGGTTCTAAAACATTGGTATAAGTAACTGGTAATTCCGATACATATACAACAGAACCATCTGCCTTCACAAACCTTGCATTTCCCCAAAACAAAGTATTGTTGTTACTTTTTCCTTCTATAAGTGCTTTTAATACTATTTTAGATTTTCCGCTTACTTCTAAACTAATGTCTTTACTTCCTAAAATCCAAGCACCTGTTTTGTCTTTTAACAATTCTTTACCATCAGCAATTACTGAATAGTGTACTTTTTTGTTCACTCCAAAACTCTCTGTAGAAGTACCAAACATTACTTCTGCCTTTTTAGGCCAAGCATTAAATACATCAATTTTTAGAGGTCCCTCTAAACTGTGTGGCAATCTAACTCCTCCGTTGTCACAATCATCTCCCCAACACATTTCAAATTTGCTACGGCTAGTTCCTTCTGTTTGATACCAATTACAATCTGTAATAAACTGAGCACTTCCTAAAGGATCTTGGTTCATTTGTTTGGTATGCTTTAAAAACTGAGTGTTTTCTGATTGAATTCCTTTAAATCCTTTGGCTTGGAACATCCAATCAAATTCATGTTCTTTTTCTGCTTTTAAATAATCTGCTAACAACACATAATCATCTAAAACCACCATCAACCTACGTTGATATACGGGTTCTGTATATCCTGTAACTTCTGAATACGCTGGAGCATTTTCTGGAATAGGAATAGATCTACCTTCTTCCCATACTTTTTCGGAAAAGGTTTGCTCTGGCTTGTAGTGAATTCCTCCATAAGGAGCATAACTCCATTTAGAATTGGTTTCTACCACAGAAGCTTGCATCATTTCTCCTGAGTGAAATAGCGAACGTGTGTTAGGTACTGGTTGTTGCATTTTTTGATCTACCACAACCATGTTTTTGTTTAAGGATACTTGTTTCCAGAATTTGTACAAATAACTACTGTAGTTATACCAATACATTAACGTTCCATAAAAACTACGACCGTAACGACTCATGTGCACTAGGTTGGTTCTATCAAAATGACCATGATACCCACCATGAGAACCATAATGCATGGCTGCTTGTATTTGTTCTGACTGTTCTCTGCCTTTGGTTTGAGAACGCAACTGTACAATTCCCATATTATCGGCATATACAGATTCTGTCATTTTTTCTGAAGTAGTCTTTGGCAAGTCTGGAACACCGTACAATAAATCACGTTTGTTCCCTCTATTAATAATGGCCGCATACTCAGGATCTCTGTATAAATAATAAGCCAACTCATAAGATTTTCCTGACATTTTATCTTCTACCGCATCATTTACCGCTAACAACACACCTCTAAAATCCATAAACGGAATAGAAGCATCCCACATGTCTTTTATTTTTACATGGTTCTTTTCAATCTTTCCCCATTTCTCAAACTCCATTCCCATAATTCCACCTTCTCTCCTACTTGCTAGCAAAGAAAAATGTTTGGTAGTTCCAATAGGAAACACCATGTCTTTAAAATTAATTCCCCAAGGTTGCAATGCTATGGCTGTTTCTGAAAATTCTGTTGCTACCCAAGTATTGTACCCCACAGCACACTCGTACCACCAACCATCATTCATAATTCCATGTTCTGCATGTTTGTACAAACCTGTTGGAGCATGTAATAATTGATCTATTAAATGCCAATCTTGTAAGTTTAAAGCACAATACAAAGCTGCTGTTAGTTCGGCAGCATTCCAGTTACTAATAGCTCCTTTTCTATTTCCTTTAATGGTTTGATTGACAAACAATCTTAATGTTTTTTGTATGGCTTTATGATCTTCTTCTGTAAGCTGTTTGCTATCTCTAACCAAATCGTACACACGACCTATTGCTTGCCAAAACTTTCCTTCACCTACAAAAGAATTGCTACCTCCTACCAAAGTAGCAGGATACCCTATTTTAGGATCGCTTAACCTTCTTAATACTTTTATACACTTGGCAGCATATTCTTCTTTACCTGTTAGTTGGTAAGCAATGGCACAATCATATTCTGTATGCCCAACAGAACTATATACTTTTTGTCCCCATAAGGGCCCTTCTATTTTCGAAAAATCAACTCCGTTAGACGGTTTCCATTTTTTAGCTTTTCTTTCGTATTCTGCCAATCCTTCTTTGGCCCAATCGTATTTTTTTATTTTGTCTTTTACTTCTTGCCATTTGTCTTCTGTAAAAACAATATTAGGGGTTGGCACCCTAACTGCCGTTGTAAATTCTAAGGTAGATACCGAAGCTCCCTGACCGTTAGCAATGGCTTTAATGATTTGTTTTTCTCTAATTCCTGTTGGTAAATGAGAAGCTATTTTTACTTTTAAATCTATTTTTTTGATTTGGTTTGGAGCTAATGGTACCGATGATGTTTCTAAACTAGCTTGCATAGATTCCCACCCCATGGTTTCTACACGCAACTGAACCATTTGTGGTTGGTTGGTGGTGTTTCCTATTTCTAATTGATATACAACCGTTTCTCCTGCATCTGCAGATTTCCCTCTAATATCAGCATCTATATAATGTGTTTGTCCTTTGGTAAGAAATACATTTTTAATCTTATAACTTTTGTTGTTGTCTGAGGAAACTGATAATCCCACGTTTTTAATAGCGAACAAAGTTCCCATTTTTTGACCTGCATCTATGTCAAACATTTCCCATGGAATAAATACTTTTTGCCACCCTTTTCCTTGTAACTGAATATTTGCAGTACTCACAGGGTTTAAATCTTTTTCATCTTTTTCATCAACCTTTAAAACCGCTTTTATTGTTGCCTTAGCTTCCTTTTTTACAAACAACTCAAAACACAATCCTTTGTAAGATGTAAAATCTGCAGCATCTCCGTAATACTCACGTTTAATTCCAGGAAAGTATATTCTATTTTGATTGCTATAGGTATAACTAATCACATTATTATTCGTTAGAATTGCTTCTCCTTTTTTTACTTTGTGTACACCCGACCAATCAGAAAAATCTGAGGATCCAATTTGTTTTGTGGCTTGTGCAAAAACACTACCTATAACAAACAAACACAACACAGCCAAACACTGTAATTCTTTTCTAAATAACATATAAATTTATTTTCTAAACTAAATCATTATTAATTTTCATATTGATGCAAACATCAATAGTATTTTAAAAAACAGTCTATCATTTACTGAACTGCCTTTTTATAAAGCTCCTCTGTTTTTTTTCTAAGCTCTTTTAAAACTTGTGTATGCTCAACACTGTGAACTAAGTTATTTTGTTCTAAAGGATCATTTGCCACATCATACAATTCTTCTATTCTAGGATTGTGTTCGTAATACACAAAATATTTCCACTTCTTAGTTCTAACCCCTCTTGCTCTGTAAGATTTATTTTCTTCTATTAATTTTTGGTTGATTTCATCTGCCTTAGGATTGTATTTTGCTTTAAACATATCTACCAAAAACAAATCTTCCATAAATACGGCATCTCTCCACTGAGACATGTCTTGAGTTTTATTTAAAACCCCTGTAATATCTCTACCTTGCATACTTTTAGGAATTTCTAAGCCTGCTAAAGAAACAATGGTTGGAGCCATATCTACCGAAGAAACTAAAGCATCTTCTCTTCTACTACGCTCGGTTGCAGATTTTCTTCCATCATAAATAATTAACGGGGCTTTTACTGCTTCATCATAAAGCAAACATTTATCAAAAAGTCCATGAGAACCTTGGAAACGTCCATTATCACTTGTGTAAATAATAATTGTATTCTCTAAAATTCCTTTTTCTTTTAATTTTTCAATCAACTTTCCAACTTGCTCATCTACAGTATAACCTTGTGTGGCAAAACGACGAACCAATCTTTGGTATTGCTCAGGTTTAGAAGATCTTTGGCGATGTAAATACACTCCACGAGCATTTTCTTTCACCACTTTTGGCAATTCTTCATTATCTCCCTCTACCCAATTTTCTGCAACAGTAAAATCTTTGTTTTTAAATTGTTCATAATGGGGCATGTACATGTGTTTATCAGAATCGTGCTTTACTGCATAAAAACTCACCGATAAGCAAAAAGGTTGATTGTCTGGTTGTGTTTCTAAAAAACGAAGCATGGCTTCTCCTGTTTTTAAAGTTCTCCCTGTATTGGTTCTCCCCTCTCTGTAAATTTCTTGTAAAGCTAAATCGTTCTCTGGCCACAATTCTAGACCTTTTTGAGGTTGTGTTTCACTACCTGCAAAAAAATCAAAAGTACTTCCTAAGTTTTCTTTGTAAAAATGTTCTTTAGGTGTACTTGGTCTTTGAGTTTCTTTGGTTACCGTAAAACCAACTTTACCAACAAACCCTGTTCTGTAACCTGCTTTTTTAAGTATAGCTGGATATCCTTTTGCAAAATCTGCTTGAGACAATGTATAATCATCTGGAGCTACAAACCCAACTCTATGATTTGAATTGTAACGTCCTGTCATCATGGTCACACGACTAGGCATACAAATAGCAACCGCATAATATGCATTATCAAACGTGATTCCCTCTTTTGATAATTTATTAATATTGGGAGTATAAAATTCAGGTTTTCCATAACATCCCATATTATCCCAACGTTGATCATCTGTCATTAAAAAAATAATATTTGGACGTTCTACTGATTTGCTTGTGGTGGATTGACCATTACATAATTGCAATCCGAACAAACAATAGATTAGGGACATGTAAAACTTCATGATTTTGACTCTATTTTTATTTTAAAAAAATTCATAGGCAAATACTTCATTCAGAAAACCTCTGTGAATCTATTTACCTCTCAATTATATCAGTAAAAATAATTGATGCTTGTTCATTTTGTTATAAGACATGGTTCTTTTAGTATAAAATAAAAACCAAAAAAGACAATACTAGGCCACTTAGCCTAGTATTGTCTTTTCTTTTTTACGCAGGTAGGTTTTATTAAAACTTAACCTTTAACTCTTCCCCTAAAAAAGTGTGTAATTTTACTTGTCCATCACCACCAGCTATATAAACATCTAGATCTATTGGAGAGATACTAAAATCAAAATAATCTCCTTTTCCTTTTTTAACAGTTAATATTTTTTCTTTTTCAGAATAAGAAAAAACCACCTCAGAATAAGTTCCTTCCTCGTAATTATAAGATTCACCATCATCTAAGTATAAAACAAACTCGGCATCTTTACCTGGATATATAAGAACTTTAAGAGCTTCCTTAGTTAATTGGTTAGCATATTGAACTTTTGGTCCAAGAGGCAAAATAGTTCCCTCTTTTACAAATATTGGTGTTTCCTCTAATTCAGCTTTTACATTTACTGTTTTACCTCCTTGTATTTTATCACCTGTCCAGAAGTTGTACCAAACCCCTTTAGGGAAATACATCTCTTTTTTTCTTTGCTCATATTCTGTAACAAAACCAAGCATTAAAGATTCTCCAAAAAACAATTGATCTTTAATTCCCCAAGTATTTTTATCATTAGGATAATGATATGCCAAAGGAGTCATTAACTGACGACTGTTATTGGTAATTTGCCATGCTTGAGAATAGATATAAGGCATTAATTGATATCTTAAATCTATAAATTTACGTGCTGTATTTTCAAACTCTTTTCCATATCTCCAAACCTCTGTTTCGGATACATATCCGTGAATTCTAAATATTGGACTAAACGTACCAAATTGGAACCAACGAGTTAACAACTCTATGTATTCAGGGTTTGTGTATTGATTATCAAACTTTGTGTTGATAGATTTTGAATCTCTAAAGAAACCACCAATATCATGAGTCCAATAAGGTACTCCTGCCATAGTAAAGTTTAAACCTGCTGCAATTTGCTCTGAAAACTGCTCCCAAGAGGCTTCTACATCACCAGACCATGAAGTTGCTCCATAACGTTGTTGACCTGCATAGGCTGAACGTGTTAAATTAAACACACGCTCCATAGGGAATTCCTTTCTCCTACCATCATACATGGTTTTTGTAACCAATAACGAATAAGGGTTTTGAACTTCTTTATATGGCCCCACAGCAGTTCCTACGCTAGTATCGTTGACTCCTTCTGGTTCTGTTCCATCTAACCAAATAGATTTTACACCTTTATGGAACATAGAATCACTTAAAGCTCTATAGAATTGATCGCTTACTTTTTTATCATAGATATCTACATAATTGCTACTTTCTATTTTAGTCAATCCGTATTTTTCTTCTAATGCTTTGTTTTTAACCTCTGGCCATACAGAAACCATTAAGTTTAAATTCAACTTTGTTAACTCCTTAACCATTGCATCTGGATCTGGGTATTTTGCTCTATCCCACTCAGGTCCTTTGGTTCCTTTTGGCCAATAAAACCAGTCTTGAACGATATTATCTACAGGAATATCTCTATCTCTCATTTCACGAGCATTTTCTAACAATTCCTCTTGATTGTGATATCTTTCTCTACACTGCCAAAATCCATAAGATTTTTTAGAAAACATAGGTGCTTTTCCTGTTAAGTCTTGATAATTAGCAATTACAGTTCCTGGATTTTCTCCATAAACGAAATAATAATCTATGGCATTTCCTTTAATACTACTAAAAACAGTTTTGTTAAAATCTGGTTCGTTATAAAATACTTTACCTAGTATTTTTGCTCCTGTATTCTGAAAAACAACTTTGTATGTTTTACCAGCTTCTAAATATTTTTTACCAGAATATCTTCTTGGCATCCAAATAGTTTCATAGTTTATAACAGGGTCTCCATCTATACTTACACTTATATTCCCTCTCATACGACCTTTATGGTCACTCAAAGCTAGAAATGTATATTCCCCTGTTTTAGCAGGTGTAAAAGTAGTTTCTCTAATATTCTTTTGCTTAGCTTCTTTGGTTGCATAAGCAGCTACATTCTCTTTTTCACCGTTTACAGGCACTACTTGTTCCTGCTTGTTTTCTTCTACAACTTCTTCAACAGTTTCAAACTCAATTTCGTTTTCTGGATTGTTAAAATCTGTAAGACTGTAATTGTGCCAATAAATTCCATATCCTTTGGTAGATACCAAAAACGGAATGGCAATTTCTTGATTGTATTGTTGCAAACGAATAGGTACATTTTTCCAATTCATAATACCACTTTGAAACTGTCCCAACCCATATAATGCTTCGTCCCCAGCTACAAAAGCCTGAGAAACACTATGCTCATCTGTAGCGTTAGCTCTTATAAAAGTATTTTCGTTGGTTTCGGCCAATAATGGTTGATTGTCTTTTGTTTGATACTCAATAGTTCCATCACTATTTACAAACACCATTACATTTTCTGTGCTGATCGTTACTCTATCTTCAGTTTCCGTAAAATCCCATGCTATATTTTGAGGTTCTAAAACAGTTACATAATCGGGAATGGTGGTTGCCTTACTTCCTACTTTTATTTTGTGTACATGAATGATAGATTCATTCACTACCTCAACACTAATTAAGGTACTATCTTGGTGAATGGTAACACCATGATCTTGTTCATCTACTTGGTATTTATACTCAGAAGAACAACTTGTTAAACACAACAAGAAAATACTCAGAACACTTGTGATTGTTTTCAACATATTTTTATATTATTTTTTTTATAATAGAGATTCAAATTTAACCTTCATTATTTATATTTATTATCACCTATGATTCTTTGGGTATAAAATAAAACCCAACAAGCAGAATTATTTTTTTTCATTTTTAGAATTAGGAAAACCATCTGGTAAAGGAGGTACATTTAACACTTCTTTTTCGTCTGGAACTCTGTTTGATGTAGTTTCTTTATCACCATACCAATACACTCCTACTCCGTAACCCATTTCGCAATCTGTCCAACTCCAAATTTCCATATCTAATTGTAAAGAACTACCAAAAGGCATAATATCTAAGGCTCTACTTCTTATTTCTGTGCTATAACCTAACGTATTTCTCTCTTTAATTTTTTTACGATTTAATTTGTTGTAGATATAAGATTTTGGTTGTGCATGAAAAGGATGTTCGTAAAAATCGGTACTCTTACCTCCCCAAGAATATGCGTAATAATCTTCGGTTCCTGTTCCAAATATTGATGGAAAATCTTCACCATCAACCCAAATTTTTTCATCACCTTCTCCCCACCATTTTGCTACAGGATTCATAATAGTTAAAGCATCTCCAACATATACACCTCTTCCTTTTAAGGTTACATAATTCCAATCTGGAAAAGGTCTTGTAGCTACAGGATATTGACCTCTCCAAGCAGCATTAAAATACATAGAATCCTCATCCCATTCCCAAGAACCAACCGTAGCGTTTAGTTCTACGTTTACAGACTCTTCTCCTAAATTTACCACAGATATTTTTCCTGATTTTTGATAAGGCATTACCCATCTACTTACCATGGTTCCGTCTTCGTATACAGATTTATGCCAACCCTCAAAAGGATTTAATCCTATTCCACAACCAAAAAAGTCTCCAATAGGACACCAAACAGTTTCTTCATCATCAAACTCAATTTTTAACACAACGGTTCTTGTTACTTCGGCGTTAGAATAATCATCTAATTTTAAGCTTAGCATGTTAATAGCAGCATTCCCCTTAGGCAATGTTACAGACTTTTCTTTTTTAGATTTTAATTTAGCGCTAAAAGAGACTTCTTTCCCTTTACTTGTATTTTCTGGGTGCAATAACAATTCTCCAACTTTTTTGGTCAATGGTATTGCATTATTAAAGTCTTCTTTTGTTAACGTTTTTATAGGTGTATAATCATCGTATTCTCTATAGGTAAATTGATAGAAAAAAGGTCTCCCAGTAGCTGTAATTTTACATCCTTTTGCATAAGGAATTGGGAAAAAAGATACTGCCGATCTTAAAGATTGATGTGCTAAGGGAAAAGGAATTTCTCCTGTTCCATCTAATAAACTTAACATATTCCCTTGAAAAACAGGTTTTAGGTTTCCATCTAAATAAATTTTAATTTCAATATCCGTATCTGGCTTATCTGGCTTAAAAAACGGCATCCAAGTACGCACTATTGCTCCTGGCCCTACATGATCCATCATCACCCATTCCTTCTGTCCGTTGATTTCTTCTGTTCTAATAAAATTATGATCTTTTTCACTACTATTAAAATCGTGATTGCTAAACCAACCTACAGAATCTTTAGGAGTTTTTGAAACTCTATTATAACTACTTTCCTGTTTTAACCTAAAATTAGTTATAGGAAAGCGAGCTACTTGTTCTCTATCAACCATTTCTTTTAACAAAGATGTCACGGTAACTTCTTTGTTTTTTTGAGCATTTGTAACCACTGCAAACAGTATAAAAACAGCAATTAATCTAGTTCTTAAAGTCATCATATTTTAAATTATTTTTTTTATCGAAAACAACTTTTTTAATCAACAAATTCATCTTTCAATTGTTTTCTAGCGCTAATATACTTACTTAGTTTAAAAAACAAACTATGATTAATACATTTTGGTTTATAATTTATAATCAAAAACAGTTTTTATTGGTTTATTTACACAAATACAATAACTAAAATGAATAAAAAACAACTACTCGTATTATTTCTGTGCTTATTTACAATTAGTAATATAAAAGCACAAACTATTATTAATTCATTATCTGAATTAAAAGATCGCTTAGATGATGACAACGGAGATTTTAAAATGACTCCTGGAACTTATTATTTTAACAGTACCAACTGTGGACCTGGTAAGTTATTTTCTGATGCTAGATTATTACTCTTTACCGGAAACAATTCCACATTTGATTTTACCGATGTAAAATTTGAAATTGATACAGAAATTTTTACGTTATATGGTAATACTGATATTATTGAATTTTGGCCAGTAGGAAGTAATAATGTATACAAAAACTTAACCTTAGAAGATATTGGAATGACTGTTCCTAGCAAAGGAGCTGGGAGTGTACATCTTGATGGTGCTGATAATTTAATAGAAGGATTTAAAACAACTACTAGAGGATCTTTCCCTTATGGTTACGGAGATATTTTTGGAAAAGGTGGTGGATCTGTAATTTCTCATAACAAACATGCAGGAATGTTGGTAAGGGGAGATAGAAATCATTTAAAAAATTGTACAGTTATTATGAGGGCTTATGGTCATGGTATTTTTGTACAAGGTTCACATAATGCTGTTATAGAAGGTTGTTATATAGAGGGTGAATTAAGAACCGTTGGTGAAGTCTTAGAAGAAGAAGGTACAGGATCTCCAGCAGACAATGTAGATTTTGAAACCGTTTGGGGTTTTAACTTAAAAGATTTACCAAGCAACCACACTTTTAGTTTACAAGAGGCTGGAATTAGAGCTTATTCAACAGGAGTTGTTTTTGATGAAAATGGTAATGCTACTGATGAAACTTCTAGACAAACATTAAACACCACTGTAAAAGATTGTACCATTGTTAAAATGCGCGTGGGTGTAAATACAGGTGCAGAGGGTGGAGATGATAAAATCATTCAGAATTGTACCGCTTTGGCCTGCGAAGTTGGTTTTTGGCTAGGAAATGACGGTGATGTTATTGACTGTAGAGGTGATGCTTCTGTAGGACCATTATTCTCCGAAGATATTGGAAGATCTAATGCTACTTATGAATTAACTTTATTAGACAATTACATCCCTAGAATAGGTACTAATGAACCTTATATATACTTTGCTGGTAACAATCATAATTTTACACTACATGATGGAACTACTAGTTTTGATTCTGACATTAAAATACAAGTTGGAGGAATAAGACAAGACCACAGATGGTTAACAGGTTCTGATTCTCCTCCTATGGAACGTTCTGGAAACAATATTACGTTAACAAACAACACTAAGTATCCTGTCATTGTAGAAAACAATGTATCTAATAGCAATATTATATCTTGTGGTACCGTTACCAATCATGGTTCTGGAAACAACATTACCATTTCTACTAATTGTGATTATGATCGTGATTGTAACAATACTTTTGACAATCTTCAGGCAGAATGTTATGATGATATGTCTGGAGTTAGCATTCATCAATTACCAGGCTCTACTACTAATGATCGTTCAATTCACCAAGTAAGCACAGGTGATTGGATTGCTTTTAACAATATAGAATTATCTGCAGTAACCTCTGTAAATGTAATAGCCTCTAGTACTACAAGTGATATATCTATAGAAGTAAGACAAGGAAGTACAACAGGAACTTTATTAGCCACTGTGCCTATTACTAACACTACAAGTCACAGTACTTTTCATCAATTTTCAGCAGATTTAAACCAAACAGTAACCGGTTTAAATAATATTTATTTTGTTGCTACTTCTTCAAGTACCGAAGCTTTATTGGAAATAGATCAACTAAGTTTTACTCAAGATTTATGTAACACCTCTTCTTACAATCCTTACTTACCTATTAGTGCAGAATCATTTTGTAATGCTTCTGGAGTTAGTTTAGAGGAGGTTTCTACCTTTAACAAGGTTGTTAGTCAAATAGAAAACAATGATTATATTAAATTTTCTAATGTAGATTTTGGATATGATGATGTATACAATTCAATTGAAGTTTTAGCTTCATCTGCTACAGCAGGTGGAACTGTAGAGGTAAGAAGTGGATCGGTAGATGGAAATTTACTCGCTAGTATTGATATTACCAACACAGGTGATTGGGATACTTACCAGTTATTTAGTAGCTACACAAATACAGAAATCACAGGAACACATGATATTTACCTTGTATTTACAGGAAGTAGCGGTTCTCTTTTTAAACTTGATAATTTCTACTTTAACCAAGATACTTGCTATCAATCTACATACAATGCTTACTCAGAAATTGATGCTTTATCCTATTGTGAAATGTTTGGAGTTATTCCTATTAACAATGAATATTTAGGAGGAATTAACGACAATGAATGGATAAGATATGGTGAGGTAGATTTTTCATCTGTTGCTCCTACTCAAGTTACCTTTAATGTTGCTGGTTACCCTACAGAAGCTACTGTAGAAAACGGTTACATTAACGTTATGTTAGACCACCCTAAGGAAGGAACTTTAATAGCAACTGCAACGGTTCCAAAAACTGGAGGTTGGGAAGTATGGGAAGAAGTAACGGTTTCTTTGTTAAAAGAAGTGACTGGTAACCACGAAGTTTACTTGTACTTTGGTAATGGTGCTTTTAATATAGATTGGTTTGAATTCCATCAAGATCTTGTCATCTTAGAAAATTTAGCCTTAGCTACTAATGGAGGAATTGCTAGTCAGTCCTCAACAGCTTATGAAGGTGATGCTAGTAGAGCCAATGATGGAAACACCAATGGTAATTATGGTGGTGGTTCAGTATCTCACACAGCACACGCAGCAGATGGAGTCCTTAAATGGTGGCAAGTAGATTTGGGTGATGATAAAATCATCAATGAAATTGTAATACACAATAGAACCGGAAGTAGTTCTAATCAAGATTTAAACAACTTTACTGTTGAAGTAATTAATGCTAGCGGAGAAGTAAAATTTTCTAAACTTTTTACAGACTACCCAAATCCATCAACATCAATTAACACAGAAAATGTTACAGGTAAAATTGTAAAAATTTCTAAAACATCTAACAGAGGAATTCAATTAGCAGAAGTAGAAGTTTTTGGAACAGAAACATTGAGTAACGACAACATTTTATCTGAAACAATAAAACTACACCCAAATCCTGCTAGTAATATATTTAATATTGATGGAGCTAACAACGCTACTATACGCCTATATAATGCCAATGGTCAACTTGTTTTAACAATGCAAAATAAAGACAACCAAAACTTGAATATTAATCACTTAAAACCGGGGTTATACTTTGTAGAAATCTCTAACCAGAATGGTAAACATGTTACCAAGCTAATTAAAAACTAAGCTAATAGTACCCACAAAAAAGGAGAGACATTTGTCTCTCCTTTTTTGTGTTTTGATAATTATAGATTACTTCTTTCCGTTCCTATTATTAATGTGTTACATAATTATAATACACTGCTCCTTCCATTTCTCCAACCGAATTATAAAACCATGTTTGCACAAATGCTGGACCTTTTGGTAAGTCTTTAATTTTAAATACCACTCCATCTTTCTTTGGATTTACTTCTTTCTTTGTATCTACATACACTTTATCTCCATGCCAAATTTTAATACGAGCTTCTTTAATATCCAAAGCTTTTCCTTCGTTAAATGAAGAAGTAATGCTTGTCTGCTTTGCTATTTCTTTGGGCCATCTTCGCAAATCAAACTTATAGGTTCCAGACTTATCAAAATCAACCGCAATAAAACCACTACCCGTAGCTCCTTTTTTTACACTTGTCTGATCCCAAATAACCGTTCCGTGAAAATCCATAGCATGAAGCGTTGTTTTAGGCTCGTGTTTATTCCCTATAATAATTCTAGTGTATTCACTTGAACGTTCGTCTACCAATTTCCACCATTGTTCATACTCTTCTTTTAACTCCTCTACCACCTCGGCATAAGCAGGGTTTGCAATAATATTGTTTTTTTGTTTTGCATCCACCAACACATCATACAACTCCCAGTCTGATGTACTACTGGTTCTTGTTAATCTCCATTTGTTGATGATTTTATTATCTTGCCATTCATCTTTCTTTACAGATAACTTTTTATATTTTTCTGGAAACTCTGTCCACATATCATTAATGGTAACTGCTCTGTTTTTATAATCCAAAGGATCGTTAGAATGATCCGTATCTAAAAAAGGCTTAAAACTACGTCCTCTTATTTTTAATTTTTCAGGTCTATTCTCTACATCTTTTAAATCTAAAATATCCATAAAAGTAGGCAACCAATCTATATGAGCTGTTAATGGAGCAACATCTCTTGCTTTACCTTTTCCTCCTAAATTTCCGTTTTCCCATCTAATAAAACACGGAACTCTAGTACCTCCATCATAATTAGAACCTTTTCCTCCTCTTAAATAACCTCCATCACCATTATCGGTCGTAAATATTAAAATAGTATTGTCTGCAATTCCTCTATCTTCTAAGTATTTTATTAGCCTACCAAAATTCTTATCAATATTTTCAATAGTTCCTTTTTTAGCGCTAACTCCCTCACGAGCATCTGGTGGTAAAACATGCGGTGCATGTGCTGTTCCTAATGGGATATAGGCAAAAAATGGTTTTTCTTTTTTGATGTTGTCATCCATAAAATCCATAGCACGATTCATAAAAGTATTGGTGGTAAAAGCTCCTTTAATACCATCATCCTCATCTTTCATTTCTACCAACTTATCATTTACCCAATAATGAGCTGTATTGTTGGTATTCCCCCAATAATCTGGTTGCTGACCTGTTCCTCCTCCTTTGATCCAAGCTACGTATTCAAAACCTCTGTCTTTTGGTCTAAAAGGATAATTATCTCCTAAATGCCATTTAAAAAACAACCCTGTAGCATATCCATTGGCTTTAAAAATATCTGCCATGGTAATTTCATCAGCCCTCATCATATTTCTACCATTAATGGTGTGCCACACTCCTACCACATCACTAGGTCTACCGGTTAATAAGGCAGCTCTTGTAGGAGAACAACTTGGAGATACATGGAAATCTGTTAACCTTACAGATTCATTGGCAAATTTGTCTATATGTGGTGTTTTGGGTGCGTTGTCTTTGTAATAAGAAAATGCACTGTGACTAATATCATCTGGCATTACAAAAATTACATTTGGTCTTTTTGTAGATTGAGAAAATAAATGGGTTGAGCATAGCCCTATAATGAATACTATTTTTTTTGAAAACTTCATTTTGTTATTAAATTTTTACTACAACTATTCGTTAAGCTTTATTTTTAATACTGTTGCAATTGGATCTTGCGCTACATCAGGAAGATTAAAAGTTGTTGATGTACCATTCTTTTTATAACTAACTGGATAATCTGGAGAAATCAGCATGGATACTTCTTTAATGTCTAAATTTTCTTCAAGGGTCATTAGCCCATCCTTAGGCCATTCAAAAATGGTTAAATAAAGAGTTGTTCCGTCTTTGGTTTTGCGTTGAGTTGTTTTACCCCATTTAAAATCTTTTATATGAGCAACACTTGTTCCATACACAGCTTGCCCATTCACCTTTAACCAATTTCCCATTCTTTGTAATCTATCTACGGATAAATCAGGAATAACTCCCTCTCCAGTAGGTCCTACATTCAATAAAAAATTACCTCCTTTACTAGCAATATCTACCAAATTATAAATTAGAGTTTCTACACTTTTGTATTCTCTATCAATTTTATTATATCCCCAAGTGTGATTTAAGGTCATACAAGACTCCCAAGGATCTGGTTGTCCGGTTTCAGGTATTTTTTGTTCTCTTACAGCATAATCTCCCAAACGATTTCCTACTCGCTGATTCACAATACAATCTGGATTAATGCCGTGAATGAGTTTTAAAATCTCCAAACTTTGTGTTTTGGTAACATGTTCAGGAGTGTCAAACCACATAATAGCAGGGTTGTATTGAGTCATTAATTCTTTTAATTGAGGCTTTACTTTTCCTTCAATGTATTTTTCTAAAACTTTTCCCTCTTCATTAGGATAATCCCAAGTATTACTTCTTCTTCCTTTGATAGAATTACAATTTGGGTCATGCCAATCTCTACCCAATGAATAGTATACTCCAAATTTTAAACCTTGTTTTTCACAAGCTTCTGCCAATTCTTTTACCGGATCTCTTTTCCATTTAGAGCGTTCTACAATATTGTAAGCATTGCTTGGACTGTTAAACATGGCATAACCATCGTGATGTTTTGCCGTAATAACCATGTATTTCATCCCTGCATTTTTTGCAATACTTACCCATTCATCAGCATTAAATTTTACTGGATTAAAAGCATCTGCTATTTTTTTATATTCAGCAATGGGGATTTGAAGCTTTAACATCATATGCTCAGACCTTCCGTATTGTCCATTCCAATGACAACCATCATGTGCATATAACCCCCAGTGAATAAACATTCCAAAACGGGCATCTTCCCACCAAGCCAAACGCTTTTTTATAATTTCAGGAGATTCATAATGCTCTAAACTTGCATTTTCATATTTATCACCAGTATCAATAGTACCATCTTTAAACTCTTGGGAATGACTTGTGGCAACAACTCCTATAAGAATTGTTGCCACAAGTAATAGATTACGAATCATAAATATTAATTTTTTAGAGGTTTTTATTTTTGAATGATAACAATCTCTTCACCCACTTCAGTTGCTACATCATACACATAAGATTTTTTTAAATCCACTTTTTCTTGATTTGACAATTCTGAAATAATAGGCTCTTTAATTTCTGGTACTTGATAAAAAGTATTTTTATTCACTCCTGAAGCTATTTTTAAAGCTTTTCCGTTTTGAGTTGTTAACTCATTATAAGAACGGATTCTTAAATTCCCTCCTAATGTAGACACAATGGTAGCTTTTACCACTTTTCCATCTTTCCACTCCATTTCTTTAATTTCAAAACCACCTCTAGCACGTAAACCTATTACATTTCCATCTTTCCAAACATCTGGTAAAGCAGGAATTAAATGAATGGCTTCATCATGACTTTGTACTAACATTTCTGTTAATCCTGAAGTAAATCCGAAGTTTCCATCAATTTGGAATGGTGGATGCGCATCTAACATATTTGCATACGTTCCTCCTCCTTTTGGAGAACCTGGTCTACCTACTAATTTAATTTGATCTCCCATTAACTTATAAGCGTGGTTTCCATCTAACAAACGAGCCCATAAATTAATTTTCCAGTTCATAGACCATCCTGTTGATGGATCTCCTCTTTGAATTAAAGTATTTTCTGCTCCTTTAAACAATTCTGGATTTCTGTATGGAGAAATTTGATTAGAAGGATACAATCCGTATAAATGTGAAACATGACGGTGATCATCTTCTGGATCGTCCAAATCTTCCATCCACTCTTGTAATTGATTGTGTTTACCAATTTGCATTGGAGGTAATTTTGCCAAAGTAGCTTGCATTTCTTTTACCAAATCTGCATCCACTTTTAAAATGTTAGCTGCAGCAATGGTTTTGGTTAACATATCATACACCAACTGATTATCCATTGTTGTACCCGCTTCTATATTTACACTTTTATCGCGTCCTTTTGGCCCATGCTCTGGAGAAATAGTTGGAGAAATAATTAACCATCCATTTTTAGGCTCTAGTGTTAAAAAACTCATAGAGAATTGTGCCGCTCCTTTCATGGCAGGATAAACTGTTTTTAAATATTCAACATCTCCATTAAACATAAATTTTTCCCATACATGCTGTGCTAACCAAGTTCCTCCTGTAGTCCACATTCCCCAAGTAGCTCCATCTACAGGTCCACAAATTCTCCATAAATCTGTATTGTGGTGGGTTACCCAACCATCGGCTCCGTACATTACTTTTGCAGTTTCTTGTCCAGTTTCAGACAATTCTCTAACCATTTGAATTAAAGGATCGTGCATTTCACTTAAATTAGTCACCTCCGCAGGCCAATAATTCATTTCTGTGTTGATGTTTACTGTATAAGCACTTTTCCAAGGTGGTGTTAAATCTTTACACCACAATCCTTGTAAATTAGACGGTTGTCCACCTGGTTGAGAAGAAGATATTAATAAATAACGTCCAAACTGAAAATATAAAGCTGCCAAAGAAGGATCATAACCTTGGCTAAACTCTTTAATTCTAACATCTGTAGGTTTTTTAGCAGCTTCTGAAGTTCCTAAATTTAAAGAGACTCTGTTAAAGTATTTTTGATAGTTTGAAACGTGTCCTTCTACTAAAATTTTATATTTTTTATTTTCTGCTTTCGCAATATATTCCTTAGCTCTTTTATGAGCATCTGCACTAACATCTTTATAGTTTACAAAATTGGTTGCTACGGAAATATATAACATTACACTGTTCGCTTTAGAAACAGATAAACTATTTTCTGTAGATGTAATTTTACCTCCATCAGGTACAATTTTTACACGAGCATCAAACTCTACTTCTCCTTTAATAGCAGGAGCACCCTTAGGCAATCTAAAACTCACATCTCCTCCAAAACCTGTCATTACCAAAACATTCTTGTTTTCTGTATACACAGAAACTTTAGAAGGCTCAGGACGATCCATAGAAGCAGTGAAATTGATTTTGCATTTTTTATCTGCCGTTAACTTCATTACAATTACATCATCTGCAAAAGAGGTAAATATTTCTCGCTTATACTCAACTCCATCTACTGTGTACTTTGTTGTATTAATTGCATTTTCAATATCTAACTCTCTATGATAATTTGTAGCTTCTTTTTCATTCTCAAAGTTCAACCTTAAATTCCCTACAGTTTCATAAGGCATTCCGTGTGCTATTTTAGAAATAAAATCACTGTTAGCTATACGATGAGCTTCATTATAATTTCCTTGGAACAACAATTCTCTTACTTTAGAAAGTGATTCTTTTGCTTTAGGGTTATCATTCCTATGTGGACCACCACCCCATAAAGTCAACTCGTTTAATTGAATATTTTCATTGGTAGGATTCCCAAAAACCATCGCACCCAAACGACCATTTCCTATTGGCAATGCTTCGTTCCAATCTGCAGCGGGAGCATCATACCAAAGTTTTAAATCTTTGTTTTGAGCATTACTGGTCATAAAACCAAGTAAAGCCATCACTAAAACGTGAAATATACTTTTCATTTTTTTCTCTTTTATTATTTTAAAAACCATTCTTAATTTTTTTAAAAACACCCATCATTAGGCTTAATATATTATTCACACAAAGACTTTGTTTTTACGACAAAACAAACATCAATTGATAGCAAAAAACGAATATATCTTATTTACAATACATACTCGTTTAAAATATTTCACTGTTCGTTTTTATAAATGTGACATGATATAACGAGTAGCATAATCATTCAATTCCTGTATTGATGGAGAAAGATGCTCCCCATGAAAACTATGCGCAGCATTCTTAATCGTTAGCAACTCAACATCTGCCTTTTTTTCTTTAGCTACTTCAACCATATAAGTGGAGTTTATAATAGGAAGCACATCATCTTTATCACCATGAATTAACAATATTGGTGGGCTTTTTCTGTTTAAAAGCTCTGTTGGACTCAATAGCTTTGCTAATGCTGGTTTTTCTTCTAAAGGAGCTCCTAAAAGTCTCTCAAATAACTTTCCATCTTCAAAAATAGAATTTGGTCTTAGTTCTGGAGCTACACAAGAAGTAAATGGAAAGTAAGAAACCACAAATTTAAAATTTGGATTGCATTTGGCAAGTTCATCATCACCCTTAAAATCTTTATTGTTACCTAAAGCAGTAACCAAGCTTAAATGACCACCTGCAGAACCACCCCAAACACCATAATTCTTTTTACTTAATTTATATTGTTTTGCATTCTTTAACAGAAATCTAGCTGCATCTTTTGCATCTACAGCTGCATCATAAGCATTCGATTTTCCTTTTGCCAAACGATATTCTATGGTTGCGCAAACTACTCCATTGTCTACAAGTGATTTTAGAGTCCCTAAAAAAGCTTTTTTAAGAATGTTATACTTGCTTCCTCCTGCCCATCCACCACCGTGAACATGTAACATCCAAGGATTTTTTGAAGTCATTTTATCGGCACTAGGATAAAAAATAGTCATATCTAACTCTTGTCCGTCAATCGTTTTATAGACCACTACTTCCTTGTTCGGAAATGTATCTAAAATCTTTTTGTCTTTAGCATTTTGTCCTGTTACAAATAATGGAGTACACAACATCACTAATAACAAAAGACTTACTTGCTTTAATTTTATAACTGTCTTATTCATTTATAATTTCTTTTAAAATTTTATACTTCTAAAATTCCCTGGTTCAAACGTTAACTTTTTTTGGTTGTATGTAATTTCTACAGCTACATTATTGTCTAACATTAATTCTCCATCTTTTTGTTTTAACACCACATTTCCAATTTCTTTTGCGGTGATGGTAAATCCTTTTGCCTCAATTTCTTTTCCGTTACCAACAAAAACAACCCAATCTCCATTCTGTTCGTTAGACACTAAAGTATAAGTAGCATCTGTTGCTATGTTTTTATAGTTTACTTTTTGATGATTTGCTGATGAAAAAACAACATCTTTACGACCTGATTTATGAGTAATGTTTAACCCTACAAATTCTGTATTTCCGTTTTCATCTTTAAAACTTACAATGTTTTTAATGCTTTTTCCTTTACTAGATGTAAATGGTTCGTAAACAGACACAAATGGTTTTTCCCATGCTGCACCGTGTTGTCTTGCTGCAAAAGTTAAATAAGGTTGTTTGTCAACTTCGTATGGCAATCCATGTTTTCCTTTAAATGCTTTGTTTGGTGGAGATTTAATTGAGAAAACCTCTCTACCTTCTGCTCCTTTCATCCATAAATTCATAAACACATCTTCTTTACCTTCTGGCATGTCTATTTTCCATTCAGCTTGGTAATCATCGTTTAGCTTTACAGATTTTTTACCCCACATATAATCAAAAGCGTATAAATGTCCTCCTGCAAAAGCCATTTCTTCACTTGGTTTTAAATCTAATGGATTTCCATCAGCATCCATTATTTGCATAGTTTGACCTAAATTGTGATAAAAATAATCGTGAAATTTATCTCCTTTTCTTTGTTTCTTAGAACGGAAAACATCAATGTAATATCCTGTTTCTTCTCCTGTTTTTACAATACTTACCAAACGAGTTTGATCGCTACGAGTTTCTGGTTCTAAAAAGTAAACATCAGAATAAGTAATATCTGAATAATATCCATCCTTTTGTTCTGATTTAGGATACTCACCCATCAAATCAAACGCATGGTAACTTAACATTTCTGTGTAAGAAGAAACTCCATCAACCATTACCGTATTATGCGCAGGAAATTGTGAATAATACTCCAAATAAATAGGTTGTAAATATCCTGCTCCTTTTCCAGGATCTGCTCCTTGCACAAAACCTTTACCATACAATTCCATGTTAATTCCATTGGCATGCATATGGTTACCTAAAGATCCGTTTAAAGAAACCATCATTCCGTTTTTACCTTGTCCCATTCTTTGCACATGCCAACTTACATTAGGAGCATAGAATGTTTGAGTAACATAATCTTTTAAATCTCCTTTTTTGTATTTAGTATTTATTTCTAAAGGTTTACTCACAAAAAACGAACTGAAATCCGCTTTAGGTTTTCTTTTTTTATCATCAGCCTTTTCTTGAGCAAACAATTTATACAAGGCAGTAAAATCTTTTTCTAACTCTTTGTTATTGTTAGCCTGAGCAATACTAATCATATCACTCATTGGTTCTGTTTTTAGCTCACTGTAATTGCTATCTCCAAAAGCAACTGTTTGCCCATTTGGAAATAAATATTGTGGCAACATATTAACTGCCTTTTCCATTACAGGAGTGTATGGTAAAATATTGTGATTAAAAGTGTTGTTAAAATCGTTGATAAAATGCACCAAATCTTTAGTTACTCCAATAGAATATCCTGGACACTCTGCCCAAACACCATTTTCTTTATCGTACCCATAATCTATAAATTTGTTTAAAGACCATTGGCGAGCCGATGTTTCGTTTAAAATATAATTGATGTAATACTCACGTCCTTTGTTATCATCATATTCCTCATTATCTTTTAAAACCATGGCTGCTTTTAAAATAATTTTTGCTTGATGTAAGTTCCAGTTGTTTTGTGGCACTCCGTTTTTAATGATTTGATCTGTCCAACGTTTGATAGTTTTATCATACATAGCAATATGCTCTGGGTGATTTGCCTCAATGTATGGATGTAAAAAATCGTATAACTCAGCCACCTTTATCAATACATTTTCGTGAATTACCTGGAAATTGGTAAATCCTACCAACGTTTGAATGTGTCCGTTTAATATATCAATAGGTTCACTTCTGTATGACATTCCGTGCATGTACGTATGGAAAATATCAAAAGAAAATTTAGCAAAATCTTTATCATTTTCTAACCAATGAATAAAAGCAGCATCGCGAGCAAGACCAATAATATTATCATTTATAGAGTAAATTACCCTACCTGTTTTAGAAATTTCTGCCCATTCAAACTCACCATTTTTTTGTCTATTTGGCAACCATAACCCTCTAGGATCATCCATATACGGTTTTATGTCTTCTAATTTTGGAGTTCCGTAGGGTGTTGTATAATCTCTAGAACCACAAAATTTTACCGTAGGTACAGGAGCTTCCCCGTCGGCATGAGAATAATTTATTCCGTTAACATAAATATTTGTAGATTTTGTTTTCCAATACATCTGCAACCTAGACACGATCCATTCTGAATCTGTAGTATGACGATTTACGTGTTCATCAATTTTATTGTGAATTCCTTGTAAAACTTCTTGAGCCCAAGGTTCTTTTTTAATTGTTTTTTCTAATCCTTTTTTTTCTGATTGAGTGATGTACATACGTGGATATCCATCTTCTAAATTTTTAGGCAAAGGAATTTTAGTTGCAGTTTGAGCAGTAATGATATTACTACAAAAAATGGCTAGAACAACTAGAACAGATCTATGTATCATAAAGTTTATTATTTATAAAATTTGATATTTATTACAAAGTAAGTAACAACAAGTTTGTTTTGATATAAAATATACTTCATACTCTATAAATTAAAACTCTTTAAAGCAAAAACCACCCTTAAGAAGGTGGTTTTATTACTAATTAGTAGAATAGTATTAAATATTATCTTGATTCACTTCTGGCATTTCGGCTGCTACCTTTTTTTGCCATTCTTTTAAATCTGCCGCTAATTTTTTTGCTTTTTTAGGACACTTATCAAATAAATTTTCTTGCTCTGCAATATCATCTTCTAGGTTATATAAGTATTCTTTTTCTGTTTCGTATTCAATAATATATTTCCATTTTCCGTTTCTAATTGCCGCTCCCATAGACAATCCTTCTTTTCTATGATGCGGAAAATGCCAATATAAAGACCTATCAAAATTCTTTTTGTTGTTTTTTAGTAATGGTAATAAACTCTTTCCTTCTAATTGCTTGTAATCTTTAACATCTCCACCTGCTAAATCTACCAAAGTTGGAAAAAAATCAACACTTGTTACAGGAGTTTTACAAACAGTTTCTGGTTTTACTTTTCCTGCCCAGTTTACTATTAAAGGTACACGAATTCCTCCTTCTAATAAAGTTCCTTTTTTTCCACTTAAAGGAGCATTTCCCCATAAACCACCATTGTCAGAATAAAAAATAACTACTGTATTTTCTAACAGATTTAAGTTTTCTAGCTTATTCATCACCTTTCCCACATTTTGATCTAACTTCTCTATCATGGCAAAATATTTATTACCATTAAACTTTTTAATGTTTTCTGTAGGAGCAGACAAAGGAGTATGTACCGTATAGGTAGCTAAGTTTAAGAAAAATGGAGTTTCTTTATTTTGTTCAATAAAATGAACAGCCTCATCTCCTAACCTATCTGTTAAATATTCCCCTTTTGGTCCATCGGTTATGGTACCATTTTTATAGGGTGAAAAATAACTTGCTGGTTGTCCGTATGCACAACCTCCAATATTAATATCAAAACCTTGTTTATCTGGATTATATGCTGGATTTATTATTCCATCTTTTGCATAAATAGAGCCTCCTCCACCTAAATGCCATTTCCCAATATACCCTGTTTTATATCCTTGCTTTTTTAAAGCCTCTGCTACTGTTACTTCCTCTTGAGGTAAATGGTCTAGAAAAAAAGCTTCTTTTAACTTTCTTCCCTTGTTAAGTTTGTCATAATATTTTTCCATTCCAATCCCTGGAATATGGCAGGTAATTTTAACACTTGCTGGAGATTTTCCTGTCACAATACTAGCTCTTGTAGGAGAACACACAGGTGCAGCAGCATAAGCTTCTGTAAATAACATTCCTGTTTTTACTAATTTATTTATGTTTGGTGTTTGTATTCCTTCTTTCTGGTTCATGAATTCCAAATCAGAATAACCCAAATCGTCAACTATAATAAATACAATATTAGGTTTAGACTGTGCTAATAGACTATTAGAATTGATAAATAAAAGTCCTAGAAGTATTAGGTAAAAATTATGTTTAATTTTCATTATGATGATTAATTTAAATTAAGTTGAAAAGGCCCTAATGGTAATGCTTCACTATTATAAACACTAACTGGAGGCTTTGGAAAAGGCATCCAACCATAACGGAGTTTAACCGGCTCTTTGATAGGGCTAATTACTTTTATAGATTTTTTGGAGGATAAAACCGCTATTGCCTTATGAAAGTTACCTTCTTTATCAGCTACTTCAAATCCAGTGATAATATCATTTTTTATATGCACCCCTTCTCCTATTTCTTTAAAAGTTAATTTGATATTTTCTCTCTTTACTTTCCATTTTTTTAACTCTGGAAAACCTGCCATTTTTGTTTTACTATAAACATTTTTTAAAGCTAATCTAACAGCTCTCTCTCCTATAAGTTGTTTGTCTTTTGGATGAATATTATTTTCATCCCCCAAATCAAAACTTACTACCATATAACTATTTTTAACATTGTTAATGGTTTGCTTTTGTACTTCTCTAAACTCTGGCCATAAAGTCCCTTTAAAAGCCGGTAATTGTACGGCTATAAAAGGAAAATCTCCTTGATTAAAAAATGTTCTCCACTCATTAATCATCATAGGAAATAGTTTTTTTGTCATGTTTACCATTTCCAAATTATCTGTATCAGATTCCCCTTGATACCATAAAACTCCTTTAAAAAACATATTTTTTAGCGGAGCAATTCCTGCCTCGAATAAAAAACTTGGTTCACATAACCAACGATAAGGAAACTTACCTACATAATAAGGTTGATTTTCTATTAATACATTTTTAAATGCATCTTTAGCTCTTTGTCTGTGAGCTGCTTTTACTTTATCGTTTTTTAACCAATCTTTATCAAAATAATGTTGGGTTAACGAATTTGATTTTAGTGCTTTTGAAGGAATCCAGTTATTTATTGCAGAACCTCCAACCGCTACTTGAATAATTCCTACAGGGGCATTTATTTTTTTAGTAAGTCCATTAGCAAAAAGCCATGCTATGGCAGAGGTTTTTTCTGCAGATTCTTTAGCACTAACTTTCCATGTAGCTTTAAAAAAAGTATCTGTTTGACACCTTTTTAATTCTTCCTCTGTATATCCGTTTTTAGCAACAGTTCTTATCTTTTCATTTTTAAAAATTCTGATACTATTATTATCTATCTCTTTAATTTGTTGACGATAGGTATCTATATTTTTTAATGGAAAATACATGTTAGACTGTCCAGAACAAATCCAAACTTCACCAATTAATATATCTTTAAAAATAATATTGTTTATTTTTAATAAATGGGGTTTAAAAGATGCTTTTCTTGCTTTAAAAGTAAGTAACCATTCACCATCTTTATTGGTAATTATTTCTTTTTCTTCATCATCAAACTTAGCTGATATTTTTGTTCCAACTTTTGCACTTCCCCATATGCGTATGGGTTTATTTTGTTGTAATACCATATGATCTCCAAAAACTTTAGCTACTTTAAAACCTGAAGTATGGCTTTGGTTGCTCCCAAAAACAACAAAACTATTTATAAAAAAAGTCATCATTAAAACATAAAGACCTAACCCTTTAATATTTTTCATATTTATGATTTTATTTATTTTGATAAGAAACCGGTTTATGATTTTTTATTCATAAAACTCTCAAAAACAACTGTTAAATCAATAGGATCTTTCATTTGTTTTTGTACCTCTTTGTATTCTTTAAACATTTTCTTTAAAATTCTTTTATGCTTCTCTTTATCAACAGCCAAATCATTCATTTCCATAGGATCATTTTTCATGTCATATAACCTTACCACATTAATAGTAGGGTACACAATCATTTTATAATCCTTGGTTCTGTACATTCTTTGAGAACCAAAATAGGCTCCGTAAACAGTTGGATATTTACTCTTTTTAACTTCTCCTTTTACTAAAGGTAACAAGCTATTAAAATCAATAGTAGCTGGTTTTTCTAATCCTGCCAATTCTAAACTAGTAGGCATTATATCTTGTAAATACACAAATTCATCTATTACTTTCCCTTTTGGTACATTTGGTCCACAAACAATCATAGGAACTCTCATACTTGCATCATACATATTTTGTTTTCCCATAAATCCATGATCACCAATAGCCAAACCGTGATCTGCAGTAAAAAAGATATAGGTATTTTCTGCTTTTCCTGATGCTTCTAAAGCGGTTAATATTTTACCTACTTGCTCATCCATATGACTAATACTTGCATAGTATTCTTGTCTGTTTACCTGAACTGAATAAGGGGTTCTAGGAAAAGGAGCTAATTTTTCATCACGCAAACCTCTACCTGCTCCCGCTGCTTGATTGTACGGATATTCTGAAATAAAATTCTCTGGAATTTCTATTTTATTTGCATCATACATATCTACAAAACGTTTGGGTGCTTGTTTAGGATCGTGCGGTGCATTAAATGCCAAGTACATAAAAAACGGAGTTTCATTCTGTTTGGCTTTTTCAATAAAAGCAATACCATTGTCTGCCAATACCTCACTCCAATGTTTTCCACCTTGCCAAAAACCTCCTAGTTCTTTGTTATACGGAGACCAAGTATCTGGCTTGTCTTTTTCAAAAGTACGTGCATATCTTCCTTTGGTTTGATTTGGCATACCTGGACGTACATCTTTAGTGTAATCAAAAATATCTTTTGGAGCAACCTCTCCAACATGCCATTTTCCTGACATATAAGTATCGTATCCTGCTTGTTTTAAATATTGAGGCCAATATTGTTCTGGCATTTTAAAACTTATATCGTATTTAGGATTGTTTTTTGGAGCATTGGGATCGTGAATATTTTTTCCTTTTTTAGAATAGGTAGCTGCATTCCATATAAACGCTCCTGTATTTAACATAGTTCTACTAGCCACACACACGGCTGGAGTAAAAGAACCTTGATTAAAAGTGTGTGAAAAAGAAACTCCATTATTCATTAACTTATCTAAGTTAGGAGTTTTAACTGGGCAATTTTCTAATGCTCCAATGGTGTTAAATGTTTGATCGTCTGCAAAAATAAAAAGGATGTTTGGCTTATTATTTTCTTGTGTACTTTGCGCGTACAGGTTACACATAAAAGTGCTAAAAACTACTAGTATAAATTTTAACTTCATTGTGAGTTTGTTTGTAAAATTAATATTGTTAATATTTTAATATTGATGCCGGTGGCAACGGAACATCGTTTTTCTTACGCCACTCGGTAAGTTCTTTTAATAATACAGAGCTTATTTTTTTGTTTATATCTGCTAAATTTTCAGTTTCTTTTAAATCGTCTTTCAAATTATACAACTCTAATTTTCCATCGTTTAAAAACTGAATCAGTTTCCAATTTCCTTTTCTAATAATAGAACATGGCGGATTTTTATAAGTACTAGCCAAATGCCAAAACAAAGGCCTTTCTTTAAACGAATTGTTTTTTAACACGGGAAGAATAGAAGTTCCATCTAACACTCCCTTATAATCTTTTATGTTTGCTAAATCCAAAAAGGTTGGAAAATAATCCATTCCACAAATAGGCGTTTCTGAAATTCCAGCCTTTACTTTTCCTTTCCAATTCACAAAAGCAGGTACACGAATGCCACCTTCGTAAATAGTTCCTTTGGCTCCTCTTAAACTATTTGTATTACTTTGCAAGCCATTAAATCCGTTGTCTGATGTAAATATTACAATGGTATTTTCTCGTAAACCTTGTTCATCCAAATAATCAAAAATACGTTTTACGTTTTCATCAATAGCAGCAATCATCGTAGCATAACCTGCTATTTCTTCCAAGCGTTTTTCTCCTTGTCCTGTTACAACATCTGGAGTTTTATTTAAAAAATTTTGATATTGCTCGTTGCTTCTAGGTACCGTTGGTCGGTGTGGTGCATAGTAATGTAAATTCACAAAAAAGGGTTCGTTTTTATTTCTTTTGATAAAGTCAATCGCATCATCTGTTAATCTATCGGTTAACCATTCATCCTTTTTTTTATCTTTTATAAACGGATTTTTAAACGGTGCTTTGTAACCACCACTTTCTGCTTTATACCCTTTTTTGTATCCACGAGCAGGATCTCCCCACCAAGTACCTCCAACATTTTCATCAAACCCTTTTCCAATAGGGTAATATTGTTGAATTTCTGCTGATTGATGTTCTTGTAACCAATCTAAACTTCCGTTAGCAGGTTGTTTTAAAGGCTTTTTAAATGGATAATTTGTTTCTTCCTTTGGATTAGGTCCTACCACATGCCATTTTCCTAAATGGATAGATGTGTACCCAACTTCTTTAAGTGGTTGTGCATACATGGTGTGTTCTAAATCTACTGTCCAACGTGAAAAAATGTTGTGTTCAACATCTCCTTTTTCTAATACAGGTACATTGTAAACACCCGTTCTAAAAGACTGCTTCCCCGTTAACAAAGCTGTTCTAGAAGGCGAACAAGTTGGGTACATATATGCATCTGTAAACACCATACTTTCTTTAGCCAAAGCATCTAAATTAGGAGTTTCAAACCATTGGCTCCCCATAAAACCTACATCTTGCCAACCCAAATCATCGGCCATGATAAAAATGATGTTTGGCTTTTTCTCTTGTGCACAAGCGGATAGAAACCAAGTACTTATTATAACAGCAAATATGCTTTTAATTTTCATTTATATTTAATTTGATTTGTCTGCATTTTAAACAAACGCTGTGTTTATGTCATGCTGAACTTGTTTCAGCATCTCATACTATTTTAAACAACTATTTATAATGAGACCCTGAAACAAGTTCAGGGTGACGAGTAATTTCATGTATTCCAACAAACATTTACTTCGTATATAATTACCCTAGTAATTTTAAATCTTTTGGCCATTCTTTTACATCTTCATAAAACTCATTGCCTTTTTTAAATACGCTCTTTTTATCCATTTTTACATCGCATTTTAATAAGCCCATGTCTATTTTTTCATTATCAAAATAACTATTGATGACGTTGGACTCTCCCCTTACAATTCTCCACATAGCTCCGTAACCATTATTGATGACTTCACAACGGTTTAAAATAACATTTTGAGGCACCCATTTTGGGTCTTCAGTGTATTGAAACTTGTTATAATATTCTTCGCAAGGAAACCACATGGCGACACGAGCAAAACCAGACAAATGATGTTTGTGAAAAAACAAATAACCTCCTTGATCATTATCGGCTTGAATTCCATTTCCTTTTCCGTTTTTCATTACACAACGTTGTGTTAATAAATGTGATGTAGAAGTATATTTATTCGATTTACCCTCAGCAGGATCAGACATATCACAATCCGACTGCAATACATAGCTCACAAACAAAAAGTACACATTATGATGCAAACTACCTTTAAGTCCATTGTTCTGAAAATGGCTATTATCCATAACAATATGGTTCACACGACTAATACCAATTCCATGAGAATTAACACCGGTAATGTTAACATTTTGCCACATAAAACGTTCATGCCTATCATCATTTTGTCCACGTAAACCTAGTCCACTCTTTGTATGCTCTCCTCCTTGTAGTGTAATGTCTTTAAACACAATATCGGTAAGTTTTTGTGCTGCCTGACTCATAAAATGTCCGTTACCCGTGTGTTTTAAAATGGTCTTACTTCTTCCTGCTCCACAAAGTGTTACCTTACTTTTAATTTTTAAATCATCTGTAGTATGGATTCCTTCTGTTAAGTATACAATTCCGCCACCGCTTTCGTGAGCTTTATCAATGGCTGTTTGCACATCTTCCCCAGGAGTTAGCGTAATAATGTTATTTAAAAATTGCTTAGGATATTGAGCATGTATAAAACTTTCTCCCCATTTTTCTTTCATAACAGAAAGCACTTCGGGTTCTATGCTAACTTTTTCTATTTGGTATTTAGCCAGTTTGTTTCCATCAGAAACCAATTGAATTTTTAAATCTTTGGCTAATTTTGATGTATTTACTTTTATTTTCTGCTCTTTGAATCCTAGTTTTGAAATAAGCAATTCTAGTTTTTTTGAATGTGATTTATGCAGTATCAATTCAAATTTTCCATCAGATTTTGTTTTAGCACCTTCTCCATTGGCTTGAATAGAAACCCCATCTAAAGGATTATTTTGTACATCTGTAACCCAACCAATAATGGTTGTTTTATTTTCAAATTGCGCAAAAGCATTATTAGAAAAAACAATACTTAAAGAAAGGGCTAATAATATTGTTTTAAAAAACTGATACTTTACTTTTAAATTATTGTTTTTATTAGTGGTTTCCATCTAAATCTACTTTTTTAGTTCCTTCTAGTGCTTTACTTGCATCGTTTTGAATAGCGTTTGGTGTATGCTGATTGGTGTTTGTTTCTATCTCAAAAGACCAAGCATATTCGCTTTTTCCTAAATCTGATGGTGGGATGATTTCTAAACCATTAGCGGTTAGATTCCAAGAAACCTCAGCATCTGTTCCTAAAAGCTTTACCGATTTTACATCCTTATTTGTCCAACCTTTGGTGGCTTCTATTAAAATTGGATTCACGGGCTTATCCAAAGCAATGGCATATAATTTTGTTCCTTTGGTGGTAAAAGCTAAGTTTCCATTTTTTTGATGATTTTCTTTCCAATAACGCGTTCCATAAATAGCAGCTCCGTTGGTCGCTAACCATTTCCCCATGGCTCTTAATCGTTCTTCTTGCTCAGGAACAATAGTACCATCGGCCTTTGGCCCTATGTTAATTAAAAAGTTTCCATTACGGCTTATGACTTCTACCATTTCATGAATAACACTTTCAACCGTTTTGTAAGTATCGTTTTCTAAATACCCAAAAGAAGTTCCAAACGTAGTACAGCTTTGCCATTTAGGCCCAATCACTTTTAACTTTAAGTTGTCCTTTTCTAAACAACCAATACCATCTGGCCAGTTTCTATTTTTCCCTTTGTTATTTACATAAACCTCTTGATTATTTTGGGCTCCATTGTTCATAAAGTCCGTAATCATCAATCTACATTGGTCGTAGTAATATTGAATTTCTGGCTTAAATACTTTAGGTTCTACTTGTGTATTGTTTCCATCTCTTGTAAAAATTGGAATGTCATCAATCCATAAAAAGTCAGGTTGATATTTGTCTTGAATTTCTTTCCATCGTGCCACATATTCATCAACAGCTTGTTTGCTAAATCCAAAAGGTCCATACAACGACTCTGCTTCAGGATTTCTTTTAATTTCTTCTAAAATATCATCTTGAGCTTGTGCATGTACTTTATATTGTTGCTTGGTAAAAAAACTGGTATGACGTTCTCTGTGATAAGATGGAGCGTATTTTAAACCTTGGGCTTTAACCGCTTTTCCTAAATCTCCTACCAAATCTCGTTTAGGTCCTTTATCCACAGCGTTCCAAGGAGTCAAATCAGAATCCCAATTGGCCCAACCATCGTGATGTTCTGCTGTTAACACTACATATTTTGCTCCAACCTCTGCAAACAATTCTGCCCATTCCTCCGGATTCCATTTTTCTGCTTTAAACTCTGGAATAATATCTTTATAACCAAATTCTGGTGGTGCTGCTCCCCAACGTTCTCTTAAGTAAGGATAATAATAGGTTGAATCTTTATAAATCAATTTAGGCGTATGCTCTGCATAACCTCTTCCTCCTTTGCGATGCCCTATAACACTATAAGGTCCCCAATGGATAAAGATTCCTATTTTACCATCGTTAAACCAATTGGGTACTGGCATTTTTTGGAGTGATTCCCAGCTACCATCATATGGCAATTGAGTCGTTTCTTTTTTCTTTGATTGTGAATTACATGACAACAACATCAAAGTACTTATAGCGAGTACAACTGATTTTTTTAATTTTCTTTTCATCAATTTTATTATTTAAAAGCCGTTTTTATTTCGTTAATAGTCACTCCAAAAAGTTCTTTTACCATAGGGTTTAAAGTTGTTTCATTTCCTTCTATATGATAAGTGGTTTGAATATGTGTACCGCTTTCACCAGGTTTTAATGCCAGTGCAGGAGAAGACGTTTCTAACTCATAAAAAGGCCCTAATGGCTTAGCTCCTGGCTCTGGAGCTCCATCGTTATAAGCATTAATCACATCACCGCTAAAAGGCTCTTCTTGAATTTCCCACATAGAGTTTACATAATCTGTAACATTTTTAGGTTTGTTGTATTTTACTATGGTTAAAATTCCGTTTGCCGAATCGTAAGAACCTGCAATGTTTTTTGCTCGCATTGGAGACAAACCTATTTTGCTTCTGTACTCTCCATCTCCTTTAAAGAAAATGGCATTTTCTTTAACTACCAACCTATCTGATGGAACTTTTCCAAAATACGTATCGTTTACGACTTTCCCTAATTCAGCATCATCTCCTTGTACATAAGGAATGACAATAGTAGTGTTTGGGGAATGATTAAACATACCTAACAACCAAATGGACAACAAACCACTGTCTTTTTTCCATTCTTTTTTACCAATATTGGTTAATGTATTGGTAGTTTGATATGCCACAGTTTTTAAATTTTCTGAAAGAGTTTGCAAGCCTAAATCTGTTTGAATATCATCTTTAGAAAGAATAGCCACTTCTCTTTCTATTTCCATATCAAACTGGAAACCTGAATAATTTTTTAAAGAAGCTTTTTTAGTAAACGTAGCCGAAGTTGCCGATACATTTTTCACATCAAAAGGCTCTAAATCTATCAATTTTGGCGTGTACCAATCCTCTAAGGTAAACTCAGCTCCTTTTTTAAAAAAGATAGAGTATTGTCCGCCTTCTGGCCCTAACCAAAAACGTTCTTCTCCTCCATATACGTTGATGTGTTCTTGAATCTCCTTAGACTCAAACAACTCACGATTAATCCATCCATAACTTCTTCCTTCGTCTCCAAAAGCAGAACTTGTCATTACTCTACCTTGCAAAGCAGCAGTAACAGCTACTTTAGATTGATGGTTAGCATCCGTTAACTCAATCAATTCTATATAATATTTCATAAAACGCACATCATCACCGTAAGTAGCTCCTTTAATGGATTTATTTTGATGATGTTCTGTATCCGTAGTTTTATTATCTTTTTCTGCCTTCTTTTTAGAATTACAAGAAGTCATCAATCCTAATGATAAGATTAGAATTCCTAATTTTTGAATAGTGAATGTATGTTTGTTTTTCATTGATGAAATTTTTGTTTAATATCTTTTAATTATCGTGTTTACTTTTCCACAGTATGATATTATCTATATCATTTTTAATAACCGTTCCATTACGTGTAGCTCCAGAATAGATATCTGATTTTAAATCTTTTAAAAGTTGTTCTACAATTTCTGGCTCAGTGTCATATAAGTTTGTTGTCTCACTAGGATCTTTTTCCAAATTATACAACTGTGCTACTAGAGCATCTTCTGCTACTTCATTTTCTCTTGGAGCTGTCCAACCACCAGAGCCTTTTGCTAAAAGTAACTTCCATTTACCCTGTCTGTAAGCGAAATGACCACTTATTGAATGATGAATAACACCTTTACGCTCTGAGTTAATAGGTTTTTCCTTTAAAGCTGGTAAAAAGCTAAAACTATCTTCTGCTCCATTTACCGGAAGTGATGTATTGGTAATTTCGGAGATGGTTGCAAACAAATCGGTTAAACAAATTAATTCTTTAGACTTAGTTCCTTCTTTTACCAAAACTGGCCAACGAACAATAAAAGGAATTCTGTGTCCACCATCCCATAAATCGGCTTTAGAACCTCTCATATGTGCACTAACATAATGTCCTTTTTCTGCCAATGCTGGAATATTTGCAGCTTTAGAGGCTCCATTATCACTAGTAAAAATAATTAACGTATTTTCTGATAAACCATTTTTTTCTAAGACTTTAGAAACTTCACCAATCACATTATCAGTTTCCATAACAAAATCACCATAGGCACCTAATTCACTTTTTCCTTGCCAATCCGCAGAAGGAACTATAGGTGTATGAGGCGAACCTAAAGGAAGATATAAGAAAAAAGGCTTGTTTTTATCTTTAGCCCTTTCGTTGATGTATGTTACCGAATTCTTTGTTAATGAAGGCAAAAAATTGATTTCGTTTTCATGTTTAATCACCTTATCATTTTCTATAATTTCCTTCATACTTCCTGCATGATGTATCCCATAGAAATAATCAAACCCTCTGGTAATAGGTCCATCTGGGATTATAGTACCAATAGGGGCTTTAAAGCCTTTCTTGTTTTTAGGTTTCTCAAGTAATTTTCCTGTATTAGGGTTTAAATAGTTAAAATTCATATGCCACTTTCCAATAATTGCAGTATGATATCCTAACTTTTTAAGGTGATTTGCTACTGTAGGACGGTTTTCTACAATTAAATTATCTCGATATCCTTGTACTACTCCACTTTGTAATTTAGTTCTCCAACTATATCTACCTGTCATGATTCCATATCTAGTAGGTGTACAAACAGAAGAACCTGAATGTGCATCTGTAAAAACCATACCTTCACTTGCTAACTGATCAGCATTAGGCGTCATCATTTTTGAAGTTTTAGGGGCTAGTGCATGTACATCACCATAACCCAAATCATCACAAATAATGTAGACAATATTAGGACGAGTTATATCCCATTTACCTGATTTCAAATTATTTTCTTGTGCTGATGATATACTAATTCCAAAGACTAATAAAACTAGGACTAGCATAAATTTTTGAACTATTTTCCTCATATCTTCTTTGTTATTTTTTAGGTCTATATGTGTCTAAAATGGCTTCCATTTCTTTAACTACTTCAGGAAATTGACTGTACACATTTGTGGTTTGATATTTATCTTTTTCTAAATTGTACAACTGAGCAACTTGAGCAGTTTCTTTCAGCTTTCCGTTTTCCATTTCGCTATTTTTTCCTCCTACAAAATTTACTGCTGGTGCTCCACCCCATGCGTGATGATTTGGTTTGGATCCATGAAATCCACCACTTCCTTTTGCTGGAATGTACATCCATTTTTCTTTACGAAGTGATAAATGTGTAGCCTTATAAGGAGCAAGAAGCAATTCATTTCGAATAGGTTCACTAGGATTATCAATAAATGCAGGTAATACATTTATACTATCTGAATTATCCAAACTGTTTGGGTCTTGTCCTGTAATTGCCATAAACGTAGCCAACATATCTACATTACAAATCAATTGATCAGACACGGTTCCTGGTTTTATTTTTCCAGGCCATTTGGCAATAAATGGAATTCTGTGTCCGCCTTCCCAAACACCAAATTTAAAACCTAACAAATCACCATTAATTTTATGTCCCGCTTTTACAGCATTTCGCCCTCCTAAATTTAACATGGCTCCATTATCACTCGTTAAAATGATTAAAGTATTGTCTGCAACGCCTTGTTGTTCTAAGGTAGAAGTTACTTGTCCAACCATCCAATCTAACTCTTGAATAAAATCTCCATAAAGTTCCGCATCGCTCTTTCCTTGAAAATTAGTTCCCGGTGTAAAAGGATGATGGATATGAGTAGTAGCAAAGTATAAAAAGAACGGATTCTTTTTATTGTTGGTTGTTTTTTCCGTAATCCAATCCACTGCTTTACCAGCCAATACTTGACCTACTGTGTAATCGTTATATAACTTGTGTGCTTTAACAGCACCTTTAAACATATTAACAGTTCTTTGCGACGCTTCTGGCGGAATAGGTGTGATTGGAGTAACCTCTTTATCTTTTCCTTTACCTACAAAAACCAAAGGATCTTTAGCATCTCCTCCAACTACATGTGTATTTTCAACATACACATAAGGGGGTGCACTATTTACTAATGGCACTCCATAATAATAATCAAAACCTAAATCGTTAGGCCCTGGACTTAAAGGTTCTTGCCAATCATTTTTTCCCTTTTTAAAACCTAAATGCCATTTTCCTAAAGCGGCAGTATTGTATCCACTATTTTTAAACACATCTGCAATGGTAATTTGTTCGGTGTTAATTAATAATTCCGATGGTACCGAAGCTGGTCCCCAAATTCCTTTTCCGTTGTTTCCTCTTATTGGATATTGTCCTGTTAATAAAGCATAACGAGAAGGTGTACATACTGCAGATGCTGAGTGGGCATCGGTAAACATTTTTCCTTCGTTTGCCAGTTTATCAATATTTGGTGTTTTTACTTTGGTAGCTCCGTAGCAACCCAAATCTCCATAACCCAAATCGTCTACTAAAATATAAACGACGTTGGGTTTGTTTTGTGCTTCAATGTCTAAAGTGCCCATAGAGCACAATAACGTTAATAAGGCACTTAGTTTTAGTGTAAAAAAAACATTGTTTTTCATAGTCATATCTTACAATTTAGTTTATTTTGAATTTCTAGTTGACTCTGTAATGCGGGCTTCCCTTCAGCCATTCGTAATCTTTGTATTGGTATTCATCTGATAATTCCTCTTTTTTACTTAGAGGTTGCCAAAGGGGTGGTTGACTCGATTGATTTAATGTTTTCCACCTTGTTAGCATTTTTTGAGCTATTTCTGGATGTTTTTCACATAAATCTGTAGTTTCAGAAAGGTCTTCTTTTAAGTTAAACAACTCTATTTTCTTGTTGTTTACAATCAATTTATAGTCTCCCACTCTAAGAACACCACTATTTTCTTTGTAATTTCTACCGATTCTCCAAAACAATTCCTCATGAGGTTCTTCCTTAGTTTCTCCTGTAATATAAGCTGTGATATTTTTTCCGTCCAATTCCTTTTTAGAAATATCACCACCTGCTAATGCTACCGATGTAGCTCCAATATCTAATGTGGTAACAGGAGCATTTAGAACACTACCTGATTTAATTTTACCAGGCCAGCTTACTACTAGTGGTACACGAAGCCCTCCCTCATAACTACTCCATTTTGCTCCTTTTAGAGGTCTATTATCACTAGTTCGCTTCATGCCTCCATTATCACTTAAAAACCAAACAATAGTATTCTCTGTAAGATTCAATTTTTCTAAAGTTGCAATTAGCTTTCCAACACCTTTATCAAATTCATAAGTCATAGCAGCATAAACAGAACGTTTTTCAGGTTTCACGCCTGGAATCTCAGTCATTTTTTCTTCAGGAAACATGGCTATCGTTTCTTCTGGTGCTTCTAAATATTCATGAGGAGCGTTATAAGACATAAATAAGAAAAAAGGATTGTTCTTATTTTTATCAATAAAATTCACGCCTTGGTCTGTTAACTCATGAGTTAAATACTGATTCCATTCTACAGGTTGATTGTTATGTATAATTGGCAAAGTATGATGCATCTCTCTCATTATCCACGGTTTTGGAGTATTGAGGTACTTCCCATTGTAGGATGGATGATCCATGGGATAATATAAGTGTCCACCACTTAAAAAACCATACCATTCATCGTACCCCATGTTATTGGGATGTTGATGAGGAGCGGTTCCCATATGCCATTTTCCTACTCCCCCTGTTACATAACCTTGCTCTTGCATATATTGAGCAACAGTACTAACATTGTTTGGTAAGCCTTGTTGTTCATCTAATGGTGTTCCTGGATTTCCATACCATCCAAAAGAAGATTGCATTCTACCTGTTATAAATCCTGCTCGTGAAGGTCCACACATTGGTCCTGACACATAACCCGATGTAAGAATTGCTCCATTTTTAGCTAGTTTATCAATATTAGGTGTTGGAATATCTTTACAACCATTATAACCTACATCTGCATAACCCAAATCATCAGCCATAATTACTATAACATTTGGTTTTTGGGCATAGGTATAACCAAACAGAAACATGCAAGTAACTAATGAGCATATGTTTTTTATGGAATTGAATTTTATTAACATCTTCAGTATTATTTTTTTTCTTGAATATTTTCAAACGGAGGCACTCTTTGATCTGTTCCTATCACATCAATATCTCCCAGTTCTTTTCTTGCTCTTTCTGCTTCTTTTAGCAATTCTTTTACAATTTCAGGATGTTTTTTAGAAACATCTGTTAACTCTCCCATATCGTGATCCAAATCAAATAATAACGGACGACCTAAAGCGATTAATCCTCTACATCCAATATTTTTTAAGTTACTCCCGTTAAATGGCTTTTCGTTTTTATTTTTAGACCAAAACGGTTGATCTTCTGAAGTTCTAGGTAAATGCAATTTCCACTTTCCTTTTCTAATAGCTTGTAAGTTGATTCCATTATAGTAGTACACATATTTGTGTGGAGAGGTTCCTTTCCCTGTTTTTAAAATAGAAGTAATATCTTTTCCATCAATCACTTTATCTTTTGGAAGTTCTGCTCCAGCCAAAGAAGCCAATGTTGGTAATAAATCCATCGATGATAAAAAAGTATCATTTACTCCTGTTGCAAATTTTCCTTTCCATTTGATAATGGCCGGAATACGGAAACCACCTTCCATAGTCGTATATTTCCCTCCGTTTAAAGGTCCTGCCGAACCTCCAAAATGACAAATAGCGGGACCGTTATCTGACAAGAAAATAACAATGGTATTTTCATCTAATTTTTTATCAGCAAGTGCTTGGGTTAATCTACCAACATAGTAATCCAACTCCTGAACATAATCTCCGTACAAACTTCCTTTTGACGTTCCTATAAATTCCTTGCTAGGTTTGATGGGTGAATGCACCGAATGATAAGCCAAATATATAAAGAAAGGATTTTCTTTATTTTCTTCCATATACTCAATGGCCTTATTGGTATAATCTCCTATTAAGGTTTCAAAAACCACATTTTCTTTTACTACTTTTCTATCAAAATAAACATCATCTAAGTCAGGATGACTAGTATGCCAATTAGATTGTAATCCATAAAAATGCTGAAAACCATGATCTATAGGTTGATGTCCTTCATTAAACCCTAAATGCCATTTACCAATAGCTAATGTTGCATACTTTTCTTTTAAAAGCACATCGGCAATAGTCATTTCATCAGGATGTAAACCATAATCTTTGTGTTTCTCTATTTTTCCTTGAGCTACAGGAAATCCGTTTCGCATAGGATAACGACCTGTAAGCAATGCTGCTCTTGAGGGGCTACAAACGGATGATGCTACCTGAAAATCGGTAAACCGTAATCCTTCTTGTGCCAACTGATCAATATTAGGAGTGTTTACATCTTGTGCTCCATAGCAACTTAAATCTCCATACCCTAAATCATCAGCAAATAAAATGATGATGTTTGGTTTTTCTTGAGCCCAAGTAAAACATGCCGAACAGATGCAACAAACAATAAATTGATAAATTTTAGTTTTCATTTTAATTTATTGGAATTAGGTTATTTGGTGTGTGATAAGGTTCGTTTCCAAGTGGCCTTGCATTTTCTCCACGTTTATTTATATCCCCAATGTCTTGTTTTGCCCAATCTAAAAGTTTCAGTAATTCTGTAACCACTTTAGGATTTTCATCAGCAACATCTGTAGTTTCTGCAATATCTGTTTCTAAATTGTAAAGCATTGGTTTGGTAAATAATTCTCTATCTTTTGGAGCACTATGAATTGGCCATTTTCTAGAAACTATAGATTTTGGATAAGATTCATGAGCTAGATGTAACTTCCATTTCCCTTTTCTAACAGCACGTAAAATATGATGTTGATAGTAAAAAAATGGTCTATCCAATTACGTTGATGTTCCATGAATAATTTCTGAAACATCTACCCCATCAATCACTCTATCTTTTGGAACTGTTGCCCCAGCAATTTTTGCAATGGTTGGTAACAAATCTATAGTGGCTACTATATTTTCTGACGTTTTTCCGGCTGGCACTTTTCCTGGTGCACGTATAATGGCAGGAACTCTAAATCCGCCTTCCCAAGCCGATGTTTTTGCTCCCCTTAAAGGTTCTGCATGTCCTCCATGATCTTTTTTAATCCACCAAGGCCCATTGTCACTTGTATAAATTACATAGGTATTTTCATCTAATCCTATTTGTTTTAAATGATCTAAAATTCTACCTACATTATAGTCTATTTCTTCAATAACATCACCGTACAAACCTCCTTCTGATGTTCCTTTGAATTCATCAGAAACAGCTAATTTGGTATGTGGCATGGTGTGCGCTAGATATAGAAAAAAAGGTTGTTTTTTGTTTTTGTCGATAAAACTAATAGCCTCGTTAGTATATCTTTTTGTTAATGTAGACATGTCTGCATTCTTTTCTACCAACTTGTTATTTCTGATTAAGTGCACCCTTGCATCGTTACTTCCTGGAGTTAAGAAAGATTCATCAAAACCTTGATGCATGGGTAATAAATCTGGATTAAATTTTTCTGGGTTATGTCCTGCCAAATCCCATTTTCCAATCATACCTGTTTTGTAACCTACAGGTTTTAACACCTCAGCAATGGTAACTTCACTTAATGCCAATTTAGGATGTGGGTTATCTCCATTGTCATTACGTGCATTTCTCATAGGATACGAACCCGTCATTAATGCCGCTCTTGATGGTCCACAAACGGTTTGAGCGTAAAAGTTCGTAAACTTCATTCCCTCAGATGCCATTTGATCTATGTTAGGAGTTTTAATGTTTGGAGAACCAAAACAACCCAAATCTTGATACCCTTGATCGTCTGTAAAGATGATGATAAAATTAGGTTTGCTACTTTCCTTTTGAGCCATACAAGAGCTAAAAGACAACATCAATAAACTAAATAAAATGAACTTTTTCATCATGTTTAAATGTATTATTTTGTTAATGGTTTAGGATTTTCTACATGCCCAACAGGACGTGCATTTTTATCCATTTCTTTTTCAAATTTTTGCATCTCTTTTTTTAAATGTGCTACTATTTTAGGATGCTGATTTATTACATTGTTCTTTTCTGCAATGTCTGTTTTTAAGTTATAAAGCGCTGCTTCTCCTTTTACAATTCTCAGTTTCCAATCTCCCCATCTTACCGCTTCTAAAGTTCCCCAATGCGAATAAAAGAAATATTCATGGGGTGTTTTTGCGTCTGTAGTAAGCACTGGCATGATGTCTTTTCCATCAATGGTATATTTAGACAATGTGGCTCCTATTAATTTTGCAAAAGTGGGCAGCACATCCATCCTTGTTAATAATTCATCAATTTCAATTCCAGCTTTAATTTTTGCTGGCCAACGAATTACTGCAGGCACACGCATTCCCCCTTCTAAAGTTTGTCCTTTATGGCCTCTTAAAGGTTTGGTAGAACCTCTTTTGTTGGCAGCACCGTTATCACTCGTAAATAGCACAATAGTGTTGTCATCAATTCCTTGTTCTTTTAAGGTTTTTAATATTTGTCCTACCGACCAATCAATTTCATAAATAGCCGTTGAGTATATGTTATCATCAGCTTTTACACCACTTTTTAACAAGTTTGCATACTCCTTTTTAATTTCTTTAGAAGCTGCTACAGGTCCATGCGGAATTGGGTGTGGCACGTATAAAAAGAAGTTTTCATCTTTGTGTTCTTTAATAAACTGAACAGCTCTTTGCGTAACTCTTTTGGTTAAATTATCCTTGTTAGGATCTAATTCTATTACTTTTTCACCTTCTAAAAGAGGAAGTGATGGAAATTTAAAAAATTGTTGTCTTGGATGTTTTGGTGAAATATCATGACTGTATGGCAAACCAAAAAACTCATCAAAACCTTGTTTAGTAGGTAAAAATTCAGGTTGATCTCCTAAGTGCCATTTTCCAAACATTCCGGTACTATACCCTACGGATTTTGCTATTTCTGCAAGTGTAACTTCATTAGGGTTTAATCCATTTCCATCGGCAGCCAAACAAACAGGAATTTTTTTCCCTTTAGGAACATTTGGCAAATCTACGGCTAAACTAGAAGGTGGCTCCATACTTACTCTTCTAGGGTAAGAACCCGTTATTAATGCAGCTCTTGAAGGAGTACATAAAGGAGATGCCATGTAAAAACTAGTTAACTTTGCTCCCTCATTTGCCATTCTATCAATATTAGGAGTGTAAACATGTTCGCCACCAAAACAACGTAAATCTCCATACCCTTGATCGTCTGTAAAAATGATGACCAAATTAGGTTTGCTATTAGTTGTTTTCTGGCTAAACATATAACTACTTACTAGTATTATGAATAGTAAAAACGGATAATTTATTTTCATCTAATTCAGTTCTTTTTCTAGAAATTTGGTAATGTGTTTCCCTAATTCTTCGTACCCTTTTGGAGTATAATGCACGTCATCATTTCCTTTTCCGTATTCTTGATGTATTTTTTTAGAAACTTTATAGATATCATTAATTTCGATATCATTTTCCTGCATTACTTTACGTGCTACTTTGTTGTATTTAATAGCATCTTCTACATATCTTCCTGCTTCTTGAGTAGGTACATAAGAGGTAGTTACAAAAATTAATTTGGCATTAGATTTTTGTTTTATTTTTTTAACAATGGCTCTTAAATTACGCTCGTAATCTTCTATAGAAAAAGTAATGGTTCCATTGGCTTTATCTCTTTGCCCTTGTACTTTAGAATCTGGGTGTCTATAGCATAAATCCCACAATCCCCAATTAAAATGGATGATGTCCCACTGTTCATTCCCAATCCAATCTTCAATATGTTTTAATCCATTACCCGTATGTTTTGCATTTCCTGGATTGTGTACAACCTCAGCAACCTCTTTTAAACTTTCTTTTACAAAAGGTGTGTATCCAATGGATATAGAGTCTCCTACAATTAATACTTTTTGTTTCTTTTTACTGAAAGCTATCGCTGTAATTACAAAAATAGATAGCATTAATATTTTGGTTATTTTTTTCATGTTTATTATAGTTTTATCGTATAACTTTTATTTGTATCAATTACTTTTCTTCTAAACTTTTTAGTTCCAATTCCGTTTAGTGTAAAACGTTTTAATTCTAATTTTCCTGAAAGTACAGTTACAATTGCTTCTTTATTTTTAACCTCACATGTTCCCCAGCTATAACCGTTACTCCAAAAATAAATTCCTGCTTTAGCTGTAAATTCCATTGACCTTTCTACTCCTGAATAATGGAAACCAGAAGTAGCTAACACACCTGCCCAAGCCATCATACTACGTGCATAATGATGTCCAAATTCCGCTTCGTTAAACGGATTTCTTTTTTTACCATCGTAACGGTTTCTAATATCTTGAATGGTTTTTAATCCTTCTGCTTCTTGACCTTCGTAAATCATAGCTACAGCTGCAGTATGCTCAAACCCCGTCATTACCTCTGTATAATATGGAAAAGGTTGTTTAGGTCTTTTGTTAGGATAAGCAGCCATTAACAAAGCAGATTCGTTACCATAGGCATACGAACGCATAAAATTTGGATGCTTCATTAAGTTGTCTCTATAATTGTATTTTAAAATAGATTCGTTGGTTTTTTTGATATTTTCTTTATCTACCAAATATCCTAAATCTAAAATATGAGCCACCACTTGTCCTACCAATTGATCTACTAAAACTCCTTCTCCTAATTGATACTGTGGATCATCTGCAACCAAACGTCTCTTTACACGAATCAATCCTTTAGCAATACTGTCTACGTGCATAGGTGGTACAATTTCTTGTACATAATATTCTCCATTAAAAAGATTTTCATCCATCCACTGAGAACCATTTTTGTAAAGAGATTCACATGTTTTAGCAAATTTTCTATCTCCTAAATAACTAGCCATTTTTTGGGTAGCACGCAAGGCTCCTAAATACCAAAGTCCCATTTGCGGATTAGGTCCGTAATATTCTACATCCATGGTATTGTGCTGACTTCCTTCCATCACTCCATCCTTATCAGGATCCCAACCCTTAGGAATCCAACAGAACTCCATTGCTTTTTTAACATTGCTCCAATTCTTTTTCAAAAATTCATCATCACCAGAAAGTTGCCATTCTCGGTAATACTTCATAATACTTCCCATTTGCCCATCAGCAGCTGCCAATCCAAAATTGGTTCCTTTGGTTTTTAATGGCAAATGAATACGGTAAGACATCAAGCCTTGTGCATTGGTAGCATATTGAAATTCTACCTCTCTCATATTTTTAGCTACATCACCAAACAAAAAAGGAATGGTTTGCTCATAATTCCAAACATGTGTACAGGTACCGTCTCCACTACCTTCATTGTCTTTTATTCCTTCCCATCCTAAATAATATCCCGATTTGGTTTTAAATGCCAACTGAGTTCTAAAATGTGCCAAGTTAAACAAGGCTGCTTCTTTTATAATTTCAGGAGTATCACTATTGATAAATGCATTGACAAACGTTTTTGTTTTTTGCTCTAATTCAGGAATTCTAGCCACGTGTTTTTGTGCTACTTCCCAAGAATCTTTAAATTGTGTTGCATAATAATTCCCAACGTTTTCTTTATCGTTTCTCCATGCGGCTCTATTTGGAAAATGCCAAGTAATGTAAAAACGAATGTCTTTTTCTTGGTTAGGAGCTAGCGTTGTTTTTACCGCTAAAGATCCCATGTTATTTTTTTGTTTAGATGTTCTTTCCTCTAACAATCCATCATCCGTATAATCATCCCAAAACTCTAACGTACTATTTCCCCATTCTCCAGGCTGCCATGCGGTTCTGTAAGATACTTCTCCAATACTATTGGTGGTTAAACTAAAACTTCCCCACTGCATACTTTCTTTATCTACATCTTTACCTGCTGTGTAGTGGATTCCTTTGATGCCGTTTTCTGACTTATAGGTGTTTATATTTTGGTAAGATTTACCCTCTTTACCATCAAATCCTATAAAGTTTGGAATGTTACCTGCTAAAGAAATGGTAATAGGTTTGCTACTGGTGTTTTTTACTTTGTAACTTAAAACAGCCATAGGTAAACTACTATCTTCTACATTTCCTGGAATTAAAGGATTAAATGCTCCAACAGTTACTTGTACAGGTACTTCTTTATCTTTTAACAACACTTGTCCAAATGGATAAGCAGTTTGAAAAGTAGCTTCTGCAAAACGTGGCAATCCATGATTAGGTGCCTTAGATCCATAATAACCTTCATCATATTTAGTAGGTACAGGTCCTTCTAATAGCAAGGCTTTTACTTCTTTTTGTGCTTCTTTATAATAAATAGAGAAAAAAGGAGCTCTATTTATTACTTCTACTCCAGTATATTTAGGTTGATATCCCTTTGCTGGTCTACTCATTACTTCCCAATCTTCTAAAGCACCTCTTCCTGTTAACGAAACGGTTCCTGTACCAATACCTCCAACAGGCATGGCAATTCTATCTGTATGAGCCTGATCGTAAGATTTTAATACAGGCCATTGATTTTCTTGAGCTTGGGCATAAGTAAATACTAAAACTACAATGATGAATAGATGTATATGTTTCATTTTTAATCTAGGTGTTTCATTTCATATCTAAACAAATGTGCTTCTCCTTTACTCTGTCTCATACAAATTCCCCAACCTGGAACCTCATTTGCTGTATTTCCATCTTCTAAGTGTGGTCTGTATAAACCTGGAGCCATAGGAATGGTAGTTAATTCTTTTGCAACAGGACTAAAATCTAAACCGTTTTTAGCCCAGTGAATGGATTTGCTTAATGAAGCTAAAGAAGCTACTCCTCCATTTTGATTCCATATCAATACTTCATGACCTTTTTCTATTAAAGGATGATCATACTTTTTAAAAGGTCCTTCTGGATTGTCTGCTATTGCAACTCCCATTTGAGTGTGATGTGCACCTTTTTTACCATGTTCTATACATCTTCCTTTATAATACAACCAAATTTTTCCGTCTCTCACTAATAAACTTGCATCATCCACTCGATAACTATCAAAATCTGACGATACCTCACTATGAGCAATTACCACATTGTTTTTAGGTCTTTTAAAAGGTCCCTCAGGACTATCTGCTACCGCTACACCTATGGCTGTAAAATCTGTAGTACTATTTCCTTCAAATTTTTTATCTGGATTTCCTGGAGTGGGTTGTACTCCTGTGTAATACATATAATATTTCCCTTTATAAGCCAAAATATTTGGCGTAAAAACTGAATGACTATCAAAAGCTCCCTCTTTACCTAAACCTAATGCCATACCTTGTTCTTGCCAAGTATGTCCTTCATCTTCTGAGGTAGCATACCAAATAGTTCCCCAATAACCAGATCTTACGGGCTTGTCCATACGAGTGTACCAGATGTAGTATTTGTTATCTACTTTAATAATATCACTTGGATCTCTTCTGTTGTAAACAGGATCTTTTCCTATTCCTTCTATTTCTGAATAAGAAAAACTTACTTTTTCTGTATGCTTAACTTCTTGAGTAGTTCCTGTCTTAGTTTCTGATTTTTGAACTTTTTTACTCCCACAGGCACTCAACACCACTATTAATAGCATAGCTATTGGTAAATAAATACATGCTCTTTTAATATTATTTTTCATTTCCATTTATAGTTTTATGTTGATTGACTTTCCTGAATTTATAGTTTGATTTTTTATTTTTTTAGTTCCAACACCCTCTAAAGAGAATTGTGCTAATTCCAATGATCCTGAAAGAACCGTTAAGTTCACTTCTTTTTCTTTTACCTCACAAGTTCCATAACTATAACCATTACTCCAGAAATAAGTTCCAGGTTTAGAAGTAAAACTCATAGATTTTTCTACTGCAGAATAATGGAATTTTGTAGTTGCCAACACACCTGCCCAAGCTACCATGCTACGTGCATAATGGTGTCCAGCTTCGGCCTCATTAAACGGACTTCTTTTTTTACCATCATAACGATCTCTAATATTACGAATAGACAACAATCCTTCTTCTGTTAAACCTTCTTGTAACATTCCAATAGCTGCTGTGTATTCAAACCCTGTCATTACCTCTGTATAATACGGAAATGGTTTTACTGGTCTTCCGTTAGGATACGCTGCCATTAACAAAGCAGATTCATTCCCTAAAGCATAAGAACGATGGAAATTAGCATGTGAAGCCATATTCTCTACATAGTTGTATTTCATAATAGACTTTAATGTGGTCTTAATATGATTTTCATCTGCCAAATACCCTAAGCCAACCAAGTGCGCAAAAAATTGCCCCACCAATTGATCTACCAACACTCCTTTACCTAACTGAAAATCTGGAGAGGTTAAATCAATCGCTTTATCCCCCGTTGTAATTCCCATTAATGATGGAGCTACCTTATCCGCCGACATAGGTGGCTCTATGTGTTGCTCGTAATATTCACCATTGAATAGATTTTTATCCATCCACTTAGATCCTTTTTGGTATAATTTTTTACAAGTTTTAGCAAAGGTTTTATCTCCTAAATAATTTGCCATTTCTTCTGAGGCTTTTAAAGCTCCCAAATACCAAAATCCCATCTGTGGATTAGGCCCAAAATATTCAACATCCATGGTGTTGTGCTGAGAACCTTCCATGACACCGTCTTTATTAGCATCCCAACCACCAGGAATCCAACAGAATTCTAATGATTTTTTAACTTTTGGCCAGTGTTCTTTTAAAAAAGCATCATCTCCAGACAGTTGCCAATCTCTATAAAACTTCATAATGCTTCCCATTTGTCCATCAGCAGCTGCTTTTCCCCATTTATTTCCTTCTTTTAAAGGTAAATACACTCTAAAACTCATCAACCCTTCATTATCTGTAGCGTATTTATACTCTACTTCTCTCATGGTTTTTGCCAATCCACCAAACAAGAAAGCAGTAGTTTGTTCGTAATTCCAAACGTGTGTACAAGAACCAAAGCAAGAACCATAAGTATCAAAAAGTCCTTCCCAACCTAACAGTTGTCCACTCTTAATACGGAAAGCCAATTGCGTTCTTAAATGTGCTAAATTGAATAATGCAGATTCTTTAATTTCCTCTGGAATATCACTTTTGATAAGCGAATTGACAAACGCTTTAGTGCTATTTTCTAAGGTTTTTAAACGTGGAATTGTTTTGGTAATCACCTCCCAAGAATCGGCATATTTTGTAGTATAATAATTACCAACGGTTGCTTTTATGTGTTTCTGAAATCCTGGTTTATCCCAAGTTTGTCTGTTTGGAAAGTGCCAACTTATTAAAAAACGAAAGTTTTTTTCTTCTCCTGCTTTTAAAGTAGTCTTTACCGCTAAAGATCCCATAGGGGCATTTGCATTCTTATTTTCTCTTTTTTCAAGAATTCCATCTTCACTAAAATCATCCCAAAAGTCTAATCTTTTTTTATCCCATCTACTCGTCTTTTTTTGCCAAGCAGTACGGTAAGTTGTTTCTCCTTTATTTAAAGAAACAAAACTCATGGTTCCCCATTGTTCACTTTTAGGGTCTACTCCATTACTGGTATAATGAATTCCTTTCAACTCATTTTCTTCACGAATGGTATTTATGTTTTTGATAGCTTTTCCTCTAGTTCCATCAAAACCAATAAAATTTTGAATGGATCCTGCTAAAGAAATAGACAAGTCTTTATTGCTTGTATTTTTTACTTTGTAATTTAAAATAACTATAGGAATACTACTATCATCTATATTCCCTGGAATTAATGGATTAAATGCCTCAACCACCACAGCTACTGGTACCTCCTTATCACTTAAATAAGCTTGGCCAAAAGGATAGGCTGTTTTAAAAGTGGTATTATTAAAACGTGGTAATCCATGTTGATTAGAAGTAGCTCCCCAAGTCCCTTCAAAAGTTGCTTCATCTTGCATTCCTTCTAACAAACGGGTTTGTTTATTTCCATCTTCATCTTCCATAAAAATGGCAAAAAAGGGTCCTTTTTCTTTCACTGGTCCCCAATTTTCTAAAGTAGGATTAAACCCTTTTGCCGGACGATTCATAATTTCCCAATCTTCTAAAGAACCTCTTCCCGTAAAAGACACCGTTCCTGTACCAATACCTCCTACAGGCATTTTAATTTTTTGAATATGCTCTTGGTCGTAAGTTTTTAATACAGGCCAATCACTGTTAGTTTCTTGAGCACTCAAAACTCCTACCACCATTAAAAAAATGGTATTTATATTTAAAAATTTCATAACTTATTTTTTGCTGTTACTATTCCATTGAATTGAAACACCTTCTTTTAATGAAATAACTGAACTTAATTTTCCTTGATGAAAAACTCTAAACACACTGTTGGTTTTAGCGTAAATGATAGCGTTTACCAACACTCCGTGATCCCATGTTATATCTACCTCTAAACCTCCACGAGCTCTTAACCCTTTAACACTTCCTTTAGACCAAGCCGATGGTAAAGCTGGCAACAAGTGTAGTATATAAGGAGCATTTGCTATAGATTCTTTAGGAGCTACAGGAACAAAATGTTTCTTGTTTTCTGATGTATTTTGATAAGCCACAAATGCTGCTTCTTGAATATTATCAGCTTTATTATTAACACTTCTTAGGTGACTTTGCAATAGCATCTCGCATACGCCAGCAGTTCCCCCAAAGTTTCCATCAATTTGAAAAGGAGGATGAAAATCGAACAAATTAGCATAAGTTCTTTTAGCGGTTAAAAACTGATAAAATTGATATGCTTTATCACCATTATGTAGTCTTGCCCAAAAATTAGTTTTCCAAGCCGTACTCCAACCTGTAGAAATATCTCCTCTATGTTTCATGGTTACCAAGGCAGCATTTGATAGTTCTGGAGTTGTTAATGGTGAAAAATCTCGTCCTGGGTGTAAGGCTATTAAATGAGAAATATGTCTATGATGATCTGTAGGATTGTCCCAATCTTCTGGCCATTCTTGTACCTGACCATACTGTCCTATTTTTTGAGGACAAAGTTTAGGAATGGTTTCTTGTACGGTTTTTCTAAAGGCTTTATCTCTATTTAAAACCACAGAAGCCTCTATATAATCTGTAAATAAATTCAACACCAATTGTTGTTCAAAAGAAGCTCCATAAGCTTGTTTGTTTAACTTTCCAAACTCTTTTACCAAATAGGCATTTTCTGGAGACCAAGTTGGATATATTACTAAAGAACCATCTTTCCATGGAGCTAAAAACGCTACATAAAACTCTGCTGCTCCTTTTAAAATGGGATAAATTTCTTCTAAATATTTTTTGTCTTTACTAAAAGCATAATGTTCAAATAAATTCTGGCACAACCAAGCTCCAGATTGTTGCATTCTTCTACCATGTACATTGGGTGCTGTAAATCCAAATACATTTCCATTAAGTCCCATACTCCAACCTTTTTCTATGCCAAAAGATTCTTTGGCAGTATGTTTACCAGACTCAGCAATCGTTTTTAAATAAGACACGTAAGGATTAAAAGAATTAGGCAAGTTGGCAGTCTCTACCATCCAATAGTTCATAGCCAAATTAATATCTGTATGATAATCGGCATTCCAAGCAGGTTTTAAATGACCATTCCACAAACCTTGTAAATTTGAAGGTACCGATGCTGTACGCGATGAACTTACTTGTAAATAACGAGCATAATTAAAATAAAGGTTTTCCAACTCAATGCTTGAACCTTGAGCAATTAGTTGATCTGTAGTAACACCAGAAGGTTGGTAATTTAAGTTCAATTGACATTGATCCATCAATGCTGAAACATCATTTTGATGCATTTCTTTAAGTTCTTGATACCCTACCTCAACCGCTTTTTTTAATGTTTTTTCAGTATCTGCTATATAATCACGTCGTTTAAATGTTGGATAAACAGGAAGGTAATCTGTATAAGCTGCTACATAAATTTTAACATCCGTGGCGTTTTTAATCTTTAAAGAACCATCTTGTTGCGCTATGATTTCTGCTTTTCCAGCATCTACAAAAATGCTTTGCATAAACTGCACAGGATCTTTCTCCATAGCAGCTTCTCCTTGCAATACAATTCTCTGTCCTTTTGCTTGTACATGGGTAATTTTATGTAAAGAACTTGTATGAATGGTAAGATTCATTGTAGCTTTTTTAGCCGTATAACGAGCAACTACTACATCATGTGGATGACTAGAAAAATACGTTCTAGTGTATTCCGATTTTCCAATATTGTAATGAACCGTTCCCACACCTTTATGAATATCTAAAGAACGATTGTAATGACTAATATCTTTGGTTTGATGACCTGTTGACACGTACACATCTGCAAACGGTGCATAATTTCCTAAGGGTTGTTGGGTACTTAAATATTTAGTGGCCGTAGCCTCCATACTATTTTCTCCTGTACCATAATGTTCCTCTTGGTATGTTTTTCTTACTTTATGAAAATTTTTATGAGCTCCTATTCTTGTTCCAGATTGCGCAACTGAATCTAACCCTCGTTTGCTGTTCATCCACAAGGTAATTTCATTCATCATGATATGCTCTTGTGCAATTCCTCCAGAAAACATGGCTCCTAACCTTCCATTTCCAAGCGGTAATGCTTCTTGTATATACCCGTTTTTGTTGTAATTATTTCTTTGTTCTTGGGTAAACGGACTTGCAGGCTCGTTATATGTTAAAGTAAACTGAGCATGAGCTTGTAAACTTGAAAAAATCAGTATTAATAAGGAGATAATAAACTTCATATATTTTATTACTTTTTAGAAATAATATATTCTTTGCTATCCACAGGGTTGATTAAATTCCCTTGCCACAATCCATTTCCTAAGTCTGTAAATTCAAAGTTTTCTGAAGTTGGTATTTTTCCGTTAGTCCATAATAACAACGAACCATCTTCTATCATTTTTATGTTTACATATTGTTCATCAACATTTAACAATTCATACGTAGCTCCAGATAAATATTTATCGGGTCTACCAATTACTGCCCATCCTTCTTTAATAGGATTTAACAATAGCAAACGTTCTTTTCTTGATGCCAACGTAAATGAATAATCGTCTTTTAAAACTTGTGCGGTTTTGTTATAATAATCGTACAACAAAACTCCTTCTTTTGGTGTTTGCCATAAGCCCTTATAAGGCTGAATCATTCCTCCAGCAAAAGCATAATCTTTTAAAGAAACTTGTGTAGTAACCTCTTTATCATTCTGGTTTAAATTAACAGCCATAATAGCTGCGGTTTTGTTTTGTAAAGGAGCAATTACTTTAAACGCTTTGTCATCAGCATAAGGATCTTGCATTAAACTTTCTGGCAAAGGCACTGCTGGTGCTAACGTTCCCACAATACGACCATCTTTATATGTTAATGGTTTTAACACCGTGTCATCAATGTTTTCAGGTTCATCAGACAAGTAAATAGGCCCTCCAGACATTGCTCTTGCTACTGCCATTAATTGAGCTGTTTCTTTAAAATTGGCAAAAAACATATCTTGATCTAACCAATGCGTGTGCCCTAACCAAAAGGCATTGGCAAAGTTTTGTACTAAGGTAACGTCTAAACGATCTTTTGTAGTTTTGTAATCTACACTCCCTCTTATTAAAGCACTGTATCTGTGATTAAATACATTAAAACTTTGTTGAGCAATACAGTTTAAAAACATTAAACCTTTGCTTTTGGTATTTTCTTCTAGAGCAGTATTGTTATAATGTACTCCTAAAATAGCATTGCTAGCTCCTGTATTGTTACGGAAATTATCCGATTGAAAATCTACTTTAATAATATCAAAACCACTTTTTTTAGTATGCTCTGTCATTTCATGGTAAAAAGCATTGGCTGCTTCTTCTGAAATTTTAGGCATGTAAAATTTCCTTTTCCCTCTTGGATTTCTCTCTATCAAATAATCTTGTAATTGTGGCATGTGATGGTTTAAAGAAACCCCTCCAAAATAACCGTTAAAATGTCTCCAGATTCCAAACCATTTTATTTTCTCATCTTTTTGAGCCATAATAGGTTCCCATCCGTTAGGAAACTTTTTCTTATCTACTCCAAAAGACAATAAAGCATTTTGTTTATGATCTAAATATCCATCGTCTATTAACATCCATCTAAAAGGAATGGAACTTGTTTTAATATCCTTAGCTGCTTTTAAAATAATTTCTTCGTTTATTTTATGCTTGTAATGTTCCCAAGAACACCACCCTAAATAGTTATAAGCTTCTGGATATTCTTTTTGTTCTCTCCAGTTGATATTTTCCTTAATTTCATCCATTTGCATAGCCAACTCCCAAACTTGTCTTGCTGCTTCGTAAGGATTTTTAGATTGTGCATAACTTACAAAAGGAACAGATACATTTTCTGTTGCTGTACCATAAGTTGCCATGGTGATATACATATTGTTATTGTGTACACTAAACGTATTCCCTATGCGGTTTGATGTTAATGGCAACAGAGCCAAGTACTCGCCATTTTCTTGTTGCAACATCATAAATGCCCCAAGATTTACATGACTGTCCATTCTTGGTTTTTGATGTTTGTAATTGTTTAATTCTGAGATATCATCAAACCAAAGTGGTTCTACCCTATTTCCTGCAGCTAGTTTTTCTGAAAATGGACGGTAGTAAATTCCTTTTTTAAACTTGGGTAATTCTAGTTTTATTTCGGCAATAATACCCTCTGCATTTGGAGTAACTTCTTGCTTATTTAATCGTAAAATACCTTTGGTGGTATTTAATTGATTTAAGTTTATGGTTTCTGGGATGTTTTCATAATCCTTTACTTCTTTTTCTGATGGACTGTAACTACAAGCAACTACTAACATTACCAACAAAAAAGAAACACCTAGTTTTAAATAATTACGCATAGTTGTTTAATTTATAATTGGTTGAATTTGTTTCCATCCTTCCATTCCATCATTTTCTTGTTTTTTTCCTTTAGTACTTCTACCGTCTAAAATGATTTTTTTAAGAGCTGCTTTTAATTCTGCTGCCACTTTTGGATGCTCAGCAATTACATTTGTAGTTTCTCCAATATCCTTTTTAAGATGGTACAACTGCATATCTGGCAAGTCTAATTTTTCTTTTTTAATATCGCTTAACTTTGGATAAGACCATCCACCAGAACCTTTACAAACACTCAATTTCCAATCTCCTTTTCTAATGGCAAAAGAACCATCTATAGAATGATGAACTGTGTATTCACGAATATCATCATTCTTTTCACCTGTAATTAGAGGTAACATACTGTAACTATCAACCCCTTCTGCATCTTGTAATTTATAACCTGTAATATCTGCACAAGTTGCTAAAAAGTCTGTAGTACAAATGGTTTTGTCTGATATTGCATTTTTTAATCCTTTTGCTGGCCACTCTACTATAAACGGAACTCTGTGTCCTCCTTCGTATATATCAGCCTTAGAGCCTCTAAACTTATAACTAGGATTGTGCTTTACTTTTTGTAACTCTTCAAAATTTGCTCTAGGAGAACATCCATTATCACTAGTAAACACCACCAAAGTGTTTTCTGCAATTCCTTGCTCTTTTAAAACAGTTCTTACTTGCCTTAGTACATCATCCACTTGCATTACAAAATCCCCATACATATTGGTATTACTTTTTCCTAAAAATTCTGTAGTTGGTAAAATAGGAGTATGTGGTGCAGGCAATGGAAAATATAAAAAGAAAGGTTCTTTTTCTTTAGCTTGGTTACTAATATAACTTACAGCTCTATCTGTTAAATCCTGTAACAAATTGGTATGATCAAAATCATCAGAAGTCAATCCTTTTCTCCAAAACCCTTTACTATCCATATTTACAGTGGTTTTGGTAGGTACCATGGTTGGCATATCATTTTCTACAAACACATAAGGAGGCATGTCTAAAGAACCACAAAAACCAAAAGAATAATCAAATCCGTGAGTGGATGGTCCATTTTGAATAGGCTTGGAGAAATCAACTTTAGCTTTAGCATCATATTTATCACTAATTTTTTCGTTTTCATCTACAAGTTTCCAATCCCAACCTAAATGCCATTTTCCTATATAAGCAGTGTTGTATCCTTTACTTTTTAATACATCAGCCACAGTGGTACGCTCTTTTTTAATTAAAGATTTAGAGTACCCACTTAACACACTTTGTTTTAAAGGGGTTCTCCAATTGTAACGACCTGTTAAAATTCCGTAGCGCGTAGGTGTACAAACAGCTGATGAAGTATGAGCATCTGTAAATTTAATTCCATTTGCTGCCATTTTATCCATATTTGGAGTGGGAATTTTTCCGTTAGGATTAAACGTTTTAACATCTCCGTAACCTAAATCATCTGCAAGAATATAAATGATGTTTGGGGACTGATTTTTATTTTGTGCAAATACATTTGGTGTTACCGTAAGTAACAACAATGCTATTGAGTATCGTTTAAATCTTTGTGATATCATTTTACTATTTTTAATTTTATTATGTATTCAGGAACTATTTTTTATAGTGGAAACTCAATATTTTCTCCTGGTTTTGTATGTATACTAATTGTTTTGTCTTTGTACTTTACCTTAGCCTCTCCTCCTTGTTTTGCATGGATTTTTGCCGATACTAAATTCCCATCTTGCCATTTAATGTCTACCACAAAACCACCTTTGGTACACAATCCTTTTACTTCACCATTTTTCCAATTGCTCGGTAAAGCAGGCAATAATCTAATTTCTCCGGTATGACTTTGTATTAACATTTCTGAAATTCCAGCTGTAGCTCCAAAATTGGCATCTATTTGAAAAGGTGGATGTTGACCAAATAAATTGTGACTAATTCTTTTTGATAACAGTGTCTTTAAACTCTTTTCTGCAAGATCGCCATCACCTAAACGAGCATACTGATTTATTAACCAAGCTGAGCTCCAACCTGTAGCACCACCACCATGTTGAATTCTATAATCTAAAGATTTTCTTGCTGCTGTAGCCCACTCAGGCGTTTCATCAACATCTATCTGGAAACCTGGGTGTAGTGCATATAAATGAGAAATATGTCTGTGTCCTTTTTCAATTTCTTCAAACTCCTCATTCCACTCTAACAAACGTCCGTCACTTCCTATTTTAGGACCTTGTAACTGTGCTTGAGCTTGTTTTACACTATTTAAAAATGCATCGTTTTTATCTAAAGCATTCGCAGCATCAATATAGTTTTGAAACAACTGCCAAATTACTTGTTGATCGTGAGCAGGAGCCATACATATTTTACTAACACTACCGTCAGGAGCTCTAAATTTATTTTCTGGAGACACCGTTGGACCAGAAATTAACTTCCCTGTTTTAGGGTCTGGAATTAACCAATCCATATAAAATTCTGTAGCTCCTTTTAATACCGGAAATTCATTCTTTAAAAATTCTTTATCCAACGTAAAGTAATAATGCTCCATAATATGCGTAGTTAACCAAGCTCCAGCTCCTACGTGCATTCCCCAATCTGATTTTTCTCCAGGCGATGTAAATCCCCAAACATTGGTCACCGGATGAACCACCCAACCTTTAGCATTGTAATGAATTTTAGCGGTTTTTGCTCCAGGCTCTTGTAACGATTCCATTAAATCAAACAAAGGCAAATGCATTTCTCCTAAATTGGCTACTTCTGCCAACCAATAATTCATTTGTACATTTACATCTGTATGGTAATCTCCATTCCAAGGAGTTTGCAATTGATTTGCCCATATTCCTTGTAAATTAGCAGGCATGGTTCCTGGTCTAGATGATGAAATCAATAAATACCTACCATATTGATACAATTGTTCCACCAAATGTAAATCTGATTTTCCTTTTTCTTTTTTAAAGTTTTGTAACCTTACATCTGTAGGAATGGTATCTAAATCTGACGTTAATTTAAGGCTTACTCTTTTGTAATAATTCTGATATTCTTTGGTATGAGCTTCTAAAATAGCCTCATAAGATTTTTCTTTTCCTTTTTTAAGGTTTTCTGCTGTTATAGTTACATAATCTCTTCCTTTATAGTTAGGATAATCCAACACATAATTGGTAGATGCAGTTAAATAAAGAATAACCTCATCGGCATTTTCTACTTCTAAATAATCATCCTTATATGTTAAAGTTCCATTTTTGTTTTTGGCAGACAAACGGGTCATATACTCCAAACCTTTTCCTCCTTTTCCATTAGAAAGTGCTCCTTGCATAACCAATTGATCTTTTTCTGCTTTTGTTTGGTAATATTCTGGTCTGGTTAATGTTCCTTTAAAAGATATACTTCCTGGCTTATCAGCCGTTAATTTTACCACCATTAATTGATCTGGATGACTTACAAAATGTTCTCTTTTATAAGTAACTCCATCTTGAGTATATTGAACTCTAACAACCGCTTCTTCTAAATCTAACTCTCTATGATAGTTTTGATAATCACTTTCTTTTTCAAAATCAATCCACAAATCTCCTAGGGTTTGGAAACAACCAAACGGTACATTAGCCCCTTTTCCGTGCCCAGTACCCGCTCCTTTACAAACTTGGGTTTGTCTTGTTAAGGCTGTAGCTTCTTTATATTTCCCTTCAAAAAGTAATTTTCTAATTTCTGCTTGTGCTTTTAACGCTTCAGGATTGTCGTTATCATCTACACTCCCAGACCACATGGTTTCTTCGTTTAACTGAATGCGTTCTTGATTTACATCTCCATAAACCATGGCTCCAAAAGCACCATTCCCCAAAGGCAAAGCTTTTAGCCATTCTGGATTATTTCTGTTAACAATAACAGAAGCTAACTCTTTACTTGCATTTGCTGGTTGTTGATACCATAATTTTAAATTAGCAGCATCTTTTTCTGTTTCTTGATGACAAGAAACGAGTAATAAAAAAACAATTGCAAATAAGCCTCCGTATTTTAAAAATGATGTGTGTATCTTCATTATTATAATTTTATAGCTATTTTATTTTTTTGATGATTTTTCTACGTCTACAGAATTTTTTCCAAACGTAAAAACTCCATTTTCTAAATCTCCAGCACAAGCTTTTGTCATTTCCTTTTTAAGCACTTTTACTTTTTCTGGATATTGTTGAGACAAATCTTTCTCTTCACGATAATCATCTGGTAAGTAGAACAACTCAAAAGCATTTTTAGGCAAATGCGTTCTTAACTTCCATCCATCATTGGTAATAATAGTTGGGCCTATAAAAGATGCATAAACCACATAATCATGTTCTTTTGTATTTTCTTTTCCTATTAGCTCTTTATAGAATGACAATCCATCTGTTTTTACTTTGCCATTGTACCCTGTAACATCTGCAATAGTGGCTACAAAATCATAATTGGCTACTAATAAATTACTCTGTTGTCCTTTGGCTATTTTTTTAGGCCACCTAGCAATTAAAGGGGTTTGGATTCCACCTTGTAAATTGCTTCTTTTTAAACCGGCTCTACCTCCGTTACCATCAAAAACATCTCCTCCTAACTCACTATAAAACTTAGCTTTTAAATCATCAAAACGTTCTCCTGTTTTTACATTTTTATAAGGTTTAGATACTCTTCCCTCTTTTGAATAATAAATTTCGTGACCATTATCAGATGTAAAAATCACCAAAGTATTTTCATCAATCCCTAAGTTTTTTAAATGTGCCATTATTTGTCCAACATTGTCATCTAACATTTTTACCATAGAAGCATATTCTTTTTCTATGGTTGTTAATTGCTTGTTGTTGGCAAAATCTGGATGTACTGCAGGTACCGAAACAGGACCATGTGGCAATTGTGTAGGAAAATATAAAAAGAATGGATTGTCTTTATTTTTACTAATAAAGTTTAAAACATTATCCATAAACAAGTGCTGAGAGTACACTCTTTTACCATCCATATTCCAACGTTCTTTGTATTTTTCAGGTGTTTCTTTCTCTTTTGTTTTTCCACAATCTGCATGTGTATTTCCTTCAATATATTCTACCTCTCCATTTCTAAATAAAAAAGGAGGATAAAAACCATGAGCTCTTACATGATCTAAATATCCGTAATATTCATCCCAACCATGTCTTACCATTTGCTCGTGAGATGTTGCAAACCCCCACTCTAACTTTCCAAACTGTCCTGTTACATAGCCTTGCTTTTGAGCTACCTCTCCTAAAAAAACAGCATTTTTATTGGGTGGTGTTAACGCTGTATTTATTTTATGTTGAATTTGTTGATTGGTGTATTTTCCATCACTTATTTTTTTATAAATACCCGCTTTGGTGATTTCAAAATTAGTTGGATCCGAATCTCTTAATCCAGAAATTAACGATGCTCTAGAGGGAGCACATACCATACCTGAATATGCGTTTTCAAAAGTAATTCCCTCTTGTGCTAACTGGTCTATATGTGGCGTGCTAATAATTTTTTGCCCATAATGACTTAAGACTCCTTTTCCTAAATCATCGGCATATATTAGAATAATATTGGGGTGTTTTTCTTGCTGTGCGTTTGCCAAATAACCAAACAAAAATGCAACAGTAAAAAACAGTTTATTCATCATATTTCTCATTCTTCTTCACCGCTTTTTATTATGGTCTAATCCACATACAATGACCACTACCTGCAACTATATTAGCTTTAATTACATCTCCTTTTTTAACAGTAGATGTTCTCACTTGATAAGCTTCTGGATTTGTTTTGCTATTAGTTTCCTTAGTATCTTCATAATAAGTAACCGTATATGTTTTTCCTTCTTCAAGAAAATCTAATGGAATTTCTAATGTTCCACCTTCTACATGTACAGAACCAATAAACCATTGGTCACCACTTCTTCTAGCCGTAGAAATGTATGTATCCATTTTAGCATGTAATACTTTAGATTCATCCCATTTACCTACAGGCATTTCTTTTATAAATTCAAATAAATCAGATTTTTCAGTATATGCTTCTGGAGCATCTGGAATACAAACCAAACCACTAAAAACAATTAAAGTTCTTGCTGCTTCTGCTACAGAAGTGGTTTCTAAAGAATTTAATTTTCTTGGTCCTTTTTCTCTTTTACCTGCATTTACGCCAGTAACATCAAAAATTCCATTGTTCATATCTAAAGGACCTTGAAGCGCATTAATCAATGCCATTCTAATAAATGTTTTAGGAGTAAAAGCACGTCTAGAGTCCTGTTGTGCATGACAAAATTCTCTAGTAATAGCATTAGGATACGTTCTAGAAACTCCTGTAAAAGGAACGGGAGCATCGTGAAAATCTATCAACAAATTACTTTCTGCACTTTTACGAATAGCATCTCTAGTAAAATCTACTTTAGTCCCCATAAATCCGTATTTAATCCCTTTCATATTTAGAGATTTGTAATAAGGAAAAAGTGCATCATCACCATAATCTCCTTGTCTTCTATCGTAATAAAGTAGCAACTCTACATCTTTCTCTTTCGCATAAGCAATTACTTTATCTAAATCTAATTTTTCTGACAAGGTCATTTTTCCTGGCTCTACATGCGTATACCAAGCATCATCTATTAAAAAATATTCTATATCATTTTCTGCTGCAAAATCTATAAATCGGTAATAACTTTCATTGTCAATTCCGTAAGTAAATCCATCTTTTGCCGTGTAACCATGAACTCTCCAATCCCACAAAGTTTTTCCAGGTTTGATCCATGAAGTATCTTCAATTTTATTAGCAGCAGCAACGTTTAAAGGCACTGTATTGGTTAATAAATCTCCTATGTGATTTTCTACCAAAATTAACCTCCAAGGAGTTAGTATATTGTTTTCTGTAGAGGTAAATTTATTATTAGAGGTCAATACATTACTTTCTTTATCAAAATACAATTTCATCACACCAAAACCAGGAGCACTTACTAAATCTGATTCTAAAAGGGAAAGATATTTATTTTGATGATTCTCTACCAACAATGGCATTTTAAGCTTGTGCTTTTTTAAATCTGTACTAGCTAAGTCACCAATAAGCAAAGGTCCAATAGGTTGTCCTTCTCCAGCAGGAGAAAAAATATGGTCATTGCTAGATAACCCGTATTGGATATAGTATGATGGTTTTAAGTCTTTTGTTGACTTATCTAACTTAAAACGAAAGGCTACCCCAGAATTATAAGATCTTATATATAATGTTGCAGGAGTTCCTTCGTAATCTAAAGACACTTCTAACTCATTATAATTATTTTTTATTTCGCTAAACTGTCCCCAAACTGTTTCCCATGTATTATTAACTTGGTTTATTTTGGTTTCTAAAACTTTAACTGCTACATTTTGTAAAATTGAAATTTCAGAGTTTGAAATAATTTCGCTTCCATTCTCAACCAAATTATATTTTAGTTTATTTTCTGAATTATTTAATTTTATTGTTAATAATCCATTTGGAGAAGCTAGTTCTAATTTATTTCCACTTGAGCAACTAAGCAGTCCAATAGCAATAATTACAGCGAATAGATTTCTCATTTTTTTTAATAAAGTTTTATTTTTCATATTGATTTAAGAATATTTTAATATTGAGTATTACAGTAATAAATCCTAAAAAGGTTTTATTTTGTTAAAGGTTTAGGGTTTTCAACAACGCCATGTGGACGTCTATTTTTTTCTAATTTTTTGTCAAATTCTACAGCTAGCTTTCTAAGCTTTAGTTCAACATCTGGATATTGATTTATCAGATTATTAACCTCACTTATGTCACTTTCTAAATTATATAACTCTGGAGATGATTTACCTAAAATTCTCAACTTCCATTGCCCTACTCTAACCGCTTCTAATCTTTCTTTGCTGTAATAGTAAAATGCCTTATGCGGACTTTTACTTTTACCTTGTAACACAAGCGAAATGTCTTTTCCATCTATCACTCTGTCATTAGGAATTATCCCTCCTGCTAAACTTGCAAAAGTTGGTAGTAAATCCATGGCTGTTAACAATTCATTATTTATAGTACCTGCAGGAATTTTACCTGGCCACCTTACTACTGTTGGCATGCGCATTCCTCCCTCATATGTACTCCCTTTTCTACCTTTTAAAGGGGCGGCACTTCCTACCATTGGACCATTATCCGAAGTAAAAATCACAAAAGTATTTTCATCAACTCCATATTTTTTTAAGGCATCTAAAATTTGGCCTACAGACCAGTCTATTTCTGCAATAGTTTGTGGATATATTTTATCTCTAGTTTTATTATCAATTCCTTTTTTACTTTTTATAGCTTCAAGAACCTCTTTGGGAGCTTCTTTCATAAATTGTGGAGATGCTAATAAAGGTCTATGAGGACTGGTATGTGGCACATATAGAAAAAAAGGATTTTCTTTATTTTTCTTAATAAAATCTATAGCTCGTTCTGTGATTCGTTTGTTTAAATAATCTCTATCAGGATTCATCTCTATCACATTATCTCCTTCAAGTAAGGGTAAATCTGGAAAATTAAATTTCTTTTGATTTTGATGTGAAGGATGAATATCATGACTATAAGGCAATCCAAAAAACTCGTCAAAGCCTTGTTTTGTAGGTGAAAACTCTGGTTGATCTCCCAAGTGCCATTTTCCAAACATTCCTGTTTTATAGTCAGCGTTTTTTAAAACCTCTGCAATGGTAATTTCTTTAGGATTTAATCCAATAGCGTCTGACGCTAACAAAACTCTTTTTCCCATTCCCACTCGTTTAGGATAACTACCTGTCATTAAAGCAGCACGAGATGGCGTACAAATTGGACCAGCAACATAAAAGCTCGTTAATTTTGCTCCTTCTGCAGCCATTTGATCTATTCTTGGGGTTTTTACATGCGCTCCTCCAAAACATCCCAAATCTGCATAACCTTGGTCATCTGTAAAAATGATAATAAAATTAGGAGGTGTTATAGGCTCATTATGTGCATAGCTACTACAAGGGAATATACCCAATGTAAATGCAAACAATTTAGTTTTAATTAAAATCTCTTTTACTACAAGCTTTTTTAACATTACCTAGTATGGTTATATATATTTATTAATAACAACATTAAACTTAAAAAATCTAAAAATTAGCTTTCATCATTGTAGTTCCTTTCAAAATTAAGCCAAAAACATATCTCATAATTATCAAATGATAGGCTCAAATGTTGCATAATAACACCTGATATCTATTTTAACAACTAGATATCAGGTGTTAAGAAATAATTCATTATTATTCTCTAAAGTTGATTAATAGTAATCGTCCAGTCCGGATGGTTAATTACTTTTTAATGGTTGGTTTCCCTTTAAGAAAGCCTAATTTTTTCAAAAAAACATCTGTATCAAACATCGTAGCATTAAAATCAACATCATTGCTACTTTTTCTAAAAAAACTACCATTAAAAAAACCATGTCCTTTCCCTTCAAAAGAAACTAGTTCACTTTTATTCCCTGCTTTATTCATTAAAGAATTAAACCTAACAGCATTTTCATAAGGTACTGTTTTATCTTTAGTCCCATGAAACACTATCATTGGCGGCATGTTTTTCTTTACTTGATGGCAAGGTGATATTTCTGTTTCTCTACCTATTACTTTTTCCGATCCATATCCTTTTTTGGTAGTATCAAGTACTGGATTATATGCTACTACCGCATTAGGAATAGAACTGATACTTACATCTTCATCTGAATTATCTAATCCATCAACCAAAGCAGTACATAAAGCTATATGTCCTCCTGCAGAACCGCCTCCTGCAACAATTTTATTTGGATTTATGTTTAATTCTTTAGCATGTACCCTTACCCATCTGATAGCTGATTTTCCATCTTCTACACATTCAAAAGGTGATGTTCCATGAGTTTTTTTAATTCTATACTCTGCAGATATGGCCAACATTCCTCTAGAAGCTAAATATTCACTTTGTTGATAAAATTGGTTTGGATTTCCTCCAACCCATCCTCCTCCAAAAAAAAACACAATTGCTGATGTTGGTTTTTTAGATATTTTAGGCTCAAAAACATGAAGGTATAAACTATCTCCACTTACTACTTTGTATAATATTTTTTTACTAGGAACAATATCTTGAGCAACTGCATTAACAGTTCCAAATACTATGATTGATAAAATTATGGTCCATTTTTTTAATTTCATTGTATTGTTTTTTATGTGTTTATTTTTTAGAAGTATATCAAATATGTCCCTTTACTTTATGAGTGTATACTTTACTGTAATACTTCCATTTTTTATAGGCTTTACAAAATCAACCCCTATTCGGTAAGCAGGAGCACCTTCTCTTAACTTTTTAACAGGAACCAATTCATCGGAAATTTTTATTACTCCACCATTACTGGTAATTTCTGCTTTTATCTTTTGATTTTCAGAAGTTAAGACTACTGTATTTTCATCTACTATTTTATATTCATTTAAAGTCATCATAGCAATTCCAAAATCAATATTTTTTTTAGCAGAAAAAGTATCTTTTATAGTAATAACACCATTATCTAGCTTATTGTTTTTTACAGTTCTTATGAGACTTTCTAAATTTGATATTTCATAAGCTGGCTTTAAATCCATTTCTATATCATCTTCATCTTTACTAAAATTAGTTTTAGTAATAATTCCCCTGTACTCTTTTCCGTTTGACTGTAATTTATGATCAATCATAGGCACTGGGTGCCCCCATGAACTACGTGCTGGATTCTTTTCAGAAAAAGCTCCAGCAGTATATGATGGTGCGCCAATATCACCAGACATCACGTCCTTACCTAGAACTAATACATATGTACCAACATCACTATGATTGTGATTTTCTGCATTATGTCCCGCTTTAACAGCTATAGAAAAAGGGATTTTTTGTTTTCCCCTAGAAATCACCATTCCAAAATCATTAAAGTAGGTGTGATCTGGTAATGTAGATGATGTATTATTTGTATTCGTTTCAAACATTTTTGGATGTTGCCAAGCAATTAATTGCTCTGCGGCTTCTTCCATTCTAATTTCTGTTGGTTTAATAGCTCCAAAATATTTGGCTGACAATACATTTGCAAAATTACTTCCTTTGCTAGATACTCTTGAAACTCCATCTGCAAAAGGTGCACATCGTAAATTTTGTATTTCAAAATTTTCTGGAAAATTCCCTACATTTTTTAATTTCTCTGGATAGTTAAACTCAAATAAATTGATATTTCCATCCGTGTAATCATATAAAATTTGAGCTAAATATAAATAATGTCCAAATCCATATCCCCAATATCCTAATCCTTCGGAACAATATCCATCATCACCAAAACCACTTAAATAATATTCCATACTATTAATAGCCGCTCCAATAGTTAACAATCGTTCTTCATCATTTTTAGAATTAGTAATAGTAGTTAACACAACTCCGCTTGTACAAACAGAATTCCAATTACTGGTACTTTTTATCCAACTATTGCTTCTGTCTAATCCCTTTGTACTTGTTAAATAAGAATCTATAATTCTTCTCTGTAAATTTGAGTTTATATCTTCTTTTAAAGTACTAGAAAGTTTATTTTCTAAAAGACAATTTGCCAATGCTAATACAGATCCAAACTTACGAGCACCTAAATCTATATGCATTCTCTTTCCTTCTAACACAGTGTTTTTATTATCATCATGGTTTGGGTGTAACCATGATTTCATACTTAAAATAGCATTAGAAAAATTTTCAATTTGAGGTAAAAAACGCCCTTTATTTTCTAAGCATTCTGCCAAAATAAAATACTCTAACTTTTCCATGGTACGGTAATACCTTGGTTTATAAATCCCTCTATTCCCTTCTTTATTTGCTAAACGGTAAATACTATCAGAAATAGGAACTTCTGGCTTTGTTGAGATATACGAATTAGCCAATTCCCAATAATCTTTTCCTGATTTTGTTGCTGCAATTTTATTCCAAAAAACTCTGTCAGAAATTTTAGGAGCTGGTTGGAAGGCCTGTTTAGGTAATACCTTTTTTAGCATTTCTATTTGCTTTACAGACGGAGAAATAATCTTATTTTCTTTTAATTTTAAATATTCAGAAATATTAAGTTTTTCTTGTCCCTGTACAATTTCAGCAAAAAATACTGCTATTATCAATAGCAGTATTTTATTTTTAATCACTTTATTGTTTATTATCATTATCAATTATCTATTAATTTCATAAAGCTAATTATAAAAAACACAAATCATCTATGGTTTTTTGATAATAACTTATAAATAAATAGCATTTTATATATAATTATTACCATAAACCCAATTTAAACCGCTTTTAATAAATAGCTTTATCAATAGCCTCTTTCACCATAGGCTCCATCATATAATATCCATCTATGTTAGGATGTACTGTGTCTCTCCCTAATTCCTTTTTTAAACCTTTATCACTATTCACCATAGCCGAATAATAATCTAAATAAACATGGTTATTCTTTTCAGCATATTCTTTAATTAAGCTATTTAACTGACTAATTTTTTCTATTGGATTGATAGAAGGGCTCCAAGAATAACTACTAGCTGGCAACACAGAAGCCAACACCACTTTAATATTGTGTGCGTTTGCCAACTCTGCCATGGAGAAAATATTTTCTGCTATTTGCTCAACACTAATAGGTCCAGTATTTCCTGCAATATCATTAGTTCCGGCATGAATTACAACTGCTTTTGGCTGTAAATTAATTACATCTTGCTTAAACCTCAATAACATTTGAGAAGTTGTTTGTCCGCTAATTCCTCTTCCTACAAAGTTATTTTCTAAGAAAAATTCAGGATGAAACATTACCCATTTGTCAGTAATAGAATTTCCCATAAACACCACTCTATTTTCTTTTTCAGATGGTGTTTTTAATTCCTTATTTGCTTTTCTATATCTTTTAAAATTTGCCCAATCATCATTAGGAATCAATTTTATTTTAATGGTAGACTTCTCTGAACTTGGTGCTTTTTTAGGTAAAAAAACAATCAATTCATCATTTACCAGTTTCATCTTCATTTTTTTTGATGGATCTGACAACAATCTTGCTTCTCTAGGTTTTATAGCCCTATCTAACACCAATTTTCCATCTTTTGGCCATTCTAAAATATGTGCGTACACAAAACCTTCTTCTGCAGTATAGGTTCCCCATGTTGGTTTGGCATATGTATCCGTTTGAGAAAAACCAAATTGTGCATTTAAAAATATAATTAATCCAAAAACTACCTTTAAAAATATCTTCATATCATTCTTTTTTATTTATACATAACTCTAATCAAAAACAGGCAAACACCTTAAACGATGATTGCCTGTTTTAAAATATGATAAAAACCTAATTAACAATTATTTTGCTAATTCAATTTTAATTACAGTAACAGTAGCATCTGGAGCTAACATTGGTACGTTTACCAATACTTCTCTTGACGTTGCTAAAGTTGTTAATTCTGTTTTAGGATCTGTTAAAACTGTTGCTTTTTTAACCTTAACCTCTTTGTTTAACTTTAATAAACCATCTTTTGGCCAATCAAAAACGTGAGCATATAACACACCATCTTTAGTTGTGTAACGTCCCCATTTTGGTTTTTCGTAAGGACTTGCTTTAGCTCCATAAACAGCTTCTCCATTCTTTGCTGTCCACTCTCCCATTGCTTTTAAACGACGGATACTTTCAGATGGGAATCTACCAAAACCATCAGGTCCTATGTTTAACAAAAAGTTTCCTCCTTTAGATACAATATCAACTAACTTTTGAATTAAGTCTTCACTACTTTTCCATTTATTATCAGATGGCTTGTACCCCCAAGAACCATTCATAGTCATACATGCTTCCCAATCAGAATCAATTCCTGTATCTGGAATTTCTTGCTCTGGTGTTCCAAAATCTCCTGCAAACTGACCTGGCTTGTTGTTCATTCCGTCCATTCCAGTTCTACCTTTATCAACTCTGTTGTTTACAATAGTATTTGGTTGAATGTCTCTAATGTACTTGTATAAATCTTTACCCATTTCTGTAGTATAGTCAGAAATCCAATCTCCATCAAACCAAACTACACCAACATCTCCGTAGTTCTTTAACAATTCTCCAACTTGTGGTTTCATGTAGTTTTCGTAATACTCAGGGAATTCAGGGTTCACTACAGACGGATCATCGTGTTGAGAAATGTTGTAGTTAGGATATAAATTTCCTTGAGCTTGTGGATGATGCCAGTCTACGATTGAGTAGTAAAAACAAAATTTAATTCCTTGTTTTTTACAAGCCTTAGACAATTCTTTAATGATATCTCTTTTAAAAGGAGATTTATCCATGACGTCATAATCTGACACTTTAGAATCCCATAAAGCAAAACCTTCGTGGTGCTTAGAAGTAATTACAATATACTTCATACCAGCATCTTTAGCCATTTTTACCCATGCATCAGCATCAAACAATACTGGGTTAAACATTTCTGGAAACTTTTCATAGTCTTCAATAGTATAATCTAATTTATCCATAGCCCATTCTGCACCACCTCCGGCAATGTTTGTTCCACGTTCACCTCCTATGATTGAATATGCTCCCCAGTGGATAAACATTCCAAACTTAGAATCTCTCCACCACTCCATACGCTCATCATCTGATAACTTTTTTCCCTTTTTTTGAGAAAAAACATTGCTCACGCATAACATCATGGCAATTGCAACAATTGTTGTCTTTTTAAAAATACTCATCTTGTTATTGTTTTATTGATTATAAATTTATTTGGTTTTTATTGTTAAAGGAACTTCAGATTGATTTCTCATCACTACAATATCTAAAGTATCTTTGGTATTTTCTACATTTACTTTAAAAAATTCTTCTACTGTTTTTACTTTTTTTCCTCCTGCTTTAAGAATCACGTCACCTTGCTTAATTCCACCATTTTGTACTGCTGGACTTGGTTTCCATATTCTTAATACAATTACTCCTTCTGGGGTATTTAATCCGTAAGCAGATTGTTCTTGCTCTGACTCTACACTTTTTAAGTTATTACGTAACCAAGCTACTACTGGACTTCCTTTACTTTCTGAAGCATCTCTAATTTCTGGAACTTCTGGAGTTTTAGCTATTTTCTTTAAAGCTTCTTTTTGTACTCCAAATTGATCCATAGGAAAGTTTTTAAAACCTAATTTTAATGCTGGAGAATTCTCTTTAACACTAAAATCTAAGTTTTTAGGATCTTTAAACATTGGATCTCCAAAGGCACTATGTAAATCTCTTCCATAAATTTGAGGTTTCATCATTGCAGCCTCATTAGGAAATAAATTATAATCTAATTCTTTTCCCCATCCTAATAACCCAACATCCTGATAAGTATTACCTACAATGTTGTGTTTAAATACATCTCTACTATTGGCAAACCATACATGCGGATGTAAAGAATTATTTACCATAATGTTGTTTTCTGCCACACGAGCAAAACCTTCTCTTAATTTTAATCCACTATTTAACATTAAGTTATTGTAGATATGATAATTTGATGAACCATCATCTAAATCTATATCCCAACCATGGTCGCAACGAAAACGGTTGTTTCTAATAATGGTTGTTTTTACAGCATCCCATAAATACATATCAGGAATTTCTGTAGTAATTTCATCCATTTTACCACGTTTTGGATGCCAAAAACGATCTCTACCCCATGAGTTAAAAGAACCGTGATCGCTGGTTTCTAAAACCGTATTAAACACATCGTTAAACTCTAAAATATGACCTCCCCAAGTTCCATCACCAATATTAATTCCGGCTCTTGGCACATCGTAAATACTGTTATAACTTACCGTAATATCCATGGCCATAGAAATTTGCACTCCAGCAGTTTGTTTTTCTACTCTACCAATTCTATAAATTAAGTTATTGTCTACCAAACACTCTCTAGGGTATAATTCATTTTTAGGTCCTGAAACGGTATCCATATCTTTTACAGCTACGTATTTACTATAGTTAAAAGATGGTGAACGTACTGCAGAAGCATCTCCTACAAAAGATACTGCACTTGCTCCACAATTGTAAATATGATTTCCTTTAATTACCAATCCTTTATTGTACTTACTTGCCATGATTACATTACCTCCCAGGTTGGTAAACACACTATTGGTAACACTACAATTTTCTGTTCCTTCAAAAAACAACACTGCTCCTCTGTAAATAGTCCAATCACTTCGTAATAATGGTTCAAACTCCTCCATAAAAGTACGTTGCGTGTTTTTAAAAGTAATTCCGCTAATACTTACATTTTTAACAGGATTTTCTAGAGTTCCTTCTACTTGAATTAAATCTTTTAACACTGAAGCCTCCACAATAGCATTAGAAATATTCACTTCTTTTGATGGCCAATAATATAATTTATTTTCTGATGTATTTAAATACCATTCTCCAGGACTATCTAACTCCTCAAAAACATTTTCTACCATTTGGTATTCCTCATGATAAGAGGAGCCTCTGTTATTTTGTTGTCCTCCTTTTAAAATAGCTTCTCCATTAGCATCTACTCCAGTAATCTCGTAGTGATATCCACCCCATTTACCTCTGTGCAAAGCATGGAAAAATGCTCCTTCTGGTTGTTTCCAAGTAGCTAGTCTTTCTTTTGCAATCGCATCTGCTGCATATCCTTGCCAATAATGTGCACTTTCATCATAATTAGGATAACGTGCTAAAATTTGAGCTTTGTTGTCTACCACCAATTGATCAAATTCTAAATTTTCATCAACAGTAGTTACATAAACATTTTCATTATATTTTTTCCATGATGGATTTAAAGTAACAGATCCTTTAATACTTACCTCATCAGCATTAGTTCCTTTAATAGTTAAACCACTTAAAGATGCAGGAATTTGTATAGCTTCTTTTAACTCGTAACTACCAGGTAGCACATAAATTGTAATAGAAGCTTCTTTATTTTTATTTTTAATTTCTGCTGCTTTTTTAACAGCATCATTTAAACTTGCAAAAGGTTTTTCTTGAGTTCCTTTATTGGTTGATGTTCCTTTTTTAGAAACATATAAGGCTACATCTTTATCTTGATACGTGGTTGCACAAGAAAAAAGAATAGCAGCAAAGAATGCAAACAATATTGTTTTCTTCATTTTTATTTATAAATTTTAAAATATAATTTCTGCTTTTTGATATGCTTTGTGTAATCTAAACTCTAACTGATTTGGATTAGATCTATTAATTTGTCCATTTCTTTTGGCTACTATTTTTCCGTTTTCGTAAACTCTTAATTCAGCAGTTTTCTTACCATTTAAAAAAGGAACTTTTAACACTACAGGACCATCATTTTCTAACACAAAACCATTTTCTATGCTTTCTATAGAAATTGTTACAGGAGTTCCCACTGCAGTAGCTGTCCATCCATACTGCTCAAACTGAATCATTCCAGAAAGAAACATATATTTCATGTTCTCACTATTTTTTTCTGTTCTAACAATAGAAGTCAATCCTTTTTGATATACATTTTTAGTTGACACAACCTCATTTTCTGATACGTTTAAAATAATGTTGTCTGTTGTGTTTTTATCGCTGTGTAAAACAGTAATTATTTGTGTGCTTGGATTTTCTTTTACAGAAGAATACGTCACATTTTCAATTAGCTTGTCTTCTCCTTTAAGATATGGATTAAAAACCATTGCAAAAGGATTGTTCCATGCTGCTCCTTCTCGCTTAACTATTAAAGTATTGATTTCATCATCTAAAACTTCTTTAGGTGCTGTTCCTTTAGTTAACACATTAGCTTTTGGAGCCAAAGCAGTGTAAACACTTTGATGTTCACTTCCTTTTATCCATATTTTCATCAAATTGTCAACCTGGTTTTCCGATGATAAAGTGTACAAAGCACAAACATCATTAGTTGTGTTTATTTTCTTTTTATCTTTTAAATAATTATACGCTTTAATATCTCCATCTTTACTTCCAAAGTCCTTGGTAACATCTAAAGTTAGAGGTGAATTATTCTTATCTAAAATTTCTAATGATTGACCTAAATTATGATAGAAATAATCATGTCTTTGTTTTTCTTTATCATGGGTTTTAGACCTAAAAACATCTACGATGTAACTCTTCTCATCTTTTGCTTTTACAATAGCTGTAAACCTTTGCTGATTGGCATTGGTTTTTGGCTCTACAAAAGAAACTTTTCCATAAGTCAACTTATTAAACAATGGTGTAGTTTCTGTTTTAGGAAAATAATTATCTAAAGTAAAAGGATGATATCCTCTCATGGCATTGTAATCTGATTTTCCATTAACCACCACCGTGTTGTGTGCTGGGAATCTTGAATAATAATCTCTATGGTCTGTATGCCAATAACTTGGTCCTTTCCCCATATCTGGACCTAAAACATATTGATTTGCATATAATTCCATAGAAATTCCGTTAACATGGGAATGGTTTCCATAAGAACCTACTAAAGAAACCATGACTGCATCTTTGTCTTTTCCTAATCTTTGGTTAAACATACTCACGTTTGGAGCGTAAAAAGTAGGAGATGTTAAGGTAGATAAATCTGCTTTTTTGTTGTTTACATTTAGCTCATCCACATAAAAAAACAATTGAAACAAATCATCTGCTTTTCTTTTGTACTCACCTTTTTCTATCATTTGATTTAACAGGCTAGCAATGGTTTGCTCCTTTTTTGTATTTCCATACTTTCTATAATTTGAAATTAACAATTCAAAATTTTCTGCTGGCAAAGGTTTGTGATTAGAATCTCCAAACCCAACTAAATAACCACTTGGAAATAAATACTGAAAAGATGCCAAAGCAGCTTTTTCTATAATAGGATAATTAGCCAATTCGTTTTTATTGGTAAATTGATCTAACAGCGTATAAATGTTTAACAAAGTAGTAATAACGTGAACGGAATAACTAGCACTTTCTGGCCAAATTCCCGTTTGTTGATCGTACACCAACAAAGATTCTTCTATAGCCAATTGTCTTTCTGTAGAAGTTGTAAAAGTATGATCTAAAAAATACTCACGTCCTTTTCCATTTTTATAAGCACTGTTGGTATCTAAAACCAAAGCTACGTAAGTTAAATACCTTGCTTGGAACAAATTCCAGTTATTATCTGGAATTCCATTGATGATAATTTGATCTCCCCATTTTTGAAAAACAGCATCGGCATGAGCCATGTTTACTTTTTCTTTCTTAAAATAATCATATAAAAAATCATAAGTAGTCACTAAACTCCCTAATATTTTTTCGTGAATTACCTCAAAAGTAGCCAACCCAGAAATGCGTTGTTGATTTCCATTTTCAAGATCTATAGGAGCATCTCTGTAATACATCCCCTCGGTATAAGTTTCAAAAACAGGCTTGGCGAATTCAGCATACTTTTTATCACCAGTAAACCAATATAAAAAAGCAGCATCTTCTACCAAACTCATAATTTGCTCATTGATCTTTTCGATAGCAAAACCAGCTTTTGATGGATGAATCCATTCTTTTTTGCCGTTTTTATGCTCTAAAAACAAACCTCTTTTATCATCAAAATAAGGAGTTACTTCTTCTAAACTTGGACGTTTGTATTCTGAATCCCAATCTCTAGTTCCAGAGAAACGAACAGTAGGCACAGGAGCTTTTCCTTCAGAATGGTCAAACTTACCTCCTTTTAAAAATACTTTACTGTGCTTAGTTTTCCAGTTCATTTGAAGTCTAGACACCAACCAAGTTGCATCGTTTTCACAATACTCTAAATACTTTTCTAAGTTCTTTATCTTTTTATCCACCAAACTTTTTTTCCAAGTATTTTCTTCAATACTCTTTAAAAAATCTTCTCGTGATTGATCCGTAGTATAAATTCTAGGATGTGCTAAATCTTGCCCTTGCAATAACAAAGGACTCAATAAAAAACTGATAAAAAATACAACTGCAAATTGTTTCATGTCTAGTCCTTGTAATTTATTTTATTTCAATGTCATATCCTGCAGGATATTCTTTTGTTTTCCCTTTGATTAACTTAATCAGTAATGGTTTGTTTGATGAATAGTAGTACGTTCCATTCACCAATTTTAGTTCTGCTGTAATAGTTCCATTTACAGCTTCTATTTTATAATTTTCTTTTTGTAAAACCTTTCCATCACCTAAGTATAGGTATTCAAACTCATTATTTTTTTCTGATACAATACCAATAGTTCCTTGAAATTTTAACTTTTTAGCGGGTTTGTAAACCTCATCATCAATTGCATTTAAAATAATCTGAGTTGATTCTTTTGAAGTTACTGCAATGCTCACAAAGTTTTTAGAAGTTTCTAAAGTCTTAATGTTTTGTATTGCTTTTTTTCCTGTTTCGTATGATTCAAAAACAGAAACAAAAGGATGATCTTTTCCATTAATTCCGTTTTGACGAACAATTAAAGTAGGCGTTGTTTCAGGACTTTTATTTACTTGTCCTGGAGTAACATCACTCCTTAAAGTTGTTGGTGGTGCATCTACTTTAAATATTTCTCTGTTTTCTTGTCCCATCATCCACATATCTACATGTAATGCTGGAGACACTGCGTTGATATCCCAAGTAGCCTTAAAATCTTTAGTATAATTTACTTTCTTAGCATTTTTAAAGAAAGCATAAAACTTATCATATTTAGTTCCTAAATCATTAGTAGAAGCTAGGCTTAAAGGTTCATTAGCATCGTTTTTAAGTGTTACTGAATTCCCTAAATTATGATGTACAAAATCATTGTCTTTTTGGTCAGATCTAAAAACATCTACATAATATCCTGTGGTTTTAGAAGTACGCACCATGGCTACCAAACGACGTTTTTCATCAGCAGAAACATCAGCAAAAGAACAATTTTCTGAAGTAACTTTACTGTTATAAAAACCATTATCCACCATAGGATCCATAGCGTTTACTTTAATATCTCCTACTCTATATCCGGGAACAATAGTGTTAGATCCCATAATCCCTCTATGGTATCCAGCATCTGATGACCAATAAGACTCATAAGCCGATGCATCTGGAGCCAAAGCAAAACCTTTACCATAAAATTGCATAGCCAAACCGTTTTCGGTTAAGTGAGAATTCTTTTTTCCTCCATATAAAGTAAACATCAAACCATTTTCTTCATCGTTTCCATTTCTTAAAATCATATGTCTATGGAATTTTGAATAGGCTGCGTTATGAAATGGCAAATCACTTCCAGAATCTGGTAATGGTTGATTAAAAATAATTTCTTCCCAATCTAAAGCAGTTCTATCATGCTGATTAGCGGCCATATTTTTACGGATAACTGTTGCCATTTTTTTAGCCGTTTCAGAATCATTTTCCCAAACTGAATAAGTCAATAAAAATTCAAAAGCAGACATGTTTGCTGGTCCTCCACGCATATCACCAAAAACGACTAAATTCCCTCTAGCATCTAACCAACCTAAATTTGCTAAGGTTGCTTTGGTAATTATTGGGTTTCCATCTAAAGTATTTACTCCTGATTTATATAATTTTAATCCCATTTCTAAGACAAAAGGAATCATTCCCGATGCATACCCTGGAGATTCTGGCCACAATCCAGTTTCTTTATCATAGTTTGCCATAATTTCTGGCAAACCTGCATAGTGGTCTCCTGACTTTTCTGTGTAAAAAGGAATGTAATATTCACGACCTTTTCCGTCTTCATAAAATTCATTAGACTCTAAAGCTAAAATGCTGTTCATGATATGTCTATATCTGTTCACATTCCAATTTCCCTTTTTTCCTCCTCTAACCAATCCTATTTCTATAAATCTCTTAAACACTTCTCCTGCTACATCAACTGTTTTTTTGTTGATTTGAGACAAATGTTTATGAGGGTTATTATTTAAATAGTCGTATAAGAAATCATAAGTAGCGGCCATTGGAGCTTGTCTATCGTCATGAATTACTTCATAGTCATAATACCCCATAATTCCTCCTGGTTCATATCCTCCAGGTCCTTTTGTAGATTGTTCAGGATCTAAAGGTGGATTCATGTAATAAATACCTAATAACCAGGTCCAAAAAATATCTGATGAAAATTTTGCATATTTTTCTTCTTGAGTAATGTAATAAGCAAAAGCTGCTTGTTCTGCCAACTGCAATATTTCCATATTGTTTTGGCGAATCATATGTCCTGTTTCCTTATAAGGAATTAATACAGGGGTTTTGTCTGCACTAGAACGACTAATTCCTAACAAATCTCCAGATTCATTATACGGAATTCTATCTTCTAAAGGTACATTTACGTAATCATTCCAAGTACGCATACCTGGTAATCTTACTGTGGGTACAGGAGCGTTTCCTTCTCCATAATCCCAATTTTGATTTTTAATATAACATTGCGTATAACGTTCACCATCTTTCCAATACATAGCTAACCTAGACACCATCCATTCCGGATCTGTTACATGTCTATTTACATGGACTTCTATATCTTCTAAAAGTTTGTTCCATGATTGTTTAGCCCAAGATTCATTTTCTATTTTATGTAATAACTCAGCTCTATCTTCTTTTGAAGTAAATATTCTTGGATGATTCTTTGTTTGTTGAGCCTGACTTTGTATAAAAAATAAAACAAAAGAAAGTATTAGTAATCTATATTTCATGTTATTTATTTAATTAATAATCTTGAGTCTGTGAAAACACAAACCCAAGATTATTTTAATTTTTAATAATAGGTTTTCCTATAATTATTCTGTTACAACAGTAACTGAATTATTTGTTCCATCATCAGATGTAATTACACCTTTTGTAGTTCCTGTAGTACCAGAAGAATATTGTCCAAATACTATTGGGTTTTTAGTTTCATTATTAATAATGATGTCTTTAGCATTGTAACCATCTACTGAAGCATCTGGATCTGATTCATCAGAGCTATACTCATGAGCTACACCAATCCAAATAGGTCTTAAGTTAGCGTTTGGATCAGTAGTTTCATCAATAAATCTAATGTTATGTCCAGAACCTGTAATTTCAGCAAAATTGTGAGTTCCCATAGTTCCTTCATTTGGATCTATCAATGTTAATACAATTTGAGAGTTTCTTTTATGATCATATGGCATAGATAATAATGGTCCATAAGCAACATTTCCTTTGTTATCTGCTGTTACTTCATCATCAGAAGACAATGAATAAGCAGTATCACAATTGATTATAGTATTCCCCTTTACCGTTACTTTACCAGATGCAATTGCCATAGCGACCCCTGATCTCATTTTATCTACAAAATTATTTTCTACTAAAATGTCTCCAGTTCTACGGTTTACACCATTTACATCAGTTCCATCTAAATAAGCTCTAATTCCATCTTCTGTTAAACTCAACATTTCATCTCTTGGAATAGCATCTCCTCTTTTCTCTTCTGGAAACCAAATTTTGTAATCAAAAGAAACTGCTGGACTTCCTGGATGAGTTGCTTCTGTTTCTTCGTAAATTTCATTAGTAGGCCTTAAAATACCTTCCATAGTATTGTTACGTATAATTGTATTTTGAGAACCATGAATGTGAATTCCATGTCCAAATGCATACACTTTAAAATCACAACCATCTACAATTACATTATCTCCTAAAATAGACATCGCAGCATGTTTATACAAAGGTGTATAAAAAGGTGAACCTTTACCATAATAATCTCCGTAACCATAAGGTTTAGATCCTTGAACATAGATATTACATCCTAAGAATGAAATGTCGTTTCCTTGTACTTCAAACTCAGAAAGACTTTTGTATGGGTGATCCCATCCTGTATTTTTAAAAGTTCCTCCTTCGATAGTAATATTGCTTCCATCAATACGGTAAGTAGCAAATTCATGCGTATTACCAGGCCCCATACCACGTAACACCTCTGTTGGAGTGATAATAGTAGCATCTTTAAAAATAAACTTGTTATTAGAACCACTAAAGTGATAAATCGTTTTAGGATCCTGTGGCATAGTACCTTCTGCAGTGTACTCTCCAGGCACCATAATAATTGTTTTATTATTTCTAATTGCTGCTTTTCTTAATTGAGCTATTGATGCTACCCTTATGGTATCATCTCCATAACTAGGCTCTTGAGGTAAATCTTTTTCTCTATCATTATCAAATTCTTCGGGCTGTACTCTGTTTACACAGCTCGTTGTTAAGACTGAAGTAAATAAAACTACCAGACTTAAAAATAAAACGTTTTTTAGTTTTAATGTATTCATAATTATTTGTTTAAGTTAATGTTTCTATTCTTGGAATTCCTCCCCTCCGATACAACAATTCTCTACATTTTAATGCAAAGGCACTGTTTCTATATCAGGATTATTTTGTGCTTCTAAGTATTTTCTTAATATTTCTTGATCTAATTGAGAGCTATCTCCATATTGTTCTCTCAAATCTGCCAATTGCTTTTTCAGTTTTACAACAACATCAGCATATGCAGGATCATCAATTACATTTTTCATTTCATTAGGGTCATTTTTACGATCGTACAATTCCCATTCATCAACATCGTAGTAAAAATGTGCTAACTTATATTCTTGAGTAATGATAGCATAGTGTCTTTTTACCATGTGAATACCTGGGTATTCATAGTAGTGATAATACACAGCATCTCTTGTCCACTCCTCATTGTTTCCTAATAATAATGGAACCAAACTTTCTCCTTGCATATCATCAGGAGCCTCAATATGAGCTGCTTCTAAAATAGTTTGTGCAAAATCTAAATTCTGAACCATTTCTGTACTAGTAGTACCAGGCTTAATTACATTTGGCCAACGGATTAATAAAGGTGTTTTAAATGATTCATCGTAAACAAAACGCTTGTCAAACCATCCGTGCTCTCCTAAATAAAATCCTTGGTCTGAAGTATATACGATAATCGTATTTTCTGCCAATCCAGTTTCATCTAAATAGTCTAATAAACGACCAACATTTTCATCCACAGAAGCAATACATCCTAAATAATCTTGCATATAACGTTGGTAACGCCATTTCATCAATTCCTCATCACTCATGTTAGGATATTCTTTTTTGAATGCTTCCATCATAGGTCTGTACACAGAATCCCAAACAGCTCTTTGCTCTTCATTCATAGCTCCTACCTCACGTTCAAAAGCTTCTAAGTCCCAACCTGACTTGTCTTTAATTCCTAACTCTTTCATGATGTCTGGATACATTTTAGAATCTCCAGCCCAGTTCATATGAGTTAATAAGTTCATTTCTGCAGTTTTAGCAGCAGTTCCTCTTCCTTCGTAGTCATCAAACAAAGTTTCTGGCTCTTTAAAAGTTTTTTTAGTGTACTCTTTAAAGTGACGTGGTGCTGGCAACCACTCTCTATGAGGTGCTTTTTGCATAGAAAATAACATAAATGGCTCTTCGCTATTCTTGTTGTTTTCTAACCACTCTAAAGTCATATCCATAATGATATCTGTTACATATCCTTCAACAGTAATTTGACCATCATTAGTATTAAAAATAGGATTGTAATATCTTCCTTGTCCTGGTAAAATTTTAAATTCATCTACCCCTTTAGGATTGTTCCCAAAGTGTAATTTTCCAAACATCGCTGTTTTGTATCCAGCTTTTTGCATGATTTGAGGAAAGGTAGTTTGAGATTCATCAAAAGGAAAAACATTATCTACTTTACCGTGTATATGACAGTGCTTACCTGTTAAGATTGTAGCTCTTGATGGTGCACAAATAGAGTTAGATACACAGGCATTTGTAAATTTAATCCCTTCGTTTGCTATTCTATCAATATTAGGTGTTTGAATTAAATGATCACTATAAGCACTAATTGCTTGATAAGCATGATCATCAGACATCATAAAAATGATATTTGGTCTTTTTGCTGGCAATTCTTTTTTTGCTGCTTTTTGTTCTTTTGGCTTACATGACACTACTAGTATAGCACAAAAGAAAAACGATAAAAACCTTAATGTTAGTTGTTGATTTTTCATTTCTTATTTAATTATTGTTTAGTTATATGCATTACAAAACCATTATTACTTTTTAAACTTAGGTTTTGTTTAGTTTTATGTGATACCGCTACCTCTTCTATTTTAACATTGGTTCTAGTTTTTACAGTTTCATCATCTGTATAAACCTTAGCTAGGTACTTAGCATTTGGTTCTAAAAATGAAAAATCTACTTCAACATTATGAGGCGTTGTTCCGTTAATTCCTCCAATAAACCAATCGTTTCCTTTTCTACGAGCAATCACTCCAACTTCTCCAATTTCTGCTTTTAACACTTTTGTTTCATCCCAAGTAGTAGGTACATTGTTAAAAAATTCAAGTTCTGGTTCGTTACCAATAGTTTTAGTATCTCCCCATAATCCATCTTCTTTTATTGGAGCTGCAGGAGCTTTATCATACCAATACAAAAATTGTAATGGACTAAAAACACAGATTGTTTTTGCTAATTGAGATGCGTGAGACCCCATTTTATTAACACGGGAGTTATAGTAACAAACAGTATTATCAGATGCTCCAGCCAAAGTTCTGGTAAACATTGTTATTAGAGTATGGTCGTTTGGCACTGATTCTTCATCTCCTCTAATACCTTCTTGAGTTAACAAGTTAGGATACGTTCTAGAAAAACCTGTTGGTCTGTACTCATCATGAACATCTACAATCATTCCATATTCGGCAGCTTTTTTAATAGCTTCATGCATCCATGCAGTAGCATCTTGATCTCCAACTCTTACAAAACCAAACTTAATACCTGCTACTCCCCATTCTTTAAACAATGGTAAAATATCATCTAATTGCTTTTCTAAAGCACGACGGTTAACATACAAAATAAGTCCAACACCTCTTTCTTTACCATACGCAGTAACTGCTTGCATATCTAAAGGCCCTTTTGATCTTTTAGGATCTAAAGTAACCGTAGTAGCATCAGAACTGTTCTTCATTTCATTTCCATACCAACCCGCATCAAACATAATGTATTGCATGTTGTGGCTTGATACAAAATCTATAGCAGCAAATGCTCCTTGAGTAGTTAAAGTAGTTTCTCTAAGTACTTTTCCTGGTTTAATCCAAGAATCATCAGCAATTTCAGATGGTGGATTTAAGTTCTGTATTAAATAATTATTCTCTAACAATTCTCCATAACTTTCTCCCATCATTACCACTCTCCATGGAGATTGAAAAGGAAGTTTTTTATGTACTCTAGCTCCTGCTACTTTGTTTTCTTCTATAACAGCTCCTGTGATTTCATCTTGCTTTAATGCTTCTGTTTTTCCATCAAGAGAAGAGACAATACTATATTTTGATGAATTTCCTTTATCAAAACTCATTCTAGCATAATCTACCAATTGAGCTTCTGCCAAAGCAATCTTTATATCATCACTTACTTCAATTAACAAAGGTCTGTCTGCTCCTTCTTGCAATTCGGTCATAGGAATTTTACTGTATTTTCCTTGAGCCGTTAACACTCCTTTTTCACGTTTTGGAGTAGACCAAACAGGAAAGTTTTCAGAAAAATTGTAATGAATATTTTCACTTAACCCAATTTCTTCTATTCCGTTTTGAGCAGGAACTTCGTAAGAAAACGCTACACCTTCATTATAAGCTCTAGCAATAATGTTTAACTTGGCATTTCCTTGCTTTAAGTAAATTTTAGTTTGATTGTAGTGATCTGGAATAGTACTTAACTCACTAAACCTAGAATTCCACGTAGTATTTACAGATGTATTTTCTATTTGTTCAACAGTTACTTTTCCAGAAAAATTTAATTCCTCTGATAACAATTCTAAAACAGATGTTTGAATTATTTTTTTATCATTGTAATAAACTGAAAACGTAATATTGTTATTCTCTCCCTCTAAGAAGACAATTTTTTTAGAAGTATCTGGTGATGATAATTCAATCACCTCAGCTGAATTACAACTAGTAAACACTAATAATAATGTAATTATAACGCTAAACTTTTTAAAAAATAGATTCATTTATTTATTGTTTTATTTTAATTAATATATGTTGATATTTTGTGGACGGTACTTTAAACTGAACTACCTTTTTTCCGTTAACCTTATTTCTTGCTCCTTGAATTTCTTTAAAGCCAATATTTAAAACCACTTGTCCTTTTTTATATTCATCTGGAACCGTTAACAAAACTGCATCTGCACAAGTTAACATTGGTTCAGTTCCAATTACCAAAGCAACATCACTAGATTTTTTCCCTAAAACTTCAACGCTATATCCTTGGTAACTAATTCCTTTACCTTGACCCATAAAAAGAGTGGTATTATTTTCTTCTTTAGTAACCAAACCAAAAGTTCCTGTAAACTGAATGCCATCATAAGTATAGATATCGTGTACATCCGAAGAAAATATATAATCTGTTCTATTGTTTTTACTAACTATTTGTAAGCCTACAAAACTTGAATTGTTATTCGCATCTGCAAATTGCTGTATGGTTTTAATTGTTGCTGGCTCAGCATCTGTAGAAGGTTCATAAACTGCCACAAAAGGCTTGTTCCACGCTTCTCCATATTGCCTAACTACCATAGTTAACAAGGGTGCTTTTTCTATAGCTTCTGGTAAAATTTTTCTAAAAGCCTCAGAATGCGGAGATTTTACTTTAAATAATTCACGATCATCATTTCCGTTCATCCACATATTCATGGCTATATTTTTATCATCAATAGATAAATTATAAGTAGCTTTAAAAGGACTGTCTCTTTTTACTGATTGCTCATCAAACAAATAATCATAAGCTTTTATATTTCCTGATTTTGAATTTAGTTTTGATGATTTATGTAAACGGATAGATTGATTCTCTTCACTAAAAAACTCAAGTGTTTGACCTAAATTGTGAAAGAAATAATCGTGATAATCTGCATTATTTTCTTTGGTTTTAGATCTAAAAATATCAACATAATATCCAGAAGTTTCTCCTGTACGTACAATACTCATCACTCTATTTTGATCTGAGTTTGTACTTGGTTCATGAAAATACAAATCAGAAAAATTAATATTTGGATAATATCCTTCTTTCTGTTCTGATGCTGGATACAATGCATTTACCTGAAAAGCATAATAACTTCGCATTTTATTGTATTGCGATTTTCCGTTTACAGACACCGTATTGTGTGCTGGGAATTGTGAATAGTACTCACGATAATCTGGTCTAAAATAGCTAGACCCCCTACCTCCTTCTGGAGCTAACACATAACCTTTACCATAAAACTCCATGGCAATTCCGTTAGAATGTGCATGATTACCAGTGGAACCTACCTGAGAAATCATTAAACCATTTTCTTTATCCATACCATTTCTCATAGCCAACCAACTAACATTTGGTGCGTAAAAAGAAGCTGTTGTATAGTCAGATAAATTCGCAGGTTCAATATCTTTATTTAATGTAACCTTAGTATTGTATAATAATTCTCTAAAAGCATTTTTAGGCTTGCTAGGCTTTAACAGTTGCTTTTTGTCTTTTATCAAAAAAAGCATTTCTGTAAAACGTTCTTCTTGTTCTTTTTTATGAAACTTTTGTGCGTTGCTGATTAAATCTAAAAATGGATTTGTTTCTAAAGTTCCATAATGAGAATCTCCAAAAGCTACAATTTGTTTGTTTGGATATAAATATTGTGGCATTACCTCTACTGCCTTTTTTATTACAGGCATATTGGGCATTACATCAACATTTAACGCTTCTTGAATTACTTTTGCTAATTCTGTAAAACCTTTGGCTACACTTAATGCGTAACCAGAACTTTCGTTCCACACACCATTATTTTCATCATAACCATAAGAAAGTACATCATTTACCGACCATTGTCTAGCTTCTGATTCATTAAAAACACGATGTAAATAATACTGACATCCTTTACCATCTTTGTAAGCCTCATTATTATCCAGAACCAAAGCAATCTCAATTACCTTATTCGTTTGATGTAAATTCCAGTTATTGTCTGGCACTCCATTTTTAATAATAATTTCTGCCAACTTTTTTAAAGATGCAGTATATATAACATTTTGTTTTGGATGATTTTTTTGAATATAATCATATAAAAAATCATAGGTTTGAGCCAATTCATCTACAATATTTTCTTTAATCACTTGGAAAGATGTTAACCCTATAACATTTTGAATATTCCCTTTTTCTAGATCTATAGGTTCATTTCTATACAACAAACCTTGCGAGTAAACATCTAGTAAATGAAGAGCGAATTGAGCATATTCTTTATCACCTTCTACAAAATAAACCAAAGCAGCATCACGAGCAATTTTCATGATGTTTTCGTTGATATTCTCTATAACTCTCCCTGTTTTTTCTGGAGAAACCCACTCCCATTTATTTGTATTTTTATGCTGAAGATACAGTCCTCTTTTGTCTTCTAAATAAGGTTTTATATCTTCAACTTTTGGCGTTTTATAATCAGTCACATAATCACGTTGCCCTGTAAACATCACCGTTGGAACAGGTGCTTTTCCTTTGGCATAAGCATAAAACTCACCTTTTACATACACATCAGTTGCATGAGATTTCCAATACATTTGAAAACGTGATGACAACCAATTAGGTTCTTTTTTAAATTGATTTACGTATTTTGAAATATCGCTTTTTAAAGAGTTATAAGATGTTTTTACTGCTGCATCACTCTCTATTTTAGACAATAATTCTCCATGCTTAATTTCAGGCGAAATTAAACGAGGATGTTCTCTCTGAATTTTATCAGGGAACACAAACTGAGCATCAACATCCTTTATAAAAAGAATATTGATGCAAAGAAATAGTAAAACAATCTTTTTAATCATAAGTTATTCTTCTCTAACCCAAATATGACTTTCGTCTAATAATTTTTTATACTCTAACTCTAAAGTTTTTTTCATCTCTTCAAATACTTCTGGTTCTTGTGTAGATAAATCTTCAGATTCATGAATATCCTTTGTTAAATTGAACATTACATGATTTACCAATTTTGCATTTTTTACTAAAGCCTCATTACCATCGTATAAATTATGGATGTTTGGTAAAGTTTCACCGTTAGCTTCTATGCTAGCCATAATTTTCCAATCACCTTTTCGCATGGCAACTTTTTGCTCATTGATAGCATCATAAAAAGCCCAAATTAATGGCTTTTCTCTGTTGAACTCCCCTTGTTCTAAAAGCGATACAAAAGATTCACCATCTAAATTTCTATTAGGCAATTTTGCTCCAGATAATTCAGCAAAAGTTGGCATATAATCTAAAGCAGAAACTACTTTATCTGTAGTTCCAGAATACATATCTTTTCCTATCCAGTTGATGATCCCAGGTACTCTAAATCCAGCTTCATTTGTCCAAAGTTTCATTCCTTTTAAAGGTCCTGGAGTTCCATATGAATGTTTAGCTCTACTGTATCTCATTAATGTTTCTGGCCCATTATCTGAACTAAAGACAATTAACGTATTGTCCATATTGTTCTTCTTGAAGTACTCCACCAAACGTCCTACAGCAATATCTACATTTTCTACATTGGCAAAATATTCTGCCTCTTCTCTAGTTTTTGCTTTTGGTAAATATTTTTGAACCAAATCTTCTGGAGATGCTATTGGCTCATGTGGTTCGTGAAAAGTTACTTCTAAAAAGAAAGGATTGTTATCTTTTTTGTTTTCTAACCAATTGATGGCTTCGCTAACAATAATTTGACTACTAAACCCTTCAATTTCTCCAACTTTTTCACGATTACGAACAAAGTTATTTGGATTCTTATGGCTTGGTGCAGCATTGTTATGCGTAGCCATCCAATAATCAAAACCAAAATCATCTGGTTGTGGTTGTTTATCACTATTAAATCTAGAGCTACAATGCCATTTACCTACCAAACAGGTAGCATATCCTACTGACTTTAACATCGCAGGAATGGTTTGTTCATGTGCTTGAAGATGTACTAAATCTCTGTTATCTGGACTCTTTTTTAAACCTGGAATAAAATCGTAAATACCAGCTTTATTTGGGCTTCTACCTGTTAACAATCCAGCTCTAGAAGGCGAACAAACAGGCGCTGTAGAATAAAAACTCGTAAGTTTTATACCTGTTTTAGCTAAATTATCTAAGTTAGGTGTATTGATGATAGGATGACCAAAAGACGATAAATCTCCATATCCTAAATCATCACATAACAACACCACTATATTAGGTTTTGTATTTGCTAAAGATGATATTTCAGTTTCAGGCTTAACCTTACTATTAGCTGACTTGCTTTTGCAAGAAACAAACAATAACGTAATTAGTGAAAAGAAATAAACTGCTTTAAAATTCATTTGAATTATTTTATTTATTAATTAAAAAAGTCTTTAAAAAATACCATGTGATATTTGATAGAGTTTGCCCAATATTTATTGGTATGACCTCCCGGTCTTTCTATATAATCATGTGGTATATTTCTTTCTATAAGTTTTTTGTGTAATCTAACATTGGAATCGTAAAAAAAATCATCAACACCACAGTCAAACAAAAACTTTAGATTTTTACCATTTAATAGATGTACTAGATTAATTACTGTGTTATTTTCCCAATTGGTTGGGTTTTCTGCATAACTCCCTAATCTTTTTGATAAATCCCAACCTCTAGGAAATGGTCTTATATCAACACCTCCACTCATACTTGCTGCAGCTCCCCATACATCTGGATGCTTAAAAGCTAAGTACAAAGCTCCGTGTCCTCCCATGCTAAATCCAGATATTGCTCTGTGCTTAATATCAGGAATCGTATTGTAATTTTGGTCTATACTTAAAATTAATTCTTTTGAAATATAGGTTTCATATTGCATGGTTTTATCAACAGGACTATCAAAATACCAACTTGTTTTACCTCCATCAGGACAAACAATAATTACATTGTATAAATCTGCATAGGCTTTTACCTTAGGAGCTTTAGCTAACCATGTTTTATAATCCCCTCCTGCACCATGTAATAAATAAACAACCGCATAAGCTTTTTCTTTTTTGCTGTAATTATCAGGAGTAATTACCACATTTTTAATATCCTTATTCATGATATTACTATGCACTACAAGTGTATCTACATTTGATGCAAATACACTTATAGTAAAACAATAAATTAAGAAAAAGCTATATACTGTTTTCATCCACTTATTTTTTCTTTAAAATAATATCCTCTAACTCTTCTAATGTTTTTCCTTTTGTTTCTGGCATTAAAAAGGCAACAAATAATAACTGAAGTATCATCATTCCTGCAAAAACCAAGAACACAACACCAGCACCAATCATTGGGTGACTAAATAAATAAGGTATTAATGATGGAATTAATGCTGCTAAAATCCAGTGAGTAGAACTTCCGAAAGATTGCCCTGATGCTCTTAAATGATTAGGGAATATTTCTGAGATAAACACCCAGATTACTGCTCCTTGACCAACAGCATGAGCTGCAATAAACAAGAATAAAAAGAAAGGTACAGCCATTCCTGTCCAACCTAAGAAAAAGGCTGCAGAAACAAGTCCTAAGGATATGATATACCCTACTGAACCAATATACATTAATGTTTTTCTTCCTAACTTATCAATTAAGAAAACTCCTAACAAAGTAAAAATAAGGTTTGTAATCCCAATACCTACACTACTCAATAAAGCCGTGCTTTCTCCTAAACCAGCTTCTTCAAAAATACGTGGTGCATAATACAAGAATGCATTAATCCCTGAAAACTGATTAAAAAAGGCAATTAAAAATGCCAACATTAATGGGAATCTATACTTTTTAATAAAGATAGTTTCTGTTTTATCACTTTGATCAGAATGACTTTTAAACTCAGCAATTTGCTCATCTATATTTGCTGATGGATCGATAATTTGTAAAACTTCTCTTGCTTCTTGTTCTCTTGACTGAGACAATAACCATCTTGGACTTTTAGGTACTTTTAATGCAAACAAAATGTATAATACTGCAGGAATAGCTTCAACACCTACCATCCATCTCCAATCATTTTCACCTATACCACTTAAAAGGTAATTTGATAAAAATGCTACTAGGATACCAAAAACAATATTAAACTGATACAATGCTACCAATCTTCCTCTGTCTTTTGCTGGTGCTATTTCAGAAATATATGCTGGTGCTGCAATAGTTGAGGCACCTACCCCAATTCCTCCAATAAAACGAGCAAAAGCAAAAATATAAGGATCATTAGATAATGCTGATCCAATTGCAGAAACAGCAAACAATATTCCAATAACAATTAAGGTGTTTTTACGTCCAAATTTGTTGGTAGGATAACCTCCAAAAACTGCCCCTAATACAGTTCCCCAAAGAGCCATACCCATTACTACCCAACCATGAAAAGCATCCGAAGAGTCCCATAAAAGTTGTAATTTTTTGTCTGCTCCAGAGATCACTACTACGTCAAATCCAAATAAAAACCCAGCAAGTGCTGCTGTAATAGACCATAAAAGTATTTTCTTGTTCATTTTGTTATAATATAATTGTTTGTCTTAATTTTTTATTTATTGTAATGGAATTACCATATTCCATGTTTTAGTTCCGTTTGAAAATCCTCCAGGACCGTTCATAGTCGCAAAGAAAATATGTGTAGGTTTCCCATCTTCCACAAAAACAAATGGACGCTCTAACTGCCCTTGTTTAATTGTTTTTCCATTATCCCATTTTACCATTTTAGTGTAAGCTCTAGGACTTTCATCAACCACCCAATTTATTCCATCTTTTGAATGTGCTAACAAACCATCTCCCTTACCACCTGTAATAGCACCACGTTGATCTTTAGCAACCATATGAAAACCATTATCATCACTCCATAAGTGAGGATCTTCAACTTCACCAAAACGTTCCATTGAAAACAAAGGTTCATCGCCAACTACCGTATATTTACCATTGTAAGAAGGAGCAGTTGCTACACCAATACTCATGTCACTATTACTAATTCCATCTTCTTTGTAAGAGCGACCTTTAAACAACAAAACAACAGAACCATCTTCTTTAATTAATGGTGATGGATTTGACGTTAAGAAACTATAATAAGAATTTGGTTTTACTTCAAGAATTGGAGCATTTAATCTTTTCCATGGTCCATTTGGACTTTTAGAAGTTGCCACACCTATACGTTTTCTCCAACGAGCTGTGATACACCATTTACTTAACAAATCAAACTCACTAACATTTTCTTTAGTCACTTCTTCAAAAGGGTGAGTAGATCCCATGTAATACAAAATGTAAGTATCATGATGCTTAACTATTTTAGGGTTATGACAAGATCTTCCATCCCAGTATTGTGCCCCTCTCGCTCCTAAAGCAACATCTTGAAACTGATATGGCCCCTCTGGAGTGTTAGAAACAGCATGAACAATTTCTGAATCAATCATCCATCCTGGGTGAAATGGTAAATAGCTAGACCAACGAGAAGCATACATGTGATATTTTCCATCTTCTCCTTTAATCACAGAACTCCCCCACACCCAATAATCATCCATTTTAAGTCCTCCATCAACCGGAGCTTCCTTTAAATTCTCACTTATTATATTTTGTGATTGCCCACAAATTGTGATGCTAAACAAAAATAAAAACAGGATGTAATTCTTAACTTTATTCATAATTCATCTTCAAAATCAAATCACCAATTCATCGGTAATCATATCCTTAAAAAAAGTCACAAAAAACTCGTCTTTATGAAATTATTTTAAATACTAGTGCAATCTAAGATTTGACTTTAAAAAATAGAATAAATCATGGTGCAAAGACTATAACTAAGAAACCATTTTATCCCTAAAGCAAGTAAACACAACGGGTTTTAACAAAAACACTTCATTTTTTATTGTTTTATTACCAAAAGAAAAACAATCAATATCTACACAAAAACTCAACTTTATCTTTTATTTTAATTCATAAAACTAGACGCTGAGTTTATCTATTTTTTCAGTAATTAAACATCTATATAAGCTTATTAAAACATCAAAAAACACCTTTGAATAAAGCCATAAAAAAACCCATTGTAGTGATGCACTACAATGGGATAACTAATAAAATGAAGACTATTCCTAGCCTTAATAAATATAAACTAATCTATACTTTCTGCTTTTTTTAATCTCAACAATGCTTCCATAAAATAATAGTCTGCATATACAATTGGAACATCAATTTCTGAGTTATGAGGCATGTGTCCTGTTGAATGTAACAATAAAGCATCGTTAACATCACCGCTTAAATACTCATCAGAACTTAATTTTGTGATTAATGATTTTGCTGCGTTAAAGTACTTTGTTTTTAAAGCCTCATCTTTAACTAAACTAGACAACTCTAACATACCACAAGCTACAACTCCAGCAGCTGAAGCATCTTTTGGTGCGTTAGGAATTTTTGGATCATCAAAATCCCAATATGGTATACCATCTTCTGGTAATCTTTCTATAAAATGATCAGCCAAACCAATAGCTGTATTTAAAAACTCTTCATCTCCTGTTTCTCTGTAAGACATTGAGAAACCATAGATTCCCCATCCTTGTCCTCTAGCCCACATAGACTCATCAGCATAACCTTGGTGTGTTATTCCTTTAACAAACTCACCTGTTTCTTGATCAAAACAAATTACGTGATAAATTGAGTTATCTGGACGTACTAAGTACTTCATAGATACTTCTGCATGACTTTTTGCGATATCATACAATTTATGATCTCCTCCATTTTTAGCTGCCCAAAAAAGCAACTCTAAATTCATCATGTTATCAATAATGGTGTTATGTCCCATTTTTTCTGTCATTCCAGGCCAAGATAAAATAGTTCCAACTTTAGGGTTGTACAAAGTAGCCAATGTATCTGCAGAGGCTAATAAAATATCTTTATACTCCTCATTACCAGTTAATCTATATCCATTTCCGTAGCTACAGTACATCATAAAACCGATGTCGTGATTATCAGCAGGTGTGTATGCAATATCTTTTAAAGAAGCTGTAAATGCTTCGGCTCCTTTTCTTATTTCTTCATCTTTAGAATACTCATAAGCATACCATAATACTCCTGGGTAAAAACCAGAACACCAATCTCTGTAACCTACAAAGTTCCAGTTCTTTTTCCCTTTTGTTATGTTTCTTGGAAAACTATCTACTTCTGTTAAAGACTGCATTACATCTTTTACCTTTGATACACTTTTATCAAGAACAACTTCCGTAGCGCTTTTTGTCTTTTCTTTATTTTCACACCCATAGACAAACAGCAAAGCAACCAAACAACACGTTGCCAAAATCATTTTTAAAACTTTCATATTATATTTTTCTTTTAATAAATCTAAAAAATGGAGTTATTAGATTTAAGTCATATTTACAATACAATGATAACGACATCTGCTTTTTTTAAATATAAACTATGAATCAAATTCAATAAAACAATACCCTTTTTAAGGGTGAAAACACTGTATTCAGTGGGTTTGTAGAGATTTTTAGTAAAACACCGAAAATTATTTAACATATTTAACCAAACCCTGACTTATTATTTTACTTTTTTTATTCTTGACAAACCTTTCTATAACGACCACATTTTTTGATATCAAAACCATAGATACTATCGGATGTTTTTTCTACAAAACTTCAAACTCTTCACTTAAATGAATCTCCACTGATGAACTACCAATCATGATTTTAAAAGTTCCTGACTCAACTGTCCAATTCATATTTTTATCCAAAATTTCTAAATCTTCTGGCTGTAAAGTAAACTGTACTGTTTTAGTTTCTCCTGGTGATAAATGAACACGTTCAAAACCTCTAAGTTGTGATTCATAAGTAGTAACACTACTCACCTTGTCTTTTACATACATTTGTACAATTTCATCCCCCTCTCTTTTTCCTGTATTGGTTATTTTAAAAGAAACAAGTACATCACTTTGAGAATGTTTTGTTTTTTGATTGACAACCAAATCACTATACTTAAATGTAGTATAACTTAAACCATAACCAAAAGGATACAATGGCCCAAGCACTCTTGTATTACCATATCCATTGGGACCAGAACCTGGCTGCCCTGCTTGAGAACCTGGTTTAAAAGGGAAGTTTAAAGGTATTTGTCCTACTGATTTAGGAAAAGTTACAGACAACTTTCCTCCAGGGTTATAATCTCCAAATAAAGTTTCAGCAATCACTTCTCCTGCTGCAGTGCTAGGAAACCAGGCTTCTAAAATAGCTGGTAAATACTTATTTTCCCAGTTGATGGTTAAAGGTTGACCATTAATCAATACCAAAACAACAGGTTTTCCTGTAGCGTATAAAGCTTGTACTAACTGAAATTGTCTTCCTGGAAGTCCAAGACTAGTTCTTGATTTTGTTTCCCCCACTCGTTTTTCATCCTCTCCTACTACAGCAATAATTACATCTGATTGTTTTGCTTTTTCTACAGCAGCATTAATGCTTGCTTGCTCTTCTACTGATAAAGGAGTAGGAATAATCTCACTTCCTGGCCAATTAGGATCTACTATATCACAACCTTTTTCGTAATAAACATTAGCACTATTTTTAGCATATTTTTTAATTCCTTGATATACTGAGGTTGATGGATTTTCTGCTGGCCCATACCTACTATAGGTAAAATTAACCTCATCTGCTAAGGGACCTGTTACTAAGATGTTTTTATAATTATTTACATTTAAAGGCAATAAATTGTTTTCGTTTTTTAACAAGACTAATGACTCTCTATTGATTTGTTTAGAAAATTCTTCATCTTGCTTAGTATGAACCAATTCATTAGATTTTTTTGGGGTTTCTACATAAGGCTGATCAAACAAACCTAACTTAAACTTAACTCTTAGTACTTCTGCCACTCTTAAATCTATGGTTTTCATAGACAACTTTCCTTCTTGAATTAATTCTCTTAAAGGTTTTACAAAAGATTCTGGTGTTCTAAAAGTAGTTCTTACATTTAATCCTGCTTCAATTACCTGTCTTACAGCTTCTTTATAATCTGCTGCTACATGATGTTTATCCGACACATATTCAACTGCCTCACTGTCAGAAACTACATAACCATTAAAACCGTATTCTTCTCTTAATAGTTCTGTTAAAAAATAATAACTAGCACTTACGGGTTCACCATCATAATCGTTATAACTACTCATAACACCCATAGGCTTTGCTTCCTTAATTACTTTTTTAAAAGGATACAAATGCAACTGATGCATTTCTCTTGGTGCTACATGCGGATCCGTTCTTGCATCTCCATCTCTAGCTCCTTTTGGGATACTATAAACAGCAAAATGCTTGATGGTAGAAGCTATTCCTTGAGATTGAATTCCCTTAACCATTTGTTTTCCCATTTCTGAAATATGAAAAGGTTCCTCTCCATAACATTCTAAAACCCTTCCCCACCTTTGGTCTCTTGCAACATCTAAAATGGGAGCATACACATTTGTATAACCTAAAGCTTTTGCTTCTCTACCTACTACAGTTCCTGCTTTGTAAACCAATTCTTTGTTCCATGTACTTCCAATACCAATGGGAGCTGGTAAAGGAGTAGCTTTTTTATGACAAAGTCCGTGAACTCCTTCATTGGTGAAATCTACAGGAATTCCCATTCTAGTTTCTTCTATAAACCATTTTTGAACTTTATTAATAGCCTCCGCATGATTACTATATGGATATGAATTTTCTGTATAAGTATTTTCTCTTCCGTGAATGGTGTTTAAGTGCTCATCAATATTAGCAATACCATCTTTCCACACTCTATTTTTCCATTCAGGCGTAGGCAATTCATCTTCTAAAACGCGTGCATATCCGTATAGCGTTACTAGCTGACAAGTTTTTTCGTCAACATTCATTAAAGAAACAAGGTTCTGTACCCTATCTTCTATATCTGCCTTAGGATCTTCAAAAACATCTTTTACTCCATTTTTGTTAAAATCTATCCAATCTTTATGATAGATTTTTTTAGGTTTTGTTTTAAAAGACAAAGTCAATATTAAAACACAAGGCAATAAGAATATTGCTGCTATTTTATATTTCATTCTTAATTAAGTTTACGAGATTTAAAGGGTTTTATGCTCAATAATTTTTCTAGCATCTTCTGGATTTGTTTTTTGTTTGCCGGTAAGTAAATAAATAATCATTCCAGCATCAGAAGGGTCTAAATCACCTTTTTTTACACAAGTTAATTGTCTTTTATACAGCCAATCTAATTGTTTTGAAACTTCCTCAGAACCTTCTCTTATTGGTGAGTTTTTAATCCAATCGAACATGTGTTTTGGGGCTTTCATTCCCTCATAATCTTTTCCTCCATTTTGGTCTAGAATTCTATCACAAATCAATCCGCTAGACGAGAAAGTTTCTTTTATTTCTTTCCAAGTCCACCCTGAGTGATGTTCCCAATTATATGGTTTATCAGAATGATTATCATTCCAATTAGAATGAGAAATTAATCTCACGTATTTTAATTTAGATTTTTTGGCTTTGGCAATAGCACTTCCAACAACATGCATAGGCCCTGCAGCAATAATTGTTAATGGATCTTGTTTTTTAGATTTATTAATTTCTTTTACTATGGCCTGAATTGCTTTTGTGCTATCTGCAACCGCTTCTATAAAATTAGAATGGTGGTAATGATAAATTTCTTTTCCTTCTAAAGCACTTATCAACATTTGTTTTTTACCATCGGGTTTATCATGATTGCTTCCCCATATATGATCACTAAAAGTATAAACTGTTAAACGATCTTGTAAGTTTTTTGCAGCAAGTAATGCTAGTGTAAAAGGAGTGGCAGCCCAATCATCATGATCGTGTTCATTTCCATCGGAACTCACCACTATACGCCCAATAGTATAGGGAACCGTTTGTGAATATATTTTACTTCCCAACACTAAAAAAAGTACTAAAACTAAATATTGTTTTCTCATTTTATTTTAGGTTTTTTATTCTCAACAAAGCTTCCATAAAGTAATAATCTGCATATACAATGGGTATATCAATCTCCTTATTTTTAGGGTGATGACCTGTTGAATGTAATAACAAAGCATTATTTTTATTATTACTTAAATAAACATCCGAAGACAAAATAGCAATCAGATTTTTAGCAGCATTGATATACTTTTCTTTTACATTTTTATCTTCTATCAAAGCAGATAACTCTAACATTCCGCAAGCTGCAACGGCTGCAGCAGAAGCATCTTTTGGTGCATTTGGAATTTTAGGATCATCAAAATCCCAAAAAGGAATTCCATCTTTTGGCAAACGATTTAAAAAATGATCTGCCAATTTTATAGAAGTCTCTAAAAAATCTTTTCTTCCCGTTTCTCTACTTGCAATGGCAAAACCATAAATTCCCCAAGTTTGTCCTCTTGCCCACATTGAATTATCAGCATATCCTTGATGCGTATATCCTTTTATAAACGCTCCTGTTTTATCATCAAAAGAACCTAAATGATAAGTAGCACTATCAGGACGAACAATATGTTTCATGGTAACCTCAGCATGACTATTGGCAATTTTGTATAATTCTTTACTTCCTCCATTTTTAGCTGCCCAAAAAAGCAGTTCTAAATTCATCATATTATCAATGATGGTGTTATGAGGATATTGTTTTTTACTTGGCCAAGAAAGAATAGTTCCCACATTAGGGTTGTATAGCGTAGCCAAATTATCGGCAGCAGCTAACATTATTTTTTTGTATGCTGGATTTCCTGTTAATCTATACCCATTTCCAAAACTACAATACACTTGAAACCCTATATCGTGATCATCTGCTGGGCTATATGCAATAGTTTTTATTGGCTCTGTAAACTCTTCGGCAGCTTTTCTAATTTCCTCATCTTGCGTATATTCATAATCATACCACAAAACTCCAGGCCAAAAACCACTACACCAATCTTTAACACCTACTAATTTCCAATTGTTTTGTCCATTAGGAATATTTCTTGGAAAGCCATTGGCGACCTTTAAAGATTTTAGAGATTCTTTTATTTTAACAGCGTTCTTATCTAGTGTAACTTTAACGTCTGTTTTGGTTGTTTTTTGTTTTCCTGCACTACATCCAGATAGGAAAACCGAAATCAAACCGCATAAAAAAGTAATTTTGAAGATTTTCATAAAGCATAGTATTTTTATTATTCCAATAATACAATAATAAAAATACTATGCTTTTATAAATATAAAACATGAATCAATACTCCTAAAATAAAGCCCATTTAAACTTTAAACACATGAGAGTCAAATAACTTATGTGTTTTCGTTTTTATTCGCTTCTACATACTCACTAGGTGTCATATTATACAATTCACGGAATGTTTTTCCGAAATATGCTGCTGAATTAAACCCAGCCATATGAGTCACTTCTTTAATGGTATACATCTCTTTTAACAAAAGTTCTGAAGCGTATTTTAATCGAATGGTACGAATAAAATTACTAGGGTTTTGACCTGTAATTGATTGTATTTTTCTATAAAACTGAGACCTACCAATTCCTATTTCTTTTAATAAGTGTTCTAATTTAAAATCAGTATCACTAATATTATCTAAAATAATTTTGGTTGTTTTTTCTAAAAATGCCTCATCTATAGAATTACTAGTAACCTCGTTTGGAGTGATTACCGCTCCTAATTTTGAGAACTTTTCTCTGATAATTCTTTTAGCCTCTAATAAGTTATTAACCCTTGCCTTTAAAACATTTATATTAAATGGTTTTCCTAAATACCCATCAGCACCAGTATTATACCCTTCAATTCTATCTTTTTCTAAGGCTCTTGCAGTTAGTAGTATTACAGGAATATGACAAGTTTCAAACTCTGATTTTATCTTTTTACACAATTCAAAACCATCCATTTTTGGCATCATTACATCACTAATAACAATATCAGGATAATGTTTTAAAACCATTTTTAGACCTTCTTCTCCGTTTGGAGCTTCAAAAACATCGTAAGCAGCATATAATTCGTTTTTTAAATGTAGCCTTAGTTCTTTATTATCTTCTACAATTAACACTTTTGGTAAATCTCCACTTGCAGGAGCTTTTTCTTCGTGAATAATTACATCTCCTTCATCTGAAATCAACATGTCATATTCTACCGATTTCATTGAGTTGATTAAGAACTCATCTTTTACAGGTTTTACAACACTAGATTCTGCATTTGTATTTAACGGAATTCTTACTGTAAACTTACTTCCTTTGTTAAATTGACTTTCTACAAAAATTTCTCCACCATGTATTTCTACCAATCCTTTGGTAAAGTTTAGCCCAATTCCTGTTCCTGTTTTATAAACATCTACATTATAAAAACGAGAGAATATTTTTTTAAGCTGTTCTTTATCTAAACCTATTCCTGTATCCTCTACTTCTATTTGAATATAATTAACAAGTCCTTTTTTGGTTGATTTATCATCATCTTTACCATTCTTTTTATCAACCACTTTAGCGATAGACACTTTTATTTCACCTTCGGCATTGGTAAATTTGATTGCATTAGAAATTAAATTGGTTAAGATCTTTTCAATTTTATCGAAATCAAAAAGTGAAATCAACTCAGGAGAACTTGATTTAAAAGTATATTCTATATTTTTCTTAGCAGCTATATCTTTAAACAGTGCATAAATATCATTACTAAACTTAACTATATCTCCTTTTTGTAATTGTAAAGGAGACATTCCAACCTCCATCTTACGATAGTCTAAAAGTTGATTTACCAAATACAGTAATCTTCTTGCACTTCGTTGTATAGATTGTGCCGAGCTCTTAACTACTTGTGGATCATTGTATCCTGCAATTAATTTATCTAAAGGATTTAATATTAATGTTAACGGTGTTCTAAACTCATGAGAAACATTTATAAAGAACTCTAACTTTAATTGATCGAACTCTCTTTCTTTTTGACTATTAACTCTATTGGTATAATAGTTCTGTAAATACCATAGTAATATAAATGCTATTAAAAGATAGATGGTATATGCTGTAAGTGTTTTCCATGGTGGAAAATTTACTTTAATCTCCATAAAAGTTACCGGAGCTGCATCCCAATTACCATCTGATGATGCTTTAACTTTAAAAGTATAAGATCCTGGCTGTAAATTAGAGTAGTTTACAATTCTATTTGTACCAGAATTGATATAATCTTTATCTAATCCCTCCATTATATAAGCATACTTTACTTGCTCTTGATTTTGAAAATAAAGGGCGATAAAATTAAAGGACAAATTACTTTGATCGTATTTTAAACTAATTTTTTTAGTCTCAGGGATTGATTTTGATAACTTATAACTACTATTGATGACATCTCCTTGATTAACCTCCTTGTTATTAATTTTTAACCCTAGAATTTTTGGATGCAACTCTACCTTTGCGCTAAAAGAAATATCTTTTGGGTTAAAAATATTAAACCCATTAATTCCTCCAAGAATTACTCGTCCATCTTTAGTAAGATCTACAGATTTACTTTGGTACTCCATACCTTGAATACCATCATGCGTATTAAAAGTTTTTATTTGATGAGTTCGAGGGTTTAAAAAAGACAAACCACTTCTGGTAGTAATCCAAAAATTATGATCTAAATCTTCTACAAGTCCAGTAATTAAATTATTTGGTAATCCATCTTTAGAAAAATATGATTTTACCAAGTTTAAATTTGAATCTAATTTAAACACTCCATTATCTGTACCTAACCAAATGTTATTTAAATAATCTTCGGTAATGTAATTTATTCTATTCCCTGAAATACCGTGAATATCAACTTCATTAAACACTAACTGCTCAGGAACATGTTCTTTTATATCTTCTAGATTTACATAGTTTAAACCTAAGGAAGTACCTATTAAAAGTCTTTTTTTGGAGTCTACTTTTAAAGAAAAAACAAAGTTACTCAACAAACCTTCTTGATTACTTTCTCCTATTTTAAAATGATAAAATTTTTCACTTTCAAGATCAAATAAATCTAAACCTTGATCTCTTAATCCAAACCAAACTCTTTTATCATCATCTTCAACACCAGTCCAAACAGAATTTTGACCAACACTTAATGCGTTTAATTCATCGTGTAAATATCTTTTCGCCTTTAATGTTTCTGGATTAAATTTACTAACCCCACCATCTAAAGTACAAACCCATATTTCACCATTACTCCCTTCAAAAGTATAAAGGATCTTATTAGAACTTAATGTGTTTTTATTTTTTGCATCGTACCTAAAAGATTTAAAAGTTCTGTTTTTATCATCAAATAAATTTAAACCTCCATTGTACGCACTAATCCATATTCTTTCTTTTGAATCTTGTAAAACAGATTGAACAATTTTTTCATTCAACCAATCTTTTCTTCCTTCTTGATAATAATAATGTCCAAAACTTGACTTTTTAAGGTCTAACTTACAAACACCAGCATTATAGGTAGCCAACCAAAATACTCCATCTTTATCCTCTAGTACTTTACATATTTGATTATTGGGTAATGAAAAAGGATCTGAATTATCATGTACGATATGCTGTGCTTTTTTTGTTGACTTATTATATAAATAAATCCCATCACCATCAGTAGGAATCCATATTAATCCAGATTTATCTTGGTAAAAATCATAAAAAGGGACACTTTTATCAGATAGTGAAATTTCATTAAAAGTATTCTCTTCTTTATCCCAAAAAATAATTTTAGACACATCATTACCTATCCAAAAATCATTATCAGCATCTATAAAAAATCGTTTAGGTAAGTGATTTAATTCATATTGAGCTTTGGTATTTATTTCAACTCTTTCGAAAAAATCTGCATTAGGATTGTATTTGTTTAAATGTTCACCATTGGTTTCTACCCAAATAAAATCTTCATTATCTTTTCTAATTTCATATACATTATTATTGTCAATAGTTTTTTCATTGTTAACAATATATTTATAATGCTTAATATTTAAATCGTTTAAATCTACAACACCATCATTAAATGTAATTTTCACCAAACCATTATTAGTACCTACCCAAAGCTGATTGGTAAGATGATCGTAAAACAATGTATTAATGACCTCTGTTGTGGTAACAGTTTTTAAAGATTTCTCGTATAATTTAACACGTGTAAATACTTTAGTGTTTTTATTAAGAAAATTTAGACCATTATTGGTACCAATCCATAAATTTCCATCAACATCTTCTTTTATAACATTTATTCTATTGTTACTAATAGAAGTAGAATCATTTAAAATTGGACGGAATATCTCAAATTCATAACCATTATATTTATTTAAACCATCAATAGTTCCAAACCATAAAAATCCATCACTGTCTTGAAAAAGTTCTAAACAAGTACTACTAGAAAGTCCTTCTTCTGTACTTAAATTCTCAATTTTTAAGTTGGTAAACTGGCCAAAAACAATATGATAGCAAAAGCAAAAAACAATAAAATATATATTCTTATTCATTTAACTTTTTTTTATGAATTTTGCAAAAATACTAAATTAAAACAGGAGTTAATTTTAGATCTAGTGTTATTTTTTGCATTAAATAAAATAGTAAAACTTTAATAAATAGGTTTCATTAGCTAATATATAAAACTATCAAGAAAGCTAACATTTTAAACTAGAGAATAAACAAACCTAATTTCATTTTTTTGTTATTTGTCAAAAAAAAGACCTTTAAATCATACGATTCAAAGGTCTTAAATTAAGTGACAAAGTAATTTAGATTTTTATGAGGTGATATTTTTTACAAAACCTTATTTTCAATCTTCATTCTTTCTTTTATATTATTACTAAAACTTAGTTTCTAGTTTGATATAATCTCTAAATTCTTTTTGTTTATCAACATTTTTAAAAGCTCCACCAAACTCAGCAGTTACAGTTGAACTTTCAATATCTTTTACTCCTCTAGAATTTACACATAAATGTTTTGCATCTATAATACAAGCAACATCATCTGTTCCTAAAGCTTCTTGTAAAGCTTTTACAATTTGACGAGTTAAACGCTCTTGTACCTGAGGTCTTTTTGCATAATGATCTACAATACGATTCATTTTAGACAAACCTACCACAGTACCTTTAGAAATATAAGCAACATGTGCTCTACCAATAATAGGTAACAAGTGATGTTCACAAGTAGAGTAAACCACTATGTTTTTTTCTACCAACATTTCTCCATATTGGTAACTATTATTAAATGTAGATAACTTTGGTCTATTTTCTGGATTTAAACCACCAAACAACTCCTTAACATAAGCCTTAGCCACACGTCTTGGGGTTCCTTGCAAACTGTCGTCTGTTAAATCTAACCCTAAGGTTTCCATGATTTCTTTAACGTTTGCTTGAATTTTCTCAATCTTTTCAGCATCAGATAATTCAAACGCGTCTGCTCGCATTGGAGTTTTTGTCACATCTCCGATGTGGTTATCTCCTATATCATCAATCTCTTCGTAGTTCATTATGTCAATTTCTTGGGACATATTTATAAAATTATAGGGTGCAAATTTACGAATTAATTATGACTTCTAGCAATTCATTTAATTTACACACTGATTGTTCACCTGTACTCATATTTTTTAAGGTATAAGTACCCTCTTCTATTTCTTTTGATCCTACCAACACCACATACGGAATGTTTCTTTTGTTGGCATACATCATTTGTTTTTTCATTTTTGCATCACTAGGATACAATTCAGATTTTACTCCTTCTGCTCTTAGCTTCGCAATAGCTTTGGTCGCATAAAGTGCTTCTTCATTACCAAAGTTGATAAATAAAACATCTGGCCTAGGTAATGCTACTTCTTTAAACAACTCTAACTCCTCTAAAACCAAATAGATTCTATCTAATCCAAAAGAAATTCCAACACCACTCATGTCTTTTAATCCAAAGATTCCTGTTAAGTCATCGTAACGACCACCACCTCCAATAGATCCCATTTTTACACCTTCTGGTGCAGCAACTTCAAAAATAGCTCCTGTGTAATAGTTTAAGCCACGAGCTAAAGTAACATCTAAAGTTAAGTTTGCTGATTGTAATCCTATTGTTTCTATGGTATCTATGATAAAGCTTAATTCTTCTACCCCTTTAGTTCCTTCTGCAGAACTAGCCAACATAGTTGCTAATTGATTTAACTTTTGTTGATTGGTACCCGTAAAATCAAACAAGGGAGCAACTTTTTCTATGGCTGCTTCAGAAATTCCTTTTTCAAGCATTTCTTTAGTCACCCCTTCTTTTCCAATTTTATCTAACTTATCTAAAGCAACAGTAAAATCAATTAATTTATCACTTGCATCGATAATCTCTGCAATTCCTGATAAAATTTTTCTGTTGTTCATTTTAATAGTCACCCCATTTAAACCTAGTTTGGTAAAAACAGTATCGTATAACTGAACAAAATCTACCTCTTGCCATAAAGAATCACTTCCTACAACATCGGCATCACATTGATAAAATTCTCTAAAACGTCCTTTTTGAGGGCGATCGGCTCTCCAAACTGGCTGAATTTGATATCTCTTAAACGGAAACTCAATTTCATTTTGATGCTGCACTACGTAACGCGCAAAAGGCACAGTTAAATCGTAACGCAAAGCTTTTTCACTAATGGCACTTGTTAATTTTTGACTCTCTTTATTGGCTAATAAAGTAGCATCCGCTTTCTTTAAATAATCTCCAGAGTTTAATATCTTAAAAATTAACCTATCTCCTTCCTCACCATACTTACCCATTAAAGTTTGTAGGTTTTCAAAAGAAGGTGTTTCTATAGATTGAAATCCAAAATTTTGGAAAACAGACTTAATTGTTGCAAAAATATAATCTCTTTTTGCCACTTCAACAGGAGAAAAATCTCTAGTCCCTTTAGGAATACTTGGTTTTTGTGCCATCAAATGCCTTGTTTTTTTGAAAGCACAAATATAAATAAACTAAAAGCTAATCTATCATGAATTTAGAAGCGATTTAAATTCCTTTGCATAAAAACAAAAAAAGATCAACCTTATTCTGATTAATCTTTTTCAATATTTATATAACATATCTCTTACAGAAATATTTTTTTAACCGCAATCCCTTGATCTGTCTTAATTTTTAAAACAAAAATTCCTGTTAGCGAATTTGTATAGTTTAACATATTGTTATTTGATGTTGACACTGTACTTCCTTTTATATTTATCAAACTCAATGCATTAATACTATATGCTTCTGAGGCAACAATTAATTGATTTTTATGAATGATAATTTCTAACTTTCCTTTATCAATATTAGAAACCGCTAACGATGCATCTTCTTTAAAAACTAATGAAAACCTATCAGAATATGTTCCTGCTGATAAATTTTTCCTAACAATATCGCCATCATTTAAACTTTCTTTTATCTCCAATTCCTTATCATATAAATAAACTTCTTTATTAAGATTTTCAATTTTATCTATCATAAAAGAAACTTCTTTAGTCTGATCTACCACAACATAAATTGGCACTTCTGTTTCTTCGGTGATTTGAGATACCCCAGCCATTACAAATTTTTCTTCTGTTTTATTGATGATATAAGCATCCGTTGGTTTTTCATCAAATAAAATAGCATCATATCCAGTATCAAAAGTTTCAATACTATTTCCTGATTTAAAATTAACTCCTAATTGCCTATGGTATTCTTTTCCATTTGCTAATGGAAACTGAAAACCAATTCTTAAAGAGGGTAATAAATTGTTTTCTAAAGCACTTACGGTCTTGCTACTTTTAGAGTTTATTAATTTTGAGCTTTTTTGTTGTTTAAAAAATTTAGAAGTGCTTCCTAAAGAAACAATTGCTCTTTGAGAATTTTTAAACTCAATTGTTCCATCTGCTGTAGCATCAGCCATAAACCCTTGCCCAACGGGAATATACTTTTCTGGAGCTTCACCCAAAAAAGAAATACCATTAACTGTTACGGAAGCTGCAATTCCCCCTCCAAACTCCGTATAGACACCATAACCCGCATCATAATCACTTTGATAATGACTTTCTACTCCAGCCTTATCTTCGTAAAAATAAAGAGTGCTAATTATTGAGTTATCACTTAAAAACCTATCGGCATCCAAAGCACTAGGATAAGGATTCCCTAACAAACTAATGGTATTCTCATCAACCTCTAAAGAGTAATCTCCATTATTAGGAGTCCCTTTTGCATAATATCTTTGTGCTGTAGTTCCTGGCTCTTTAATTGTTAATCCTTGACCTATAGGCACAGCACCTGTACTTCTTTTTAACACCCAATTTTCACTATTAAAATAAGTGTACATCCAATGTGTACTTAATGCAGTGATGGCACCGGTCTGTGCTCCATCAGAATCATTATTATAATACACAAAAGAAGTTTCGTTGTTTACAATATCACTTCCTACACGTCCATCTTTAAAATGATCTGCAAAAGAATATGTTGAGTTGTTATTACTCACCGGAGAACTAATGTAACTAAAGGAATAACTGTCTTTAACTGGGGTGGTAAATGGAATATAAAAATTTGTTCCTGTATTGGTGTTTGTTCCTGTGTTGTTTTGTATTAGCTGAGCACCATCTTCTAAATACAAAGCCGCACTACTATTTAGAGTAATTTCTTCATCAATAATCACAGTGGCATTTTCTTCAAATATTAAATTACTACTGTTTTGCAACACTAATGATTTCATTTTAAACTCCCCTGTTCCTAGATTTACTGTTCCACTTTCTATGATAACATCATAATAAGTTGTTGTGTTATCAGGCGTTTTTGAAGACCAAACAGAACCATTAAATGAAGTTACTTTATCAATAGAATACTCAAAAGTAAAATAATCCGTATCACTTAAAACTACCTCTGAAAAAGTAGCAGCACCGTTAGAAATTGTTGCAATATATTCTGTACTATTGGTTAAATCTTCACTTGAAGACACTAACATTCTAAACTTTTGAGAGCCATTATCTGCTTCTTCATCTAAATCAGATAAATCTACACTCACCGTAACAGTACCAACATCTACAACACTACTCCCATTTGGTGCTCTTGAAGAAACGGACCAAATATTACTCAATCTTTTTCCTTCTGTGATGGCTTCAAACGAATAATCTTCTATGGTATTTTGTCCCCAAATTAAATACTCATCATTATCTAAATCACTCGGATTACTTATCGCTACTACTCCTGTTCCTTTTGCAGATGAGTTTGCATTTGCATTGGTATCTTGTCCAATTCCTGCTACTTGGTAATCGTATCCATTGTCATCTCCTTTATACACATCATTTTGTCCTAAGGCAATGTTATATTTTGCTGACAAATAATTCTCTATTAGTATTTTATTCACGATTTCATTGTCAAAATCTACTGAAGTGTGAATAATTTCAAACATATTACTTTCTAAAGCATCACCTTTATCTCCAGAGATATCTAAACCTAAAGTAATACTTGAATTTGTTGTCCAGTTAAAATGATTGGTATTTGAAATATTTTGAGTAGATACTAATACTCCATTTTTATAAACCTTAAGTTTATCATCACTTGTTCTACTGATAAAACTGATGGTAGGACTAGTATAATCACTTACAGACCCAAAAGTATAATTAGTTGTGCTACCACCATCTTTGGCACTTAATCTAAATTGATTGTTATTTGTGTTTAACGAGAATAAATTTTCTGAAGCAATTACATTTTTCCCGTTACTTGGATTTGTTTCATCACTTTTCCAAACCATAATAATGGTATGCGAATCATCGTCTAACTGACCAGATATTGAAGTATCTTCTAAATATTGATAAGAATTACTAAACTCTAATGTGGGTAATTGATTAACCACACTGTTAATTAATTTAGGCGGAGATACATTTCCTATAAACAATATACTAACACCAACACCTTCATATGAATTTCCATTACCAGAAAGATCTCCCCAAGTGGTTTTTTTACTTGTTATTACAAGTCCTCCACTAGTTTCTACCACCTCTTTTTCTGCACTCATCCATAACATATAGTCATCACTAATAGCCTCGGTAGACCCAACACCTCCCGGTCCTAGATCTTGAGCAGATACAACAAATATATTAATGAATAAGGCAGCCATAGCAACTGACTTTTTCATTTCTCATAGCATTTTACCTAAAGTTATTATTTGTTATATAAAAACAGACTAACATATGTTAACCCAAATTGAGTGTTTTGACCTTTCAACATAAAAAAAGCCGCTTTGAAATTTCAAAGCGGCTTTTTTTATAATAGGTTTATCTTTTTAAGATCCACACATTTCACAATCATCTGGATTTTCTCTAGATTGTAAAACCATAGCCTTAAACTCTTCTGGGGTTAATGGTTTATCCTCTTCTTTTTTATCGTTATTTAAAGTGAACTTAATTGCATTAACTGCTGATTTTGTTCTTAAATAGTACATTCCTGTTTTTAATCCTGACTTCCAAGCGTAGAAATGCATTGAGGTTAACTTAGAATAGTTAGCATCTTCCATAAACAAGTTTAAAGATTGAGATTGATCGATAAAATATCCTCTATGACGAGACATATCAATAATATCTTTCATACTCAATTCCCAAACTGTTTTATATAAATCTTTTAAGTCTTGAGGAATTCCTTCTATGTGTTGAATAGAACCATTTGCTCTCATCAACTCTTCTTTTAAAGCGTTATCCCATAAACCTAACTCAACTAAATCTTCTAATAAGTGTTTGTTAACAACAATAAACTCACCAGACAACACTCTACGCGTGTAGATATTTGATGTATAAGGCTCAAAAGCTTCGTTATTCCCTAAAATTTGAGAAGTTGATGCTGTTGGCATTGGAGCAACCAATAAAGAGTTACGAACACCGTTCTTTTTAACTTTCTCTCTTAATTCAGCCCAATTCCAACGACCACTTAATTCTTCATCTTTTACTCCCCACATATTGTATTGAAACTCTCCTTGTGACATTGGAGACCCCTCAAACGTAGAATATGCTCCTTTTTTTGTTGCAATTTCCATAGACGACTCTACAGCTGCAAAATATAAGGTTTCAAAAATATCTTTGTTTAATTGTTTTGCTTCATCAGAAGTAAACGGCATTCTTAACATGATAAAAGCATCAGCTAATCCTTGAATACCCAATCCTACTGGACGGTGTCTCATGTTAGAGTTCTCTGCTTCTTTTACAGGGTAGTAGTTTCTATCAATAACTGTATCTAAGTTTCTAGTTACTTTTTTAACTACTTTATATAATTTATCGTGGTTAAAGAATTTTTCTCCTTTATCGTTAGTTTCTACAAACATTGGAATAGCAATAGAAGCTAAGTTACATACAGCAACTTCGTCTTTTGCTGTGTATTCCATAATCTCTGTACACAAGTTAGAAGAACGAATAACTCCTAAATTCTTTTGATTAGATTTACGGTTAGCAGCATCTTTATACAACATGTATGGGTTTCCAGTCTCAATTTGAGATTCTAAAACTTTTTCCCACAATTCACGAGCTTTAATGGTTTTACGACCTTTTCCTTCAGCTTCGTATTTAGTGTATAATGCTTCAAACTCTTCTCCGTAGGTATCATATAAACCTGGACATTCATTAGGACACATCAATGTCCATTCTCCGTTTTCTTCAACACGCTTCATGAATAAATCAGAAATCCATAAGGCTAAGAATAAATCTCTTGCACGTTTTTCTTCGGCTCCAGTATTTTTTCTTAAATCTAAGAATTCAAAAATATCAGCATGCCAAGGCTCAATATAAATTGCGAAAGAACCTTTACGTTTCCCTCCTCCTTGATCTACGTAACGAGCGGTATCATTATAAACTTTTAACATTGGAATAATTCCGTTAGAAGTTCCGTTTGTTCCACGAATATAAGAACCTGTAGCTCTAATATTGTGAATAGACAAACCAATACCTCCTGCTGATTGAGATATTTTTGCTGTTTGTTTTAATGTATCATAAATACCATCAATACTATCATCTTGCATTTGTAATAAAAAACAAGAAGACATTTGTGGTTTTGGGGTACCAGAGTTAAACAAAGTTGGTGTAGCGTGTGTAAAAAACTTTTTACTCATTAAGTTATAAGTTTCTATAGCTTCTTCGATATCATTTAAATGAATACCAATAGCTACACGCATCAACATTTGCTGTGGACGCTCTGCAATTTTTCCGTTAATTTTTAAAAGATAAGAACGTTCTAAAGTTTTAAAACCGAAATAATCGTAATTAAAATCTCTATCATATACAATTGAAGAATCTAATAAGGCAGAGTTTTCTTCAATTACATTATATACTTCATCAGAAAGTAATGGAGATGCCAAACCTGTACGTGGGTTTACATACTCGTATAATTCTTTCATGGTAGCAGAGAAAGATTTTTCTGTGTTTTTATGTAAGTTAGACACTGAAATTCTAGCTGCTAACTTAGCGTAGTCTGGGTGAGCAGTAGTTAAAGTTGCTGCAATTTCTGCTGCCAAGTTATCTAATTCAGAAGTAGTTACTCCATCATACAACCCTTCAATCACACGCATCGCAACTTTTACTGGATCTACCAACGGGTTTAATCCGTAACAAATCTTTCTAATTCTTGCCGTGATTTTATCAAACATCACAGACTCTTTGTGTCCATCTCTTTTAATTACGTACATAATCCTTTATCTTTTAAGTTAGTTAGTTTTTAGAGAATAATATCCTAACAACACCATTTTTAATGGTATTGTAACATATCAAAAAAAGCAATTTATTTATCTATTTTTAGAAATCAGCATCAAAGCTAATTTCACCTGTTCCTCCAGATTTTACTCCAGCTTTTTGGTACTCAGAAACTCTTTTTTCAAAGAAGTTTGTTTTTCCTTCTAATGATATCATATCCATAAAGTCGAAAGGATTGCTAGAATTATACACTCTTTCGCATCCAAATTCAACTAAAAGTCTATCTGTTACAAATTCTAAGTACTGACTCATTAACTTAGCATTCATTCCAATTAAACTTACTGGTAAAGATTCTGTAATAAATACTTTTTCGATATCTAAAGCATCAACAATAATTTCTTTAATGCGCTCTTTAGGTACTTTGTTTACAATATGATTGTTGTGTAAGTGTACAGCAAAATCACAGTGTAATCCTTCATCACGAGAAATTAATTCATTAGAAAATGTTAATCCAGGTAATAATCCACGTTTTTTCATCCAGAAAATAGCACAGAAACTACCTGAGAAGAAAATTCCTTCAACTGCTGCGAAAGCAATTAAACGCTCTGCAAAAGATTCTGATTCTATCCATTTTAAAGCCCAATCAGCTTTTAACTTAATTGCTGGGAAATACTCTATAGCTTTAAAAAGTTTGTTTTTTTCCTCTTCGTTTTTCACATAAGTATCAATCAACAAAGAATATACTTCTGAGTGGATATTCTCCATCATGATTTGGAAACCATAGAAGAATTTTGCTTCTGCATATTGAACTTCGCTTACAAAGTTTTCGGCCAAATTTTCATTTACAATTCCGTCAGATGCAGCAAAGAATGCTAAAATATGTTTAATGAAATAGCGTTCATCATCATTTAATTTATTTTCCCAATCGACAACATCTTGGTGTAAGTCAATTTCTTCAGCCGTCCAAATACTTGCTTCTTGTTTTTTATACCATTCCCAAATATCTTGGTGTTGGATAGGAAAAATTACGAATCTATTTGGGTCGTCTTGTAAAATTGGTTCAACTTGAGACATATCTTTTATTTAATTTCTAGTTTGAGTATTATTTTATCGTGCTAACAAAGATTGCAAAAAATAGTCTTGAATAAAAGAACTACTTATCCACAAAAGATGAAAGTTCTTAACAATCTGCCAAAATACAGTATAAACACTGACTTTTCACAAAACACTACAAAACAAGTATTTATATTTAAAATTATTTTAAATAAGCGAATCCTAATAATAAAAAAAAGCCCAACAAACAAAGAATTTGTAAAGGCTTTTTTTAACTTTTTTTATAAAAAACTTGTTATAGTTTCTTTTGTTTTTTCCATTCTTCGGCAACCTTCTCTAGCTCCATATACCAATTTTCTCCAAATTTTAAAATCAATGCATTTTTTAAAAACTTATAAACTGGCACTTGCAATTCTTTTCCTAAAGCACAAGCATCATCACAAATTTCCCAATGATGATAATTAACTGCCGAAAACTCTTCGTACTCTTGAACCCTTACCGGATACAAATGACATGAAATTGGTTTTTTCCAATCTACCAAGCCTAGATTATAAGCTTGTTCTATTCCACAAGAAGTAATTCCTTTATCATCAAAAGTCACAAAAGCACACTCTTTATTATTTACCAAAGTAGTTTCGTGCTCACCAAATTTAGAGGTTGTATAAGTTCCTTGCTCTTCTATAGCAGCAATTCCCTCTGGTCTTAATAAGTGTTTAATTTTAGGATAAACTTCGTTTAGTTTTTTAATTTCCTCATCTAAAACTGGAGCTCCAGCTTCGCCTGCTACACAACACTCTCCTTTGCAAGCAGAAATATTACACACAAAATCACTCTCTATGATTTCTTCGGACACTAGTGTTTTCCCTATTTGAAACATATGTTATTTGATATAAAAAAAGAGCCTATTAAAAATAGGCTCTTTATATTTTCTTCAAAAATAAAAAATTATTTTTTATTTACTTCTTTAATATACTTTTCTAAAGCACTTGTCATTGATGGATTTTCTGGAGATGGTGCAGAAATATCAACTTTTAATCCAGCTTCTGTAGCTGCTTTTACTGTAGAGTTTCCAAATACAGCAATTCTTGTGTTGTTTTGTTTAAACTCTGGAAAGTTCTTAAATAAAGACTGAATTCCAGATGGACTAAAGAACACCAAAACATCATAAGTTACTTTTTCTAAGTCAGATAAATCACTTGTTACAGTTCTATACAAGTCTGCTCTTGTCCAATCAACCCCCATAGCATCTAAAGACTCAGGAATTAAATCTTTTAACTTATCTGAAGACGGTAATAAAAACTTTTCTGTTTTATGTTTTTTAATCAATTCACATAATTCAGGGAAAGTTCTTTTTCCAACATAAATTTTACGTTTTCTGTAAACTACATATTTTTGTAAGTAATAAGCTACAGCTTCTGACTGACAGAAATATTTTAATTCATTTGGTACCTTAAAACGCATTTCCTCAGCAATTCTAAAAAAGTGATCTACTGCATTTCTACTTGTAAGTATAATTGCCGAATATTTTCCAAGATCAATTTTTTGATTACGAACCTCTCTTACAGTTAAACCTTCAACATGAATAAAAGATCTAAAATCAATTTTTACTTTTTGCTTTTCTGATAAAATTGAAAAGGGTGATTGTTGATCTGTTTTAGGCTCTGGCTGAGATACTAATATTGTTTTTACTTTCATCTTTTTCTTACTCTATATAGCTTTTGAATAAATAAACAAACGGTACTATTTCTAGCGTGCAAAGATACAAAATAATATGCAAAACTTTACCCGACAGTAGGTTTTTATTATTTAAAACCAGAACAATGAACCTTATAAAATAAGTTAACAAGGCAATAATTAAAAGGATATTTCTTAATGAATCATAATAATCTAAATGCAAAAAAACACAAGATAAAAGTAAAAATACAACTAACAAAACAACAGTTAAATAACTGGTTTCCAGTATTAACATTTGTTTAAAATGTAGTTTTTTATTAGAGAATTGATACAAAAATTCAGAGACCAAATACTTTACTATAAAAAAGCTAGAACTAATGTAAAAAGCACTTCTAAAAGCCTCGAAAAATTGTTGATAAATATATGTTTTATCACACAATAAAAACATTAAAAAAAGAGCTAAAACAACTGACATATACAAAAACACCAACACTTGATAGAGCGAAAGTGTGTTTACAGAATCGTGTGGATATTTATAAAAATATTGATTTGAAAACAAACTTTTAAACAAAAGCTTTGTCCTTAACAAGTCAACCATACACATTAAAAACACAATAATTAAAGGCATTAACAATACCAAACTCAACTTATTATAGTATGAATACTCAACCAGTTCTGCTATCATGTGTTTTACTTAAAATATGGAATGAATGTTGCTGCAAAATTAGGAATAAAAAAACGTAAATTTGGCAAAACAAATTATAAGCATGAATCGGGCATTAATCATCATTCCTACTCTTAATGAAGTTGAAAACATCAACGCCATCATTAAAGCTGTATTTAATGTTAATGCTGATTACCACATTTTAATAGTAGATGATAATTCTACAGATGGTACCATTGACATCATTAAAAATTTACAAAAAGTTCACCCTAATTTGTATTTAGAAATTAGAGTAAACAGTCGTGGTTTGGGAAAAGCTTATATACATGGTTTTAAATGGGCTATCAATAAAGATTATGATTACATTCTAGAAATGGATGCAGATTTTTCTCATAACCCAAAAGATTTACCTAGGTTAATACAAGCTTGCGAACAAGATGGGAACGATTTAGCAATAGGTTCTAGGTATATTAACAACAAAATAAATGTAATCAATTGGGACTTTAAGAGATTGATGTTGTCGTACTTTGCATCAAAATATGTAAAGTTTGTTACAGGAATTCCTGTCTTTGACACCACTGCTGGTTTTATTTGTTACAGAAGAAAAGTGCTAAAAACTATTGATTTTAGCAAAATAAGATTTACAGGTTATGCTTTCCAAATAGAAATGAAATTTAAAGCATGGCTACACAAGTTTAAAATAAAAGAAGTTTCTATTATTTTTACCGATAGAACTAAAGGAACTTCAAAATTAGATAGCTCTATTATTAGTGAAGCTATTTTTGGAGTAATAAGAATGAAATTTAAAGGATTGACAAAAAAATAAATTATGGGTTGTACAGTAATTAAGGGTGCAAAAATTATTAACGAAGGAAAAGTATTTAAACGTGATGTATTGATTGAAAACGACATCATTAAAACAATTGCAAAAGATATAAAAGTACCTAAAAGTGCTTTGGTTATTAAAGCCAAAGGAAAATACTTACTGCCTGGAGCTATAGATGATCAAGTGCACTTTAGAGAACCAGGATTAACTCATAAAGCAAATATTGCAACAGAAAGTAGAGCAGCCATAGCAGGTGGAATTACTACTTTTATAGAAATGCCAAACACTGTGCCGCAAGCAACCACACAAGAGTTGTTAGAAGATAAATTTAAAATTGCTTCGGAAACATCATATGCCAACTATTCATTTATGTTTGGTGGAACTAATGATAATTTAGATGAATTGCTAAAAACAGATCCTAAAAAAGTAGCAGGAATTAAATTGTTTTTAGGTTCTTCTACCGGAAATATGTTGGTTGATAACCCTGAAGTTTTAGAAAAAATATTTTCTTCTACAGACATGGTTATTTCCGTTCACTGTGAAGACGAAGAAACCATTAAAGCAAACATGAAAAAAGCTTTAGAGGAGTACGGAGAAGACATTCCAATTGAACAGCACCCAATTATTAGAAGTGCAGAGGCTTGTTATTTATCTTCATCAAAAGCAATAGAATTGGCTAAAAAAACAGGAGCTAGACTTCATATTTTTCACCTATCTACAGCTATTGAAACAGAGTTGTTTAGAAATGACATCCCTTTAAAAGAAAAGAAAATTACCGCCGAAGTTTGTGTTCATCACCTAAACTTTAATAGCGATGATTACGCTAAAAAAGGAACTTTTATAAAATGGAATCCTGCAGTAAAAACAAAAAACGATCAGGGTGCGTTGTGGAAAGCTTTGTTAGATGATAGAATTGATGTAATTGCTACAGACCATGCTCCACATACTTTAGAAGAAAAACAAAATATTTACACCAAAGCTCCAAGCGGTGGTCCATTAGTACAACACGCTTTACCTGCTATGCTAAACTATGTTGATCAAGGAAAAATCACTATAGAAAAAGTAGTAGAAAAAATGTGTCACAACCCTGCAATACTTTTTGATATTGAAAAAAGAGGTTTTGTAAAAGAAGGATATTATGCCGATTTAGTATTGGTAGATCCAGAAAAAAGATGGACTGTAAACAAAGACAACATACTTTATAAATGTGGATGGAGTCCTTTTGAAGGAACTAAATTTAACAACACCATTACCCATACTTTTGTAAACGGAAACCTTATTTATGACAACGGCGTATTTAACGACGAAATCAAAGGAAAAAGAATTACATTTAATAGATAATGATGAAATTTATTTTTTACACTTTGTGCATTAGCATATTAATGGCTTGTAACAGCAATACCATTCTAAAAAAACCAGACAATCTTATCTCTAAGGATAAAATGGTAAAAATTCTTACAGAAAGTTATATTGCAAGAAGCGCCAGAAGTGTTAAAAACATTAATAACGATAGAAACATCAACTACCTAAGTCTTGTTTATAAAAACAATGGAGTAGACTCTATTGCTTTTAATGAAAGTTTAAGATATTATACTGCTGATATTAGTCAGAATGAAGAAATATTAAAATTGGTTCAGAAAAATATTGATGAGGAGGTTGAAACTTTGAAAAGTGAAAATGATGCCTTTTATGATAAAAAGATTGATTCTCTAGAAAAAGCTCAAGAAAAAATATCCGAAAAAAAACTCGCTATTTTAAAAAATTCTGAAGCCAAAAAACTAGAAGAACAAGTTGATTCAATTAAAAAAAACAAAGACAACCTTTTTAGTGTAGAAATCTCTAAACTAAAAAAAGATTTAAAAGACACTGTTTCTATTGCATCAGCAGAAAAAAAGAGGAAATATATTGTTAGAATAAATCAAAAACTTGAAGAGTTAAATTTGACTAAAAATGACTCTATTAATAAACAAATAGATACTTTAAAAAGTCGACATCAAAAAGAGTTAGAAAAGAAGATTGAAGAATTTAAAAAGAAACAAGAAAACATTACTCTTGATAAAAGAAAAAAATTTGAACAACAAAAATTTCAATAAACCAAAACTACTTTATTTAATTATAAAGTAGTTTTTTGTTTTAAGGCATATACTCCAATCATTAACCAAGAAGCCAATAACAGTAGTCCTCCCAACGGAGTAATAAACCAAATATACTTTGATGGTACACCTCCTAAAACCAATAAGTAAATAGACCCAGAAAAAGCTATCATTCCCGATATTAAAATATTAGCAATTCTTTTCTTTTGCTTTTCTTTAAACATTGGAATCATCATTACAACAAACAATAACAAGCTGTGAATTATTTGATACCTAACACCTGTTTCAAAACTATTTAATTCACTTTCGGACAATATTTCTTTTAAGGCATGTGCTCCAAAAGCACCTAACATTACCGCTATTGCGCCACTAAAAGCAGCTATGGCTATATATTTTTTCATAGACTTACATTTTTAAATAAAAAGATTGTGTGAGATTTATATATTCTTGGGTATAAACATGTCTATCAATTTCTACCACAAGTTCGTTTTCTATATTTTTTTTAAATTCTTTTGTAAAACAGAGTAAACTTCTTTTTACAGGCAAATCTTTCCTACCCCTTACCCTTGTTATTTTACAAAGATATAAGCCCTGTTCTTTAGCTAAGTTGATAAAATTATCTTCTTCTGCAAATGGAATGATAAAAGTACACATCCCTTGTTCACTAAGTAATGTTGAAGTATAAAACAACAAATCTTGAAAGGACAAATTATCAACGTGCCTAGCTAGTGCTCTTTCGATATTATCATTTTTAAAGGTATCAGTATAATATGGTGGATTAGATACAATTAAATCAAACTGAATATCACTCTTAAAGCTTTGTAGACTACTATTAACAACCTCTAGTCTATTTGCCCATGGAGCATTCTTAAAATTAATTTGAGCTTCTTTAAAAGCGTTTTCTTCAATTTCTATTGCAGTTATTTTTGCCACAGGATTTCTTTGAGCCAACATCAAGGCAATTAAGCCTGTACCTGTACCAATGTCTAAGATTCTTCCTACCTGTTCTACAGGAGTCCAAGCCCCTAATAAAACCCCATCAGTCCCCACTTTCATGGCTGACTTTTCTTGAGAAACAGCAAATTGTTTGAATCGAAACATTAAAAACTTTATGAAAGTTTAAAAATACAAATGTTTCTAGTAAATAAGTGTAATTATGACAAATACATATCAATCAACCCAGGAGGTGTTTGCAAAACAACACGTTTTCCTTTACGGTCTATTTCTTTGATAAATTCATCAATCATTGGAATTAAAATCTCCACTCCATCATTCATAATTTCAAACAATGGTTGTGCGGTGGTATCATTCACTCCTTTAATAATTCCAAATTCTCCTCTTTCAACATCCACAGCAGTAAAATCTATGATTTCGTGAAAGTAAAATTTGTTACCTGTTAGTTTAGGTAAAAAAGAAAGTGGTAAGTAAATTCCAGAATTCATAATAGCATCTGCATCTTGTTCAGTATCTACCGTTTCAAAACGCACACGTAGTTGATTTCCTTTTTGTAGTAATCTTTCTTCAATAAAAAAAGGAATCAAGTCTTTGCCGTGTTCGACAAAGACAGATTCCAAGTTTTCATACAGTTCAGGTTCATCGGTGTCTAATTTAATAACCACCTCCCCTTTAAAGCTATGTTTTCTAACGATTTTGCCTAAATAAAAACAATCTTCTTTACGCATATCAATCGTTTAATAGAAATTACTCAGCAGTTTCTTCTGTAGCTTCTTCAGTTGCAGCCTCACCTTCAGTTGCAGTTGCAGTTGCTTCAGCAGCCTGTGCTTCAGCTAATAATGCAGCCTCAGCTTCTTGTGCAGCAGCAATACGAGCAGCGTTAACAGCTTTCTCTGCTTCTAAAACTTTTGCTTTTTCTGCAGCTTGCTCAGCAGTTAAACCATCTTTTTTAGCTTGAATAGCAGCTTCTTTAGCCTCTACCCATGCCTTAAATTTAGCTTCTGCTTGCTCTTCTGTTAAAGCTCCTTTAGCAACTCCACCTTGTAAGTGTTTCTTTAATAAAACTCCTTTAGTAGATAAAATTGTTTTAGCAGTATCAGTTGGTTGCGCTCCATTGTTTAACCATTTTACAGATGCATCAACATCTAATTCAATGATTGCAGGGTTAGCATTTGGATTGTAACTTCCTAATTTTTCTAAGAATTTACCATCTCTTTTTGCACGAGCATCTGCTGCTACTACATAGTAAAAAGGTTTTCCTTTTTTACCGTGTCTTTGTAATCTAATTTTTACTGACATAATTTAAAATTGTGCAGGTTCACGACCCACGTTATTAATTTTTAAGAGTGCAAATATACAATTATTATTATTTCAAAAACAGACTTCTTTAAAAAATCTATTTTTTTATAACTTCCTGTTTATCAGACAAAGGTTCTCCAACATAAACCAATTTAAAATGCTTCCCTATTTTTATGGTTTTGTTGGCTGCTGCAATCACATACAACTCTCCTTTTTCATCTGCTACAAACAATGGAATTGTATTGTTTTTATCTGTTAATTCTTGATTTTTTTGAATAAAATCTTCTTGAGATTTAATCTCTATTTCATTAACCTGAGGATATTCTCTTATTAACTCACTAAACTTTAAAAAGTCATCTTTGGTTGATAAGAAATTACTTCCTGAATCTGCCTTACCAGAACTTAACTCTATCTCTGACACAAACCTAAAACAAGAAGCTTTATCAATGGTCTTTTTAAAACTTCCTATAGCGTGTTTATTTACTTTTTTACTAGCAGTTAAAGCCAATAAATATCCAATGTCAGAGTATTCAATATTATCTCCTACTTCATCAGTAAAAACATCAAAAACCTCAGCATTTAATCCCATTTTTTGTGCGATGCTAATATTTTCTGCATTGTTATCTATCAAAACAACATATCTGTTTTTCTCTTCTAAATATTTAGCAATCACCCTAGAAACTTCAGAAGCACCCACAATCAAAATTCCTTTTGATGAACGTAAAAACACACCTAAAATTCTAGCAACTGCTCTTGCCGTTGTAGCGTTTAACAAAACTGTTCCTAATACAATAACAAAAACCAATGGGGTTATATACTCTGCTCCAGGCTCTCCTTGAGCAACTAATTTTAAACCAAATAAAGAAGCAATACCAGCCGCAACAATTCCTCTAGGACCTACCCAACTAACAAATACTTTTTCTCTAAATTTTAAGCCAGAATTCATAGTACTTAAAAAGACTCCCAATGGGCGAACAAGGAAAATGATAATTCCAAAAAGTGCTAATGTTTGCCAATTGTTAACCAAATAAATATCACTGATATTCATATTAGCTGATAGCAATATAAACAGTATAGAAATTAACAATACACTTAGAGATTCTTTAAAATGTAATATCTCTTTAAGGTTTGGTAAATCTATGTTTCCTAACACCATTCCCATGACTACTACTGATAATAAACCAGATTCATGAGCAAAAGAATCTGACAACACAAAAACTCCTAACACATAAGCAAGTGTAAAAACATTTAACAAATACTTAGGTACCCAATTCTTTTTTAAAGTAAAATTAAATCCGTGGGCAAATGTAAATCCAAAGGTAGTTCCAAATAAAATAATTTTACCAAACTCAATAATCGCTGTTTTGGTAAACTCATGTGTTTGTTCAATACTAATAAACTCAAATACCAAAACGGCTACCAAAGCTCCAACAGGATCAATTAAAATTCCCTCCCATTTTAAAATTGCAGAAACATCTCTTTTTAATCTAATATTTCTAAGGATTGGCGTAATTACCGTAGGCCCTGTAACAATAATTAAGGATGAAAATAAAAAGGAAATTGCCCAACTTAAATTAAACAAATAATGTACTGCTACTCCAGCAGCAAAAAAAGTAATGATACTTCCTAATGTAATTAGTTTTATAATTGCAGGCCCTACATTTAGTACTTCTTTCTTTTTTAAAGTTAACCCTCCTTCAAACAAAATAATGCTAATTGCTAAGGAAACAAAATAAAATAAACTCTCTCCCGCAAACAATCCTTTGGTTCCATTCCAAACAGGTTCTATCCATTTAGAACCATCAGGCGTAAACAATGATGAAACAGGCCCAACTAATAGCCCTACTAAGATTAATGGTAAAATTGCAGGTAATTTAAGCCTCCATGCCAACCATTGTGCTAAAATTCCTAAAATAATAATTCCTGCTAACTCAATCATATATCAATTTTTTTTATCAGCCGTAAAATACACTTTTTTGTATAAAAATAAAGGTGTTCTTACAGAATAAGAACACCTTTATTTTAAGTATTTTTTTTATTAAGATATAAATCCTAAAACAAGTTTATAAATATCATTTCCATTAGCAAAAGCTAGTAAAGAAAGTAACAATACAAATCCTGTAATTTGTGCATACTCTAAAAATTTATCTCCTGGTTTTCTACCTGTAACCATTTCGTACAAAGTAAACACTACATGTCCTCCATCTAATGCAGGAATTGGTAATAAATTCATAAACCCTAACATAATAGATAAGAATGCTGTGTTAGCCCAAAATATTTGCCAATCCCAAACTGGTTTAAAAATTTTAGCAATTGAGATAAAACCTCCCATACTAGTTGCTCCTTTTTTAGTAAATACATACTTAAACTGAGCCATATAATCTTTTAAAGTCCAATACGCTGCTGATGCACCTTTATTTATGCTCTCCGCAATTCCATAAGTCTGATGTTTAACGGTAAAATTCTCATCTGGATTAAACGCAGGGGCTACCCCAATCTTTTTATCTTCGTCTGGAGTTACTGTTAACGTCACCAAAACACCATTTCTATCAACTACAACCTCTATAGCTTCTCCGTTTGATTCTTGTATTTTAGAAGTAAAATCTCCCCAATACACAGAAGTTTCACCATTAACAGAAACTATTCTATCGTGTTTCATAAATCCTGATTGGTAAGCTGGTTTTCCTGCAATAACAGAATCTACCACCGCAACAAAACGAGGCGTAAATGGTTTTAAATCATTTAACTGCCACATTTCTTTTCCAATCTCTTCAGGAACACTTAAATTTTCAGTAGTTCCATCAGCATGAAGTACTTCAATTGTTTTAACATCTCTTAAAAACAATTGTTTATTTACATCTAAAACATTTTCTACCGGTTTTCCATCTACCTTTAAGAAAGTATCTCCATCTTTAAACCCATATTTTTTTAAGGTTTGACTTACAGAAAATCCGTTTTTAACATCTTTAGGCCCAACAACTTCTTGTCCCCAAACAGAAAAAATCATGATATAGATTAGTAATCCTAACACAAAGTTTACAATTACCCCACCTAACATAATAATTAAACGCTGCCATGCTGGTTTAGATCTAAATTCCCAAGGTTGTGCAGGTTGTTTCATTTGCTCGGTATCCATACTTTCGTCTATCATCCCTGCAATTTTCACATATCCTCCTAGTGGAATCCATCCAATTCCATATACAGTTTCTCCTACTTTTTTCTTAAAAAGAGAAAACTTGTAATCAAAAAATAAATAAAACTTTTCTACTTTGGTTTTAAACAGTTTTGCAGGTATAAAATGCCCTAATTCGTGTAACACTATTAATAGTGACAGGCTTAAAATAAACTGTCCTGCAATAATTAAATTCTCCATGTATTAATGTAATTCTTTTTTAAGTCGAACAAATGTACAACTTTAATTATGTGTTCATATTTTTTGTGCTAATTTTCTTAAATGCTTTGTAACTTTGATGAAAATTTCATTATGAGTCAACATTTTTTTGCCAAATCTAAATACACTTTTATTGCGATGGGTGTATTATCGATTATTATTATAGCATCACTTTATCACCTTAACAGCAAGTCAAAATCTTTGCCAATTTACAATCCTACAGATATAAACCCAAAATTGGTTGATGATAGTATGTTAAATATTTCTAAAAACCACACTATTGCCTCTTTTTCTTTAGTAGATCAAGATGGTAAAACGGTTACAGAAGCTGATTTTAAAGACAAAATATATGTAGCTGATTTTTTCTTTACACGTTGTGGAACCATCTGCCCAATAATGACTGACAACATGTCTATTTTACAAGAAGCATTCATCAATAATTCTAAAATTAAATTTTTATCGCACTCCGTAACACCAATTATGGATAGCGTTCCTGTACTAAAAGCCTATGCCGATGCCCATGGAGCTATTTCTGGAAAATGGCATATTACCACTGGAAGTAAAAAAATGATTTATAACCTAGCTCGTAAAAGTTATTTTGCGGTGCTTGATGAAGGTGATGGAGGTGATCAGGATTTTATACATACAGAACAATTTGTTTTGATTGATACTAAAAAAAGAATTAGAGGTTTTTATGATGGTACCAATAAAAAAGAAATTGAACAACTTAGCAAAGACATAAATTTATTACTTACCGAAAAGTAAAAACCTCGCTGTAAAAAATACAGCGAGGAAAATTGCTATGAAAAAGAATTAAGCAGGCTTAACTCTTCTTTATATATTGTCGGTTTCTTTGCAAATCCATTACAAAACACCATTAAATTCGTTATAAAACTGTTCTAAATAAAGCTCCATAAACTGATGTCTTTTTGCTGCAATTTCTTTTCCTGTTGTAGTATTCATTCTATCTTTTAACAACAATAATTTTTCATAAAAATGATTAATTGTAGGCGCAGTACTTTTTTTATACTCCTCTTTAGTCATCTTTAAATTAGGCTTTATTTCAGGATCATACATTCCTCTATTTTTAAAACCACCATAACTAAAAGCTCTAGCAATTCCTACAGCTCCAATAGCATCTAACCTATCTGCATCTTGAACAACATCTAATTCTTTTGAGCTAAATTTTTGAGTTTCGTTTCCTCCTTTAAAAGAAATATTCTCAATAATTTTAATAACATGCTCAATAGTAGATTCTTTTACTTTTTGAGATTTTAAAAAATCACGAGCCACTTTAGGTCCAACTTCTTCGTTTCCGTTATAAAATTTAGAATCTGCAATATCGTGCAACAAAGCGCCTAAAGAAACAATCTCAATATCACATTTTTCTGTTTGAGCAATCAGTAATGAGTTTTTGTATACTCTTTCTATATGAAACCAATCGTGACCTCCCTCTGCATTTTTTAATTGCTCTTTTACAAAAGCAATGGTATTCTCTACAACACTATTCATTAAACCTGTAAATTTTAGTTGGTGTTACGCAATAATCTAAAGGAAAATCTCCTTGATAAACATCTTCTATTTCTTGTTCAGCATCAAAAAAAGACAATCCTATTTTTAGAGTATCCTTTTTACATTTCGACAAAAAATCATCATAAAATCCTTTTCCATATCCTACCCTATTTCCTTTTTTATCAAAAGCTAATAAAGGAACAAATACCACATCAATCATATTTTCTGGAACAGGCAATCCGTTTGTTGGTTCTGGAATACCATAAGAATTTACTTTTAACTTGGTGTTTTCTGTTAATAAAAAATGTGATAAAGTATTGGTTTTAAAATCTGATTTAGACACCACAACTTCTTTATTTCTAGCAAATAGAATATGTAAAACATGTTCGGTATCTATCTCTTTTTGAGTATCAATCGATAAAAAAAGATGATAATATGTTTTTTCCCAAACGTCTAATTTTAATAGTTGATTAGAAACCTCAATACTTTTTAATGCTACATCATCAACACTTAATTTACTCCTTAAAGATTTATATTTTATCCTTAAATCATTTTTATTCATATACTAAACTTTGAAAAGTAAAATTAACAATTAATATTTCCTAAAATTGATTAATTTCGAACTATGATTTTAGTAACAGGAGGAACAGGCTTAGTAGGTGCACACTTAATTTATAAATTGTGCAAAGAGAACCAAAAAGTAGTTGCATTGTATAGAAATGCCAACACACAACAAACCACTAAAGAAATTTTTGATTTGTATAGTGCTACATCACTCTTTGATAACATTATTTGGAGACAAGCCGATATTACCGACATTCCTGCCTTAGAAATTGCTTTTAAAGATATTACTCATGTTTATCATGCTGCAGCAATGGTTTCTTTTTCTCCTAAAGACAGTGAAAAGTTACGAAAGATAAATATTGAAGGGACTTCCAATATTGTAAACCTTTGCATTGCCAATAAAATTAAAAAATTGTGCTATGTAAGCTCTATTGCTACCCTTTCTAAAAAACCAGGAGCTTCTATTATGGATGAGGATTCTGAATGGAATGTAGAAGGAGATCACAGTGATTACAGCCTATCTAAATTTGGAGGAGAAATGGAAGTTTGGAGAGGTTCTCAAGAAAATTTAGAAATGGTTATTGTTAACCCAGGTGTTATTTTTGGATTTGGTGCTTGGAAAGTAAACACAGGAAAATTATTCCATAAAATAAAAAAAGGATTTAAATTTTACACCACAGGAGTTACAGGTGTTGTTGATGTAAATGATGTAACCAATGCTATGATTACTTTAATGAATAGCAATATTAAAAACGAACGTTTTGTATTGGTAAACGAAAATTATAGTTTTAAAGATCTTTTTACTTTAATAGCCAAAAAACTTGGAGTAAAACCACCTAAACACAAAATTGGAAAAGGAATTACCGAAGTAGTTTGGAGAATTAACAGTTTCTTTTCTGTAATTAGCTTTGGATATTTACAAATTGGCCTAAATAAATACAGTGCAAAAGCTGCTCAGAAAAAAAGATTTTACGATGGTAGTAAAATAAAAAAGAGTGTAGATTTTAACTACACTCCTTTTGATATGACTATTGAAAAAATAGCTTCTAAACTATCTTAATCTTATTATTTTTAACCCGCCTTGCTTTGTATTCTCTATAGCGTTTACAAATACTGCTTGATTTGTTTTTGTAGGAAGCTCTCCTTTTTTATATACAAAAGCTGTTTTACTTCTGTAAGATGGATCATATAAACCTTTTCCACCGTTTTTGCTTTTTAACACTCTTAAAACAGCATCATAAGTAACATCAAAACCACGAGTTGCATGATAACTTGGATATTGATGATTTTTTCTTAAATACGATTGTTCAAAAGATTTGTTTTCAATTTCTCTATACTCAACCTCATCTGTTGCATAAGTATAATGATATCTAAACAAAGACTCATAAGACAACTTATCAATATAGTCTGATTTTTCAAAAGATAAAATTCTCACTGGAGTTTTATACTTATTCTCTTTAGGCAAACTCATCACATTATTAAAAACATCAGAAGTTACTACGTTGTTCTTATCAGCAATTAAAATCCAATTAGGTTTATCTAACTTTATTTTATCTAGGAAGTCTGACTTAGCAATATACCCTTTAGACAGGGTTAAAATAGAAACATCATCTGCCAAAACTTTACCAACACTATCTTTTTTAACCAGTTGATTCTTTAGTTTTAACAATTCATTTCTATTCTCATTTAAACCAACAATTAGTAAGTGTTGTCCTTTTCTATTTTCTTTAATAAAAGCTAAAATCTCCTTTTCGAACAAACTTTTTTCTGTAGCTGTTTTTATCAAGTTACTATTCATAAAAGTAGATTGTTTTTTAGAATAGATAGGATAATAAACTGGTGTACCTGTAAACTGGGTAGCAACATAAATTGCATTAGAGCTATACAAAGGCCCCACAATCACATCGGGTTCCATAGCTTTATATTTTGCGATGTTTTTATAAATAGAATCTACAGATTTTTCAGTATCTACAACTTTTAAATCAACATTAATTCCTTGATTTTTTAAAGAATCTATCGCTATTTCTGCTCCCAAATAAAAATCAGAAACAATAGTTGGTAATGCTGAACTATTGGCAAATAATATTTCTTGACTTAAAGTATCGTTCTTCTTAAAATCAAAAGGAAGCATTACCATTGCTTTGATAGGCTTATTGGTAATAATTGAATCTTTAAACCACTCTTGATTTCCAAATAATTGATGTGTCTTTTTAAAGCCCATCAACATTTTACCTCCATTATTTACCAAACTATCTAATGATGGATTTAATGACTTTAACGAGTCCAAAGACATGTTATATTTATCTAAAACCACAGCTAAAGTATCTTTATGACTGTAGTATTTATAAAATACTGGCGTTTGTTTATATATAGGAGAAGCGGTACTTACCACCACACTCTCTACAACTTTTTTAGGTAATTTTAACACCGTTCCAATCACTAAACTATCTACTACAACAGTATCATTTACCGCTAAAAGTTCATCTACACTAATTCCGTATGATTTAGAAACACTATATAAAGTTTCTCCTTTTGAAATGGTATGAGAATTTTCATTTGATTTTCCACTTCCTTGTTCTTGAGTAGCTAAATTATTAGAAACCGGAATTTCTATTACAGAACCAATTTTTAATCCTTCAATAGCAAAATTAGGATTGGCTAATTTTAAATCCTCAATGGTAACTCCATATAGCTTAGAAATACCATACCAAGTTTCTTTTTCTTTTACTATGTGGTTTTTTGAAGCCTCTAAAACCTCTGGTTCTTTATAAGGTACTTTTAATTCTTGCCCTATTTTTAAACCATCAAAAGTTAAAATTGGATTGTCTTTTATTAAAGTTGTCATTTCTACATCATACAACTTAGACAAACTGTACAATGTTTCCTTTGGTTTTACAATATGTATCCCCATAGAATCTTGAGCAGATGCATTAACCAAATCTTTTTTACTATCTGGCCTGCGGTCTTTTGGTCTTTTTATTTTTTTAACAAGCTTTGGAGCATCTGTAGGTATTTTAATTAAAGTATTTGATTTTGGCCATCTTGAAATATCAGGGTTGGCTTCCATTAAATCTTTATAACTAATATCAAACTTTTTAGCTACATCTCTTAAAGATTCACCTTTTTCTGTTTTATATTCTTTTATGGTTTGTGCATATACAGTAGCACTCATCATAATTAAAAAAAGGCTAAAAATTTTAAATATTCTCATATATATAAGGGTTCTTTTTCTAACAGCAATATTACATATATTATACCAAATATGTATAATTCATACGAGGTAATACATTCTATAAATAAGTTATTATAAAATAGAAACGCCAAACAACATAAGTTATTTGGCGTTTTTATCATCATTTATTAAAATTATTCCCACTCAATAGTTGCTGGTGGTTTAGAGCTAATATCATAAACAACTCTGTTTACTCCTTTAACGTTATTGATAATTTTATTAGAAATTTCTTGTAAAAATTTATAAGGTAAATCTACCCAATCAGCCGTCATACCATCAGTAGACTCTACTGCACGTAAAGCAACTGCTTTTTCGTAAGTACGCTCATCTCCCATTACCCCTACAGATTGTACTGGTAATAAAATAGCTCCTGCCTGCCAAACAGAATCATACAATCCATGATCTTTTAATCCTTGAATAAAAATATGATCTACTTCTTGTAACATTGCTACTTTTTCAGCAGTTATATCTCCTAGAATTCTAATAGCCAATCCTGGCCCTGGGAAAGGATGACGTCCTAACAACTCAGGATCTATTCCCATAGATTTTCCTGCTCTACGAACTTCATCTTTAAAAATCATACGCAAAGGCTCCACTATCTTTAATTTCATAAAGTCTGGCAATCCTCCTACGTTGTGATGAGATTTAATGGTTGCTGATGGCCCTCCATCTGCAGAAACAGATTCAATTACATCTGGATAAATAGTTCCTTGTGCCAACCATTTTACATCTTCAATCAAATGAGATTCAGCATCAAAAACATCAATAAATGCTTTTCCAATAGCTTTACGTTTTGCTTCAGGATCAGACAAACCTTCTAATTCTTTCATGAATCTATCAGTAGCATCTACTCCTTTTACGTTTAAGCCCATACCTTCGTATTGCTTTAACACTGCCTCAAATTCATTTTTACGTAACAAACCGTTGTTAACAAAAATACAGTATAAGTTATCTCCAATAGCTTTGTTTAATAAAACAGCAGCTACGGTAGAATCTACTCCACCAGACAGTCCTAAGACTACTTTATCGTTTCCTACTTTATCTTTAATTTCTTGAACAGTAGTTTCTACAAAGTTATTTGGTGTCCATTCTTGAGCAACCCCTGCAATTTTCACTAAAAAGTTTTCTAACAATTTAGTTCCATCTGTAGAATGATATACTTCTGGGTGGAATTGAATAGCATAAGTATCTTCACCTTTTACATGATATGCTGCATTTTTTACATCAGGTGTACTTGCAATACATTCATAATTATCTGGTAAATTTAAAATGGTATCAGAGTGACTCATCCAAACCTGACTTCCCTCCTTGATTTCATCAAATAAAGGATTGGTATGATCTAAGAAAGATAAGTTGGCTCTACCATATTCTCTTGTGTTTGATGCTCCTACTTCTCCACCAAAAAAGTGTGCTAAGTATTGAGCTCCATAACAGATTCCTAATAATGGTTTTTTACCTTTTACTTCTGACAAGTCAATTTTAGGAGCATTCTCTCCTCTAACAGAGTGTGGAGAACCCGATAAAATAACTGCTTTATAATCAGCAAAATTGTATTTTTCGCTGTTGTATGGGTGAATTTCACAATAAATGTTTAATTCTCTCACTCGACGAGCTATCAGCTGCGTAACTTGAGATCCGAAATCTAGAATAAGTACTTTTTGTTGCATGCGCAAAAGTAACTTTTTATTCAAAGATTTAAAAATTTAAAAGTCAAAGAATCTCATACATTTTTAACACGCTGAAAAACAAAGGGATTAAAAGCAATAATTCCAAAGTAAAAAGGCTTCAAAACTTTAATTTTGATTGTTTTAAACTTACAATTAATACCCTATCTTTGCACAGCAAAAAATATCTATAATGATTAATATTACTTTACCCGATGGAAGTGTAAGAGAGTACGACAAAAACAGTACTCCAATGGATGTGGCTATGAGCATTAGCCAAGGATTAGCCAGAAATGTGATTTCTGCTAGTTTTAATGGACAAACCGTTGAAACCAAAACCCCATTAACCACCGATGGTAATTTAACCTTATATACATTTGAGCAACCAGAAGGAAAAAAAGCTTTTTGGCACTCTTCTGCACACGTTTTAGCTCAGGCAATCCAACAATTGTACCCTGGTGTAAAACTAACCATTGGTCCTGCCATAGAAAATGGTTTTTACTACGATATTGATTTTGGTGAACACAAAGTTTCTGAAAATGACTTTCCTAAAATTGAACAACGATTTTTAGAATTAGCTAGAGGAAAACACGAATTTACGTTACGTGAAGTTTCTAAAGCTGATGCCTTAGCTAAATATAAAGAAGAAAATAATCCATTTAAAGTTGAGTTGATTGAAAACTTAAATGATGGAGAAATTACTTTTTGCGATCATGATGATTTTACAGATTTATGTCGTGGAGGTCATATTCCTAACACTGGAATTTTAAAAGCTGTTAAAGTAATGAGTGCTGCAGGTGCTTATTGGAGAGGTGATGAAAAAAATCCTCAATTAACACGTATTTATGGAATATCATTCCCAAAAGCTAAAATGCTTAAGGAATATTTAGAGTTGTTAGAGTTAGCAAAACAACGTGATCACCGTAAATTAGGTAAAGAATTAGAATTGTTTACTTTTTCTCAAAAAGTAGGTCAAGGATTGCCTTTATGGTTGCCTAAAGGAGCTGCTTTAAGATCTCGTTTAGAAGATTTCTTAAAAAAAGCACAAAAGAAAGCTGGTTACGAAATGGTAATGACACCACATATTGGTCAGAAAGAATTATATGTAACTTCTGGTCACTATGAAAAATATGGAGAAGATAGTTTTCAACCTATCAAAACTCCAAAAATGGACGAAGAGTTCTTATTAAAACCAATGAACTGTCCTCACCACTGTGAAGTATTTAACTACAAGCCTTATTCTTATAAAGAATTACCAAAACGTTATGCAGAATTTGGTACTGTATATAGATACGAGCAAAGTGGAGAATTACACGGAATGACACGTGTACGTTGTTTTACACAAGATGATGCACATATTTTTTGTACTCCAGACCAATTAGATCAAGAATTTAAAGATGTAATTGATTTGGTATTATATGTTTTTGGTTCTTTAGGTTTTGAAGATTTTACAGCACAAGTATCTTTAAGAGATCCTGAAAACCCAAGTAAATATATTGGTTCTGATGAAAACTGGGACAAAGCAGAAAATGCAATTATAAACGCTGCCAAAGAAAAAGGTTTAAATTATGTGGTAGAAACAGGTGAAGCTGCTTTTTACGGACCTAAATTAGACTTTATGGTAAAAGATGCCTTAGGTAGAAGTTGGCAGTTAGGAACTATTCAGGTAGATTACAATTTACCAGAAAGATTTGATTTAACTTACAAAGGTTCTGATAATTCAGATCACAGACCAGTAATGATACATCGTGCTCCATTTGGATCTATGGAACGTTTTATTGCTGTATTGTTAGAACATACTGGAGGTAATTTCCCTCTTTGGTTGATGCCAGAACAAGTTATCATCCTACCAATCAGTGAGAAATATCAGAAATATGCTGAAAAAGTTTCAGAATTGCTAGAAAATTCCGAAATTCGCACGCTAATTGACGACCGAAATGAGAAGACTGGTCGAAAGATTAGAGATGCTGAGGTTAGCAAAGTTCCTTACATGATTATTGTAGGGGAAAAAGAAGAAGGAGAAGAAAGTGTTTCTGTTAGAAAACATGGAGAAGGAGATTTAGGAACTTTTTCTATAGAAGATTTCATCAAACACATATCAGATGAAGTTGCTAAAACCTTAGTAACATTTAAATAAAAGTTTAATTTCTCATAGCAATATGAGAGTAAAAAGATAAAGCCATAGCAATTAAGAGAAGAAGGTCTAAAGGACCTGCGAGAATTATTAAAGAGAATCCACACAGAATTAACGAGCACATTCGTTTTGTGGATGAGGTACGTTTGGTTGGAGAAAACATAGAAATTGGTGTTTACCCTCTTGCCAAAGCAAAGCAAATAGCAAAGGAACAAGAATTAGATTTGGTAGAAATTTCTCCAAAAGCAGTTCCTCCTGTTTGTAAAATTATTGATTACAAGAAGTTCTTGTATGAGCAAAAGAAACGTGATAAGGTTATCAAAGCAAAGGCTTCTAAGGTAACTGTAAAAGAAATTCGTTTTGGACCTCAAACAGATGAACACGATTACGAGTTTAAAAAGAAACATGCTATCAAGTTTTTACAAGATGGTGCTAAATTAAAAGCGTATGTATTCTTTAAAGGACGTTCTATTATATTTAAAGACCAAGGACAAATTTTATTATTAAAATTAGCTCAAGAGTTAGAAGAATATGGTAAAGTAGAACAGATGCCTAAATTAGAGGGTAAACGTATGATTATGTTTCTTGCTCCTAAAGTGAAAAAGTAAAACTAGTTTCTAAAGTTTTAAAAGGAATAAAGTTAAAAGTTTACTCATAAAGCGTAAATATTAATACTTGACAGACTTTTAACTTTAAGAACTAAAAGATAAAATAAGCAAGAATAAAAAACTTAAAGAGAGATGCCTAAATTAAAAACAAAATCAAGTGCTAAGAAGAGATTCAAGGTAACTGGTACTGGAAAATTAAAAAGAAAACACGCTTTTAAAAGTCACATCTTAACAAAGAAGTCTAAGAAGCGTAAGTTGAAGTTAACTCATGATGGGTTAGTTCACAAAAGTGATGAGTCAAACATCAAAAATCAATTAAACTTAAAGTAATTTAAGTTTAACGGGAATATTAAATATTAACCATGGAGTGGGCTTATTTAAGAATTGTCAATGATTAGTTATTAATGATTAATGCACAACGAATCGTTAACCATTAAACATTTAACACTAACAATTAAGATAATCGCCTTACTACAAAAAACATTGAAATTATGCCTAGATCAGTAAATTCAGTAGCTTCAAGAAACAGAAGAAAAAAAATCTTGAAGCAAGCAAAAGGTTACTTTGGAAGACGTAAAAACGTTTACACAGTAGCAAAAAACGCGGTTGAGAAAGCAATGTGCTACGCTTACCGTGATAGAAAAAACAAGAAAAGAAGTTTCCGTGGATTATGGATTACTCGTATCAACGCTGGTGCTCGTATTCATGGATTGTCTTATTCTCAGTTTATGGGAAAAGTAAAAGCTAACAATATCGAATTAAACCGTAAGGTTTTAGCTGATTTAGCGATGAACAACCCAGAAGCTTTTAAGGCCATCGTCGAAAAAGTAAAATAAATTTAAAATAACATCTTGCTTATATTTTAACCCTCTAACTTTTGTTAGAGGGTTTTTTAATTTATTAAATTTGATATAAAACTAAACTATGCTACAAGAAATTCTTATTCCCTTACTTTCACTAATTTTTTTAGAAGTTGTGCTAGGGATAGATAATATTATTTTTATCTCTATTTTAACTGATAAATTGCCCGAAGAAAAAAGAGACAAACTCCGCATTATAGGCTTGTCACTAGCTGCAATTATCAGAATAGGACTGCTTACTGTAATCTCTTGGATTTTAAAGCTAGACAATACTTTATTTACAATTTTCGGAATTGGTTTTAGCGGTAAAAACATCATCCTTTTGGGTGGTGGAATCTTTTTACTTTACAAGGCTAGTACAGAAATTTTCCATCATACAGAAAACCATCAAAGTAATCCTGATAAGAAGATTAAAAACCCAACATTTAGAAATTTGTTATTTGAAATTTTATTGTTAGACATTGTGTTTTCAATAGATTCTATTATTACCGCTGTAGGAATGGTTAATAATTTATATGTAATGTATACCGCCATAATTATTAGTGTATTGGTGATGATTTTTGCTTCTAAACCTATTGTAAACTTTATTAACAAACATATTTCTTTTAAAATATTAGCACTTTGTTTTTTAATGATGATTGGTGTATCGCTTATTGGAGAAGGATTGCATTTTGAAATTCCTAAAGGATATATTTATTTCTCTATGCTATTTGCTTTCTTAGTTGATTTGATACAAATCAAAACTGTAAAAATTAACAAATAAAAAAAGCTCGATAGAAATTTCTATCGAGTTTTTTTTTATTACCTATCATAGTTTTAAAAAAAATAGCTAATACCTAAAGAAACATTTGAAGTTAAGTTTAGTGCTACTGTATTTCCTTTACTAGAAATTTCATCACTCTCTTTATCTCTTCTCTCTATATAGTTATATGATAAACTACCTAAATTCATTTGTAACGCTAAATTATTATTAAAAAAATAGCTTATTCCTGGAGTAACATTCACTTCATATTGATTAGAATAATTATCATCATTGTTATTGTTTGAATATAAATATATATTTCTTTCATAATAAACTCCTGGTGCTAAATTCAAAAACAATTTATCTATAACGGGTATATACTTTTTAGCAAACACTCCAATTCTATATTTTTTTCTGGTGTTTTTATTAAATATGTTAGAGTTATTATTCTCATAATCATTCTTGTTTTCACCATAACCAACAGATAAAGTAGTTCCTAAAACTAAATTCTCTTGAATTACATAACCAATATTAGGGCTAAAAACAACATTCTTATATTTAGAATTATTATTCTCAAAATTAGAATCATCTATTATCACGGATAAACTCCCTGCTAAATTAACCCTCCCTTTTTTAATAGGAGATTTAAATTCTGTTTCTTGAGCAAACATGCCCATTGTTGCTAAAAACAACATACCAAGTAATACTTTTTTCATAACATTTTTTGATTTTAAATTAATACACAAGTCAAAAAACAATAATGTAACCAAAGCCAAAGACCAAATATTAACAAAACATCATCTAAATAAAAAGAAAAGGGTTTACTACACTTATGTAGTAAACCCTTTTTATAATAATGATACAGTTCTTTTAATTCAACTCAAAACACTGTTTAGCTATTTCTAACTCTTCATTAGTAGGAATAATCAACACTTTTACTTTTGAGTTAGAAGCATGAATCTCTGTTAACTTCTTTGCTCTAACATTATTGAGATTCTCATCAATTTCAATTCCTAAAAATTGTAAATCTTTACAAATTAATTCTCTTATTTCTTTACAGTTTTCACCTGCACCAGCCGTAAAAACAAGCGCATCTAAACCGTTCATACTTGCTACAAAAGACCCTATGTATTTTTTTACTCTATAAGCATATAATTCTAAAGCTTCGGTACAATCTTTATTTCCAGACTCCGATTGAGCAACAATATCTCTAAAGTCTGAATATCCAGTCATCCCTAACATCCCACTTTGTTTATTTAAAATATTACTAGCCTCATCAACAGAATATCCTAAATTTTTAATTAAATGTAACACCACAGAAGGGTCTATATCTCCTGTTCTTGTTCCCATAGCCAAACCAGCAGTTGGTGAAAAACCCATTGAATGATCTATACACTCACCATTTTTTACTGCAGAAACAGAAGCTCCGTTCCCAATATGTAAAGTAATTAACTTGGTATTTTTAGTTCCTAAAAACTCATTTGCTTTTTCAGAAATATATTTGTGACTTGTTCCATGAAAACCATATACACGAATCTTTTTTTCCTCTGTGATTTTCTTAGGTAAAGCATATTTATACGCGACAGAAGGCATTGTTTGATGAAAAGCAGTATCAAACACCACAATTTGTTTAGCTGCTGGAAATAATTCTTCGCAAACCTCTATACCCAATAAATTTGCTGGATTGTGCAAAGGAGCCAAAGAAAACAAATCTTTTATTTTTGATTTTACCTCTGGGGTTACCAATCTTGTTTTAGAGAACGTACTTCCTCCATGAACTACTCTATGTCCAATTACTTTTAAATCATCTGTAGATTTTAAAACACCAATGGTTTCATCTAACAAATAAGAAACCAACTTAGACAATCCTTCTTTATGATCTGAAATAGCAGCTTCTACCTCTACTTCCTCTCCATCTGTAGGATCATAAACAAATTTTGAATTTTGCTGTCCTATACGTTCTATTAATCCACCACAAATAACTTTTTCTGATGGCATTTCTATCATTTGATATTTTAGAGAGGAACTCCCTGAATTAATAACTAGTACATTCATATTTTAAAATTCTTGTGCTTGTATTGCAGTAATAATAACTGTGTTAAAAATATCGTCAACGGTACAACCTCTACTTAAATCGTTAACGGGTTTATTTAGTCCTTGTAACATTGGCCCAATAGCCAATGCTCCAGTTTCTCTCTGAATGGCTTTATAGGTATTGTTTCCTGTATTTAAATCTGGGAAAATCAACACTGTTGCTTGTCCTGCTACTTCAGAGTTTGGCATTTTACTTTTTGCTACTCCAGCATCTACTGCTGCATCGTACTGAATTGGCCCTTCTACTTTTAAATCTGGTCGTTTGGTTTTTACAATTTCTGTAGCTGCTCTTACCTTATCTACATGCGCACCTTTACCAGATGAACCAGATGAATAAGACAACATAGCGACTCTTGGTTCGATTCCAAAATTTGCTGCTGAATCTGCAGAGGAAATAGCAATTTCTGCCAATTGTTCTGCCGTAGGATCTGGATTAATAGCACAATCTCCAAAAACAGAAACTCTATTATCCATACACATAAAGAAAACTGATGATACTACCGAAACATCAGGTTTCGTTTTAATAAATTGTAGCGCTGGTCTAATGGTATGTTGGGTAGTATTTACTGCTCCCGACACCATTCCATCTACTAAACCTTTGTGCACCATCATGGTTCCAAAATAAGATACATCCGTCATGGTATCACGAGCCATATCTAAATTCACTCCCTTATGTTTTCTAAGTTCGTAGAAAGTATTTACAAAATCTTCTAAATACTCTGAAGTAAGTGGATTGATTACTTTTATTTTATCAAAATTAATCGCAATCCCTATTTTTTCTGCTTTTATTTTTAACTCTTCAATATCTCCTAAAAGCGTAACATCCACTATATTTAAAGTGGCTAACATAGCAGCTGCTTCTAATACTCTAGCATCATTCCCTTCGGGTAAAACAACTCTTTTCTTTTGTTTTTGAGCCCTATCCACCATATTGTATTGAAACATTTTGGGAGTCATCCCTTTTACTTCAAAATTGATTAACTTATTAGTTAAATCATCAGTAGGTACATATTTGTTAAAAATTCTTAATGATGCTAAAATTTTATCGTTATTCTCTGAATAAATCTGTGCTTGAACATTTGCTACATTGGTAGCGGTTTCAAAAGTTCCTGTTTTTACAGACAAAATAGGAACAATATCAGAAAGTCCATCAATCAATCTTAAAATAGTTCCTTCTGGTTTTAAACCTCCGGTTAATACAATTCCAGCAACTTTAGGATAGTTTTTAGAGGTATTTGCCTGTAACGATCCTAAAATAATATCTGCTCTATCTCCTGGGGTTACTACCAAATAATTTTCTTCGTAATGTTGTAAGTGATTTCTTAACTGCATGGCTCCTACCCCATAAGCACCAATAGGATTGTTTAACCCTCCTTGTCCAAACATTACCTCAGCATCTAACTCTCTAACAATTTCTGCCACTGTAGGATTAGATAATTTATTTGAGAAAGGAATTGCACAAGTCACAACATTTTTTGGTACAATATCTAACAAACGTTTTTCAATTTTACCTACATTTTCTTTACTTACTTTATTAACAACAACAGAAAGTACTTCTACATCTCCATTTTTAAAAGTATCATAAATCAACTTTGTGTTTTCAATAGTGTTATCTATAGATCCTTTTGAAGCTTTACTAATAATTAAAGCAGGAATCCCTAAATTTTTAGCAATATTTACATTTAACTCAGCCTCTAAAGAAGTAGCATCTCCTTCAAAATCAGTACCTTCAACCAAAACAAAATCGTATTTAGATTCCATTTTTTTGTATTGCTTGATAATGGTATCAATCACCTCTCCTATTTTCCCTTGATTTCTTTTAGTGATAACTTCTTTACCTGTAAACACATAGGCATC